>JBKPRH010000048.1:0-6573 GCA_046765795.1 Acidobacteriota bacterium | reverse complement strand
GCCTACACGCGCGCCGTGTCGAGCTGGTTCGAAAGCCGGCGCGGTGCCGCGCTCGCCATCGTGATGTCTGGCGGCGCCGTCGGTGCTGTCGTGCTTCCCCCGGCAGCGGAAGCTCTCATCCAATCGATCGGCTGGCGGCCGGCCTGCATGGTGCTCGGGGCGCTCGTCATCGTCGTCGGTGTCCCAATCGTGGCCCGCTTCATCCGTGAGCGGCCGGTCGATCACCGCACCGACGCCATTCTGGACGGAGCAACGGTTCGCGAGGGACTGACATCGCCGGTGTTCTGGATTCTCGTGACGGTGCTCTTTGCACAGTCGATCGCGCAAAACGGTGCCCTGACGCATATGGCCGCGCTGCTGACCGATCGCGGCGTGCCGGCGAGCGGTGCGGCGCTCGCGCTGTCAGCGATGGGAGCGGCGAGTCTGCTCGGACGATTGACGACCGGCTGGTTGCTCGATCGCTTTTTCGCCCCGCGCGTGGGCTTCTGTCTCTTGTCGATCGCCGCGCTCGGAACGTACCTGCTTGCCGGCGCGCAGTCCCTGACGGTCGGCGTCATCGCTGCGGCGCTGATCGGATTCGGCATGGGTGCCGAAGCCGATGTCACGCCCTACATCTTGTCGCGGTATCTCGGTCTGCGATCGTTCGCAATGCTCTATGGCTTCACGTGGACGGCGTACGCAATCGCCGGCGCAGTCGGCCCGATTCTCATGGGCCGTGCCTTCGACGCGACAGGGTCTTACACGACGCTGCTCACGCAGCTGGCATTGGGCACCGTTCTGATTGCGGCATTGATGCTTTTGATGCCTGGATACGAGCGCGCGTTTCAGCGCACCGCCCTGATTTCTGATTCCTGATTCCTGATACCTGATTCCTTCCGTAAGGTAGGATTCCCCTCAAATGAAACACGCTATCGTCCTCACCGCGCTCGGCATCGTGTGGGCATCGGTCGCCCATGCACAGGGGCATGGATACACGCCAGCGGACATCGAGAACGGCGGGCAGCTCTATCAAGCCAACTGCACCGCCTGTCATGGTCCCGACGGCGACGGCGTTCCGTCGATCAATCTTGGCAGCGGAAAATTCCGGCGCGGCACGACCGACGATGAGATCGTGAAGATCATCATCGGCGGTATTTCGGGAACGGCCATGCCGCCCAGTAGTTTTTCGGAGGGCCAGGCCGGCACGATCGTCGCCTACCTGCGGTCACTGGCCACGTCATCCACAACCGGAATGCTCAAGGGGGACGCCGCACGCGGGCAGGCACTCTTCACCGGCAAGGGGCAATGTCAAAACTGCCATAGTGTCGCGGGCGTGGGCGCTCGCGGCGGTCCATCGCTCAGTGAAGTGGGCGGGTCACGGCGTGCGATCGAGCTGCAGCGCGCGATCGTCGAACCGAGCGCCGATATCCGTTCCGATCACCGGCCGGCACGCATCGTCACGCGCGATGGCGCGACGATCACGGGACGCCTGTTGAATCAAGACACGTTCACCGTGCAGGTGATCGACAGCACGGGTCGCCTGCGTTTAGTCGACAAATCCACCATCCGCGAGTTCACGATCCCCAAGGAGTCGCCCATGCCGTCCTACAAGGACAAGCTGAACGCGCAGGAGATCGCCGATCTAGTCACATACCTCTCGACGTTGAAGGGCAGACGATGAGAATGCGCGGATTCGTAGTGCTTGTAGGCGTCCTTGCCGCGGTCGCCGCCGCGAACGGTCAAGTACGTGAGTGGACGACGTACTCCGGCGACATGCTCGGGCAGCGGCACAGTACGCTGACGCAGATCACGGCTGAGAACGTGAAGAACCTCGAGCTGCAGTGGGTGTTTCAGGCGCGCTCGCTGGAGAAGTTCGAGGCGACGCCGCTGGTAGTGGACGGCGTCATGTACACGGTTCAGCCGCCCAACGACGTCGTCGCGATGGATGCGGCAACTGGTCGCGTCTTCTGGGTCTATCCGTACATCCCGTCGCCGCTGGCGCGTCTCTGCTGCGGTCGTGTGAATCGCGGGCTGGCGATCCACGAGAACACGCTCTACATGGCGACGATCGACGGCCGGCTCATTGCGATCGATGCGAAGACGGGCGGTCTGGTGTGGAACATTGCCGTCGGTGGCGCGCGCCCCGACACGGGCTATTCGTTGACGGTCGCGCCGCTCGTCGTGAAGGACAAGGTGATCCTCGGCACCGCCGGCGGCGAATACGGCGTGCGTGGATTTATCGCCGCGTTCGATGCCAAGAGCGGCCGCGAAGTCTGGCGGTTCTACACGATTGCCGGCCCCGGTGAAAAGGGCAACGAGACGTGGGCGGGCGATTCGTGGAAGACGGGCGGTGGGTCGATCTGGGTGACCGGCACCTACGATGCGGATCTCAATCTGACCTACTGGGGCGTTGGCAATCCTGGTCCCGATTGGAACGGTGACGGCAGGCTCGGTGACAACTTGTACAGCGATTCAGTGGTGGCGCTCGATGCAGACACTGGCGCGCTGAAGTGGCATTTCCAGTTCACGCCGCACGACGTCTACGACTACGACTCCGTGCAGGTGCCGGTGCTTGCCGACATCCAGTGGCAAGGCAAGCCGCGCAAGGCGATGTTGTTCGGCAACCGCAACGGCTTCTTCTACGTGCTCGATCGCACGAACGGTCAGTTCCTGCTCGGCAAGCCATTCACGAAGGTGACGTGGACGAGCGGACTCGACGCGAAGGGCCGCCCGCAAAACATGGTGCCGCTCTCTGAGGACGGCGTGCTCATCTACCCCGGCGTGCAGGGCGGCACGAACTGGTACTCGCCGGCATTCAGCCCGCGGACCAATCTGTTCTACCTGCCGATGTGGGGGGATACGTACTCGACGTTCACAAAGCGCCCAGTCGAATACAAAGAGGGTCAGCGTTTCACCGGCGCACTGCCGGCGATGCCGATCCGCCTGCTCACACCTGGGCCATCGATCAATCGGCGGCGCCCCGAAGAAGGATGGGGCGGCATCCAGGCGATCGATCCCAACACCGGCGAGAAGAAGTGGGAGTACAAGATGGCGGACGTCGTGGACGCGGGCGTCCTCAGCACCGCATCCGATGTGCTCTTCACCGGTGGACGTGAAGGCTACGCGCTGGCGCTCGACGCAAAGACCGGCGCGTTGCTGTGGAAAGCCAACGTCGGGGGATCGGTCTCGAACGGACCGATGACCTACATGCTCGGCGGCCGGCAGTACGTCGCGTTCGCTGCGGGCAGTTCGTTGTTCGTCTACGCATTGCGTCAGTAGGCGCCGGCAGGTAGTCGATACAGAGAGACGGTTGTGGCGTCGCCGTCAAGGCACGCCGCGACGACCATGTCTCGCGATACGTCAGCATCCATCGCCCAGCATCGCGCGTCGGGTGCGAGCGTGATGACGCGATGCGCGTCCATCATGGTCAGCGCCGGCCGTCCGTTGACGATGCCGGCCACACGATCCTGTGAAATCTGGAACGGTTTCCACAGCATCTGACGCGTCTCGCCAAGAGGGTCCAGTCTGCCGCTCGCGAGATTCACCCGCCATAACCGCGACGATCGTCCGTCGAACGATACGCAGACGCTGCCGGTCACGTCGATGGGTGGCGTCGTGCACTCAACGCTGAGATGTGACCTGGCGATCTCGGTTGTATTCGTTCCGTCCACATAAAAGAGCCGCTTGGTTTCGCGCCAGTCTGTTAAGAGCGACGTGAACGATGGTTCATGCCACACCGACGCCAGTGCGAGTGCGCCGGCGCCGCCATCGTTGAGTGGCATATCGACGTAGCTTTGCTTGTCGGCGGCCACGGTCCAACCCGCGGTGGTGAACAGCGATGAACCGACACGCCCCTCGAGCCGTTGGAACTGACGTCCACGCCGTGCGAACGCGCGCCATCGTCCGTCGGGTGCTGCGCTAATGGTCGCGAGATCGGCGTCAGTCAGTGCCAGCGTCCACAACGTTCGGCCGCTACGCAGGTCTTCGGCGCGCAACCGACTTGACCCGCGCTCGCGATCGAGGATGAGTAGCCGCTGATCGTCGATCACGGCGACGTCGAGCGCGCGAATCTCACGTTGCCAGCCATCGAAGGCGCCAGCGATGAATCGCAACGGCTGTGGCGTACTCGAATCGTCGTTGTACTCGGCCTCGTACTCGCCGGCCAGCACGAAGTGCGTCGCGTCGCGTGTGAGGAGCACAGTACTGAAACTGCCGCGTACCGACCGCGTGGTGAGCGTCGTCACGGGGACGACCGTCTCGTGTAAGAGTGGCATGTCGGCGACAAGTGGATCCGCGACTGCGTGAAGCAGGAACCACGGTGAGCCAACGACGAGCGCGGCGGTCGCAATGAGGGCCACGCCGAGACCGGCGCGTCGCGCTGTGCGTGGGCTGGTCTGGGCGATGTAGAACGATGCCATTGCGGCGAGCGCAGCAGGGAACCACGCGCGATCACGCACCGCTGCATGCAGCCCGAACAGATCGCTCGCGTTCGCGGCCGCAAAGATCACACCGACGAGCACCGGCACGAGCAGACCCAGCCGCTCAATCCAGATCCATAGCGGGGTCTCGGGCTCTTCCTGGGATTGGCGGCGAACGGTCATGCTCAACACGACAAACAGAGTGAGCACCGCCATCAACGTGACGCGTGTGACGCTGGCGTTGGGATCGTTGACCGACGCGACCGCCGTGCCGGCCAGAGCGGCGGCCAGCGCCAGCATCAACGGTCGCTTGGGCCGGCGAAACGCGAGCAGTGCCGGCGCAAGCACGGCCCCGAGGGCGCTATAGGGCGCCGCAAGCAGAAATACCAGCAGGATAACCGCGCGGCGGACCAAGCCGTAGTCTCGCGCGGCAGGCGGTGCGACGATGAGGTGATCGACGCGATCGAGCGCGTGCTGCACACGAGCGGCGTCGATCTCGCCGATAGGCATCGACCAACGGCGCGACTTGCGGCCGACCGCGATCAGATCGATCCGTCCACGCGTGGCCGACAGTCGCAGCTCGCACAACTGGTCGAAGCTGATCATCTCGACGCGGCTCGCTCGCTCGAGGAGCATCGTCACATCCGTGTCCGCTTCGACGCGGCGAGACGACTCGTCGATCCACGCAAACGCCACACGTTGCTGATCGAGCACAGCGTAGCGACCACGTTCCGATGAGGCGACGACGAGTCGCTCGATCGGCTCCGGCGCCGCGTGGGTGGCCGCCATGCGATCGCGGATCGTTCGAATGCGCCGCGCCAGGCTTGGGTGTGTGGCGCGCTCCTCGGTCATCGAGGACCACCGTCGTGGGATGTGATTGATCTCGTAGATGCGAATGAGCCCGCGGATCAGCGATTCGGGGTCGCCGCACAACTCGATCGCGCGTAGATCGGCATCGGTTTCATGCGTCTGCATCCGGCGCGCGCGTAACCACATCGCTGCGAACACGCCGGCCACGGAGACGATCCAAGACCACTCCTCGAATCCCGGCACGAGGAGAGCAGCCACGCCAGAGCCCGTCATCAGCAGGACGATGAGGCTCGTCATCGTGATGTAGATGCCGAGCAGCCGCCGTCGATGGAACTGCTCGAGGTGAGCGACCTCGTGCGCCAGGATGGCGGTGATTTGCTCCGGTGGTAACAGATCGAGCAATGAATCGAAGAACAGCACGCCCCGCCGGTTGAGCGTGATCATCGCGAACGCATTGGCGAGCCGGCCGCCCTCGACGCCGGCGCGCCACAGGGTCGGCCGCGGGACTCGCGCACCTTCGAACACGCGCGCAAAGTGCGCATGGAGATCGGGCCGCTCGAGAGGCGACGCACACAGCAGCCAGAGCAGGATGCGGCCATTAAAGTGATGCCACACCAGCGCGATCGCGAGCGCGAATGCAGTGAGCCACCATGTCCTTGGCGGGTCTGCCAGTGCGATCAAGGTGGGGGCGAAGGCAATGAACCACCACAGCCCGAACATGCCCGCATGGAAGCGGGATCTCCACGAGAGATAACCCCAGAACGGCCACGTCTCACCGAACATCACCCGCCGCGTGCGATATGTGCTCGCCGCGAGCGCGACGAACTGCACCGGGAGAATCCAGACCGCGTGCCAGCCGACGCCCAGGATGATCGTGACGATGCACAGCATCGTGACGAATGACACCCGCTGCGTGATCGCCAGATGCCGTTCTGGGAGGACGGCTGAGGCTGCGGTGTGGGTGACCGATCGGGTCCACCACCAGTGAAGAGCGGCAGGCAGGAGCGCCAGCGGGATGAGAGGCCAGAACATGCTTTCTCGCCTCGGATTATCGGCTCGAACGCAATGGGGCTATGATTCAGCCTCTCACGGAGGCCACTATGAAGCGGTTTGTGCAGTTCCTGCTGACGGCTGCGGCGGTCCTGTTTGCTGTGGACGCGTCGGCGCAACCGGTCCCACCGCGCGCCACCGCCTACGCGACGGCACCAGACATTCCGTACGAGTCGGTCCCGAATTTTCTGAAACTGCCGGCCAACATCTATCTGGGTGAGGGCATCGGCGTCGCGCGGAATTCGAAGGGCCACATCTTCATCTTCACGCGCAGCGGCGACACGCGTCTGTTCGAGTTCGATCAGAACGGCACGTT
>JBKPRH010000047.1:0-5487 GCA_046765795.1 Acidobacteriota bacterium | reverse complement strand
CATCACGGCCCCGGATGAATCTTTGGCAGTTCCGGTGATGGATGCCTGCGCGAACGCAAGCGTGGGAAGGAAAACCGTCCACAGTAGAACGGCAACGAACCTGAGCGCCAAACGCATTCTTCGCCTCCTGAGGGACGTCCGTCGAGGGACCAGGGTCTCCGGGCAACGAAGGGGCCGGGCCTTCTGATAGATCAGAAGACGCGGCGAAATCTACGCCTGTTGAGCGGTCGAAGTCAATGCGGTATCGGCCATGTAATCGGAGACACAATCTGCAAGCGATGACGTCCGCGGTGTGGCTGCACCTGCTGTTCTTTTGCTCAGGCGTGAGCGGCCTGATTTATCAGGTCGTGTGGGTCCGGCAATTCGGCCAGGTCTATGGCAACACGGTGTATTCAGCGTCGATCGTCGTCGCCATCTTCATGCTCGGCCTGGGCGCGGGCGCCTACCTGTTTGGCGTGCTCGCCGACCGCTCCCGACTTCGCCTCGCGGCTTCGGCGGAGAGGGCCGCAGGGCTCATCCGTCTCTATGCCGGTCTCGAGGTGCTCATCGGGGTCTTTGGCGCCGCGATCTCGCTCGCGCTCCCGCATCTAGCCGCGTTCATTTCAGGTGTCTCGTCGTACGAGACCGGTACCGATGGTTGGCACACGTTATCGACCACGTCCTATGTGTGGCGCGCACTGCTGGCCGTTCTGCTCCTTGGACCGATCACCGTGCTGATGGGCGGAACGCTGACGGTGCTCGTCCGTGCGCGCGTCCACAACGATCTCGATGCGAGTGGCTGGCGCGTCGCACTGCTCTACGGCATCAACACGCTCGGCGCAGCCGTTGGCGCGTTCCTCACCGACTTCGCATTGGTGCCGGCATTCGGGTTGCTCGCAACGCAGTTGATCGCGTCTGCGATCAATCTCGTTGCCGCCTCGGGCGCGTTTCTTCTGGGGCGTGCGTCAGTACCACTCGTCGCCGATTCGCTATCCCGCGCGGCGGCTGCGCCGACGACCGCGCGTACGGACGACTCGGTCGCACGCCTTCGATGGGCAGCCATGGCTCTGGCGCTGTCAGGGTGTGCGGCCCTCGGCGTGGAGATGCTGTGGCTACGGCATCTCAGCGTGTTGCTCGGCGGATTCCGCGCCGTTCTGTCGCTGTTGCTGACGGTCATGCTGCTGGCGCTGGGAATCGGCGCGCTGATCGGCGGATGGATCGAGCGGCGTTTCAAGCAACCTGCACGCACGCTGATCGTGGTTCAGGGTGTGTTCGCGGCTGTCACGTTGATGGGCATGGCCTCGAACTCGGCGGAGGCGCTTGCCTCATACGGCGCCTCGCGCGCGGCGTCGCTCGGCACATTGTCCTCATCCTGGCGTGTCGCGATGGAGCTGTGGTTCAACCTTCGGCCGATGCTGATCGAAGTGGCGCTTCCGTCGCTCGTTGCCGGTCTGGCATTCCCGCTCGCGAATGCGATCGTCCAACGCGCACAGGACGCCGTCGGCCGGCGCGCGGGCCTGCTCTATGCCGCCAACACGTGTGGCGCCGTCACGGGTTCGTTGCTCACTGGCTATGTCTTGCTGCCGAGACTGGGCATGCAGGGTGCTGCTGCAGTGCTCGCTGCGATCGCGGCGCTGGCGATTGGGCCCCTGACGATCACTTCGACAGATCAGCGAAGAACTCGAACGTCGCTCATCGCCGTGACGGGCGCGACGCTCGCCGGCGTTGGCGCCCTCGTCATGTGGCTCCTGCAACCGACTGACTTCCTGGTGCAGCGCGCGCTCGGTCAGGCTGGCGGCGATCGAGTGCTGATTCGGAGCGAGGGCGTCAACGAACTGCTCGCCGTCGTCGAACGCGAGGGCCGCGGCCGGGGACTCCTGACCAATGGGCATGCGATGGCATCCACCGCGCTGCTGGATCAGCGCTATATGCGCGCCCTCGCGCATATTCCCCTGCTGTCGATGGAGCGGCCCGAGCGTGTTCTGGTGATCGGCTTCGGCGTCGGCAACACGACGCACGCGGCGACGATGCACAACTCGGTGACGCGTGTTGACGTGGCCGACTTATCGCGCAACATTCTCGAGCACGCCACGTATTTCCGCGACGCGAACCATGATGTCCTGCGCGATCGCAAGGTGTCGGTCTACGTCAACGACGGGCGGCAGCATCTGCAGATGATGCCGCGGGCGACCTACGACCTCATCACGCTCGAGCCTCCGCCGATTGCGCACGCCGGCGTCGCAGCGCTCTACTCACGTGAGTTCTACGACCTCGCTCGATCACGGCTGAAGACTGGTGGCTACGTGAGCCAGTGGCTGCCGGCGTATCAAGTCCCAGCAGACAGCAGCCTGGCGATGGTCCGCGCGTTCATCGACGTGTTTCCGCAGTCGGTCCTGCTGTCAGGTGCACAAGCCGAACTGCTGCTGGTCGGTACGATCGCACCACGCATTGAGCTCGATCCCCAACGGGTCGCGGCGACGCTCGCAGGCGAGCCGGCGGTTCGCGACGATCTCGCGCGTCTCGACCTCGGCAGCGTCCGCGAGATTGCCGGCACCTTCGTCGGCTCAGCGCAAACAATGGCACGCGCCACGAGCGCATCGCCTGCGTCCACAGACGATCGGCCGCTGCAGGAATACGGGGTGCGCTCCGGGCTCAGCACCGGACTGATGGGCGTCCCATCGTCGCTGTTTGACTTGATGCAGATCGCCGCATGGTGTGCCCGCTGCGTCAACGAGGACCCGGACCCGCCTGACGTCGCCGATCTCGATTTGTATCTGCAACTCCTGCAGTTGGCCTATCGGGCCCCGGTCACGGATGTCGCTCGCGCTGCCGGGACACAAGGAGGACGACGCATCTGGGGAAGCGCGTATCTCGGAGCAGTCGTGCCGGACTCGGCCGAAGTTCACAACGTACTCGGTCTCGCCCACATGCGAGCCGGCCGCGTCGAAGCGGCAGTCAGCGAATTCGAGACCGCGCTCGCGCGCGACCCGCGTTCCGCGAACGCGCGCGCCAATCTCGGTCAGGTTCGTTACGAGCAGGGCGCTGCGCTCATGGAGTCGCGCCGATTCACTGAGGCCGAACCGTTGCTGCGAACGGCCGCCGATCTCTTACCTGATTCCGCCGAAGCCCAGAACGATCTCGGCGTGACGCTTGCGTCAATGGGGCGCATCGGCGAAGCGCTTGGCCACTTCCAGCGCGCTGTGACGCTGAAACCTGACTTCAACGAAGCGCGCGAGAATCTGGCAGCTTCGCAAGGTCAAATGGCAAAGGGCAGAGGGCAAAGGTCAGGTAGTTAGGGCTTACCCGAGAGTTCGCGATAGATAACCTCGATGAACTGATCCGTGGTCCAGGCGCCGGTCGTCGCGCCGTAGCGGCCGTCGTAATCACGCGTCAGACCGGCGGCCTTCACCTCAGCGAGCGACTTCCCTTTCCCAATCAGATCCTGAATCCGATCCCGAACAATCGTCAGCATGTCGCGGTACTCGACCACGTCAGCCTCGTCTGAGAGCCGCCCATGCCCGGGCACGACGTAGGTGCCACCCTCTTCCTTGTCCCTCGGGATGGTGATGTCGAGCAGCCGATTCAGTCCGCTGATGATGCCTTGCACGCTGCCGCCTCGCGCGGCATCGATTACCGGATACGTGGTCGTCTGAAACAGATCGCCGCTGGCGACGACGTCGGAGCGCCGGAAGAACACGAGCACGTCGCCATCGGTGTGGCCCGGCTGGTAGAAGACCTGAATCGCTTCGTCGTTGAAAAAGATCTCCTTGTCCTCAGCGAAGAACGTCTCCGTCGGCCACGCCTCGAATGGTCGTGGCGGCGTCTGGCCCGACGGTGCGCTCATTCGCGCCATCACCTTCTCGTGCGCAAGCACGCGTGCGGTCGCGAGCGGCAGACCGGAGTTGCCCGGAGCATTGCCGCCGAGCGATTCGCCGACGCGGGCGAGCAGCGCGTTCGCGCCAGTGTGATCGGGATGCACGTGAGTGTTGATCACCACACGAATCGGCTTGTCGGAGATGCGTCGAATCGCCGCGAGCAACTCGTCACCACGCGCCTCGACACCGGTGTCGATGACGAGCACGCCTTCGTCGCCGGCTTGCACGATCACATTGGCGCCATCACCGACGATCATGTGGACGTTGCCCTGGACGTGCACGACGCGAAGCGTGTTGTCCCTCGTCTCCCCTCGAGGGTCGACGCGAGCGAGTCGTTGCGCCGTGGCCGTGTACGAGCCCGTGCCCGGCACGTTCATCGTCCGCTGATATTCGGGGTAGGTGGAGGCTGCGCCGCCGCGTGCGGCAGCCGGCGGCAACCCGTGGCGGGACGCAAACTCCTTCAGCTTCTGGAGCGCATCAGGGGAACCCGGTAGATAGTGCGGCACCTCACCCTTCTGCCGTCCGGCGACCTCGTCGACCACGTCGAACTGCGTGCGACGGATCTCCATGCCCGGATTGAGCACCCAGTTGGTCGTCCGGATGAACGGCTCTTCGAGATAGATCGGATCGTCCACGATCGACACGACGGTGAGGACATTGCCGTGCCGGATGAAGCGCTCGGTCATCGTCGCCTGGTCGCTGTGCGCGACGCCGTTGCGCTGCAGCCAACCGGCTTTCAGGTGAGTGGTGAACACCGTGAGTGCGTCACCATCCCACCGCGCCGTCGAGAAGCCGGCCCACGTGTGTGCGGCATAAGCGGGCGGATGCGGTCGGCCGTCGAGCCACAGCATGCGCGTCGCCTGACCAAAGGTACCGAACACCTCGTACCCGATCGTCTGCTGGGTGACTGGATCGAGCTCTCTGCGAATGCGAATGTTCGCAGGACCGCGCAGTGAATACGTGGACGGGTGAGGCTTGGCCTGATGCTCGCGCAGCGTCAGGATCGACGCGTCCCAGCTGTCGGCCTTGAGGCGTCCGGCGTCGTTGATCGGCAGGCCCGTATAGTCGCCGAGTTCAGGGCCGGGAATACGATGCGGCTGGTCTTCGTGATAGAGCCCCGCCCACTCGCCGGCGATGTCTCTCTGCGCGAACACCGGAAGACCAGCAAGCACGAAAAACGTTAGAACAAGGCCGCCCGTTCTCATTCGCAAGGCGGCTACTGTAGCCTTCCAGGTGATCCAAGACAAATCCAAGGGAAACGCAAAGACTGCGCGCAAGGCATCGCCATAGGCTCTCGACGTCACTTGTGACGACCAATCATCCACGCGCAGCGCGCGGGGGAGCTTGCTATGCGACGCCACACTTTGCTCAATGCGATTTGTCTCCTAATCGTCGGTGCCCTGGTGCTGGTGCCAGGCCGTGCACGGGCCGATGAAGTCACCGACTGGAATGCCGTTCTTCAGCGCGCCATTACGACCGCCGCCACTGCCGGTCCGCTCCAGGGTCGCGTGGCCGCCATCGTCCACGTCGCGATGTTCGACGCGTACAACGGCGTCGAGCGGCGTTACACGCCGATTTACGTCACGCTCGAAGCACCACGCGGTGCATCCGCGCGTGCCGCAGTGGTCTATGC
>JBKPRH010000046.1:0-9848 GCA_046765795.1 Acidobacteriota bacterium | reverse complement strand
AGCGCACGATCCGTGAGTTTGGTTTCGACAACGGCCGCATCTACGTCGGCTCTGCGCTGCGTGAATTCAGAGGCGTCCTGACCGGCGTACCTGTCTATGAGGGCGACGGCGCGCAGATGCATCAGAGGTCGCCTCGTGACTGAGCATGCCCAGGCGGTACGTGACCGGCGCGTGTTGGTGCTGCCGCCTACCCCACGGGACGGAATCGTGACCTGCCAGATGCTTGTGAAAGCAAGCATCGCGGCCGATACGGTGCCGTCGATGAGCGCGCTGGTGAGTGAACTGACGCGCGGCGCCGGCGTCCTGCTGCTTCCGGAGGAGGCAATTGCCGGCGGTGAAGTGGCGCTCCTGCGTGTCCTCGCGGAGCAGCCACCATGGTCGGATCTCCCGATCCTCGTGATGACGCGTCCGGGTGCGGACTCCGCCTATGCCGCGCATGCGGTGCGCGTGTTGAGCAATGTCACGCTGCTCGAGCGTCCGCTGCACGTGGCGACGCTGATCAGCGCCATCCGCACTGCGCTCCGCGCTCGCGAGCGGCAGTATCAGATCCGCGCACACCTCGCCGAAAGGGCCAAGGCGCTCGAGACGCTGCGCGACGCCGACCGGCGCAAGGACGAATTCCTCGCCACGCTCGGTCATGAGCTGCGAAACCCGCTGTCGCCACTGCTCACCAGCCTGCATCTCCTCAAACACAGCGGCGGCTCGAAGCTCATCGTCACCAAGTCGGTCGAGGTGATGGAGCGCCAGATTCACTTCCTGGTGCGCCTTGTCGACGATCTGCTCGAGATCTCGCGGATCACGCGTGGCGTGATCGACGTCACCATGCAGCCGCTGGATCTCTCGACGGTCGTCACCGCCGCCATCGAAAGCAGTCGGCCGTTCGTCGAAAGTGGACGCCACGAGTTGATCTTCAACGCGCCTGACGATTCGCCAATCGTCGAGGCCGACTCGGTCCGCTTGACGCAGGTCTTCGCCAATCTGATCAACAACGCCGCGAAGTACACCGACGTCGGCGGTCACATCTGGGTGGAGCTCGGTTGTGAGGGCACTGATGCCGTCGTCACCGTTCGTGATGACGGCATCGGGATTGCGCCGGAGCACTTGTCATCGGTGTTCGACATGTTTACGCAGGTCAACCGCTCGGACCGCAGGACGCAAGGCGGTCTGGGGATCGGCTTGACGCTCGTACGCAGTCTGGTGAAAGTGCACCACGGGTCGGTCGTCGCAAGAAGCGACGGCGTTGGCCGTGGGACGACGTTCGAAGTGCGTCTACCTCTCGCCCTCGATCAGCAGCCGTGCCTGGAGTCGCCGAGCGTGCTGGGCACGTTCCCGAACTGCCGTGTGCTCGTGGTTGACGACAACCACGACGCCAGCGACATGCTCGGCATGCTCCTGACCTCGCTGCACGCGACGGTGCGTACCGTTCACAGCGGGCCCGAAGCGTTGGCCACGATCGACGAATTCGATCCCGACGTCGTCCTGCTCGATATCGGCATGCCGTTCATGGACGGCTACGAGGTTGCGCGCCGAATCAGAGCGCGCCGCGGCAAGGGCGTCCGCCTGATCGCACTGACAGGATGGGGACAGGAAGAGGATGTCCGTCGCGCTGAGCGCGCCGGTTTCGATCATCATCTGGTCAAACCACCTGACCTGGAGAAACTGGGAAAGCTACTCAGCCAGGTTCATCGGGAAGGGCACCACCACGTCACCGGAGAAGCCAATTAGCGGAGGACTACTCGCCGCGCAGCAGCGTCAGGGGATCTGTGTGGGCCGCGCGACGTGCCGCTGGGAGCACCGCGCAGATTCCGGCGAGCAACAGCACGACCGACGCTGCCAGTGCACTCACCACATCAACGTTGCCTGACGTGTTCGTGACCCCGGCCAGCGCGCGCGATGCCCAGAACGAGAGCACGGTGCCGATGATGAGGGCCACCCCGATCATCGACACGCCTTGACTCACGGTCGACGTGAGAATGCGCGATGGGTTGGCGCCGAGCGCGATGCGCAGCGCCAGTTCGGCGCGGCGCGAGGCGACCTCGTGCGCGACGACGCCAAACAGGCCGAGAGCGCCGAGCACGACCGCGAGCACAGCGAATCCGAGAAATGCTGCCGTGAGCACGCGCCTCGCCGGCACGCCAGGCGACCCCGCAATCAGTCGCTCCAGTGATCCCACGCCGTAGACCGGGAGATTGCGGTCGAGCCGTGCGACCGTCTCGCGCGCAATGGCGATCGCATCAGACGGTGAGCGTGTCCCTCGCAGGATGAGGATGCTTCCGCGCGATGGGAACTGCCACGTCGAGAAATACAACGTGGGCAGTGTCGGTTCGTCGAGTGAGCGGTGCTTCACGTCGCTCACCACGCCGATGATCTCCGCGGACCCGGCACGCGGCGGGATCGAGATCTGCCGGCCAAGCGGAGACTCACGCGGAAACAGTTGCGCGGCGAGCGATTCACTGACCACGACCCGTGTCGGCGCGGTCCTGTCGTCACGTCGCTCGAACGTGCGTCCGGCGATCACGGGGATTTGCATCACGTCGAAGTACGCGCTGCTCGCGACACGAGTCACGGCTTCACGTGCCGGGTCCGAGGGTCGTACGGCAACGGGGCCGCGACCTCGATCGTTGCTCAAGGGCAACTCGTCGATGATCGCCACGTTGCGGGCGCCCAATCGCTGCGAGAGGTCGCTCTCGAGCGCCGAGTAGAACGTCACCAGACTATCGGTGGTTGGATACGCGGCGGGCGGAGGCGCCACACCGGCCGTCACGCCGCTGACGGCGTGGAACCCGGGATTGATTGCGAGCACTGTCATCAGGCTGCGGCCGACGAGCGTCACCGACACGAGCAGCACAAACGCAAACGAGACGACGGCAGTGACGAATGCGCGACGCAACCAACGCTCGCGCGGCGCGGAAGTAGCGCCGCGCCGCAGGGTGTTCGCGACGTCGCGACGCGAGGCGATAACTGCAGGAAGCAGGCCGCACACGACCGCGCACCCACCCGCGAGTATCGAGACCGCTCCAATCACGCGCCAGCTGACCGAGATCTCGCGATTCGCGATTCCACCGAGTTGCTGCAGGGCGAGCCGCCCAACTTCCGGCGTCAGCCAGAACGCGAGCAGCACACCGGCGATGGTTCCAGCCGCCACCATCGCCACAGCCTCGAGCACGAGCTGCCGCGCGATCTCGATTCGCGGCGCACCCAGCGCGCTGCGCACGGCCAACTCACGTCCGCGATCGATCGACCGGACGATGAGGAGACCGGCGAGATTCGTGAACGCGATCAGAATCGCGAGCGCCGCCGCACCCGCGAGGAGCCCAAGCGGGCGCGCCGATCGTCCCGTGATGGCTGTGGAGACGTGCGTGACGGCGACGCGTGCCGGTGGTGTCGAGGCACGGCTTATCTCATCGAGAGCAGTCGCGAGCGATTGAGCAGCGACACTCGCGGCCAGACGGGCGACCGCGCGCACCCGCAGACCTGCGCGCGCAGCCTGCCCCGGTGTCTGCGGCAGCGGTCGCCAGATGTCGGAGTTGTCGAGTGCGAAGAAGAAACGCTCGGGCAGCACACCGACGACCGTGTGCGGCTGTCCGCCGAGCAGAATCTCGCGACCGATTGCCCGCGGGTCGCTATTCAGCTTTCCGCTCCAGAACGCGGCGCTCACGATCACGACCGGCCGTCCGACATCTTCCGGAACGAAGCTGCGACCCATGATTGGCGACGTCCCGAGCAATGCGAGCAGTCCGGGAGTGACGTCCGTGGCGCGCAGACGCTCGGCCGGACCAAGGCCTGTGAGCGTCAGGTTCGTGGGGTCGAACGCTTCGATCGTGGCGAGCGATCGGGCGCGGTCGCGCCAGGCGTCGAGGGTTGTATAGCCGATCGCGCGCGGTGTCTCCGTCACTGCCGCGTCGCGTGGTGTTTCTCCGGCGGTGACTAACCTGTCGGGGTCGGCGAACGGCGGCGGGGTGAGCAGCACCGCGTCGACCACCGCGAAGATCGAGGCGCCGGCACCGAGCGTCAGCGCCAGAGTCAGAATCGCTGCGACCGCGCTCGCCGGTGAACGGCGCAGCACGCGGACGAGATGGACGAGGTCGATGCGCATCACGTCGCACATAGGACGTCGGACACCTCAAAATCGTTTGGGATACGATTTCCGGACCACATCATGGAAGTAGTGGATCGCCTCAAGGCGGTCCTCGCGGACCGCTACACCATCGAACGTCAGGTTGGCGCAGGTGGGATGGCCGACGTGTTTCTCACGCACGATCGCCGCCACGATCGCAAGGTCGCCATCAAGGTGATGCACCGCGACCTCTCTGAGTTCGTGGGTGTCGAACGCTTCCTGCGAGAGATAGAGACGACCGCGAAACTTCAGCATCCGCACATCCTTCCGCTTTTTGATTCCGGGTCTGTGGATGGAACGGTCTACTACGTGATGCCGTTCGTGGAGGGAGAGTCGCTCCGCGGGCGGCTGAAACGTGAAGGGCAGCTTCCGCTCGCGGATGCGTTGCGGATCACGAGCGAGATTGCCAGCGCGCTCGGGTATGCGCATCGGCACGGCGTCGTCCATCGCGATCTCAAGCCCGATAACGTCATGTTCCAGGACGGTCAGGCTCTGTTGATGGACTTTGGCATCGCACTTCCGAACAGAGACGAGGAATCGCACGCGCGATTGACCGGGTCGGGCATGACGCTCGGCACGCCGCGCTACATGAGTCCTGAACAGGTCGCCGGGCAGGTCGTCGATACGCGCAGCGATATTCACGGCCTCGGGGTGCTGGCCTACGAGATGCTCGCCGGTCAGCCGCCGTTCACCGGTCCGACAGCAACGGCCATTCTCGGCAAGGTGGTGGGTGAGAACGCACGACCCATCGTCGAGCACCGTCGCTCGGTGCCGCCGCACGTCAGCGACGCGATCGCGAAGGCACTCGAGAAGCTGCCGGCGGATCGCTGGCAGAGCGCCCCGGAATTCGTTGACGCGCTGAACGGCAAGCACTCGACGGGAATTCGATCGG
This sequence comes from Acidobacteriota bacterium, assembly GCA_046765795.1. Lineage (GTDB taxonomy): Bacteria > Acidobacteriota > Vicinamibacteria > Vicinamibacterales > UBA2999 > Gp6-AA40. Next base: position 4,839 of record JBKPRH010000046.1, on the reverse strand, counting down.
CACGGCGAATCTCGGCTCGTGTGGTCACTCCATGGTTGGTGGCCGCGGCTCTCGCGCTCGCATTAGGTTGGATGGGTCTGCGCACGGCGATGACCCCGCGCGTCTCGCAAGGACCAGTGCGATTCGGTGTCGAGTTCGGGCCAGGTATGGTCCCAAGCTTCACGCCCATCGTGCGGCTCAGTGCTGATGGCCGGCAGCTCTTTGTATCGGCGATGGTCGATCGCCGTGAAGAAGTCGTGCGCCGCACGCTCGATCAAATGAGCATGTCGGTGATCAAAGGAGCCGGTCAGGGCGAGCAGGGCACGGGCAACAGCCGGCCGTTCGTGTCACCCGATGGACGATGGGTGGCTTACGCCAGACAGAAGAAGCTCTGGAAAGTGCCGGTCGAAGGCGGAACGGCGATTGAACTTGCGACGGCCGACTGGGCCGGCGGCAGCTGGGGCCGCGATGGCCGCATCGTCTACACGCAGGCATACAACACTGGCCTGTGGATGGTCAGCGAAGGCGGCGGCGATGCGCGCATGTTGACCTCGCCCGATGCCAGCAAGCGTGAGCTGGGACACTGGTGGCCGCAGATTCTGCCGGATGGCGATCACGTGCTGTTCACCGCCTACCGCACGCCGCTCGATACCGCAACGATCGAAGTGCTGACGATCAGTTCGGGTGAACGGAAGGTCCTTCTCACCGGCGGCGTCTACGGTCTGTACGTGTCGACCGGACATCTTCTCTACGCAGTGGGCGAGACGATTCGCGCCGTGCCCTTCGATCTTGACTCGCGGGCCGTCACCGGAACTCCACGCGCGGTCGTAGACGATGTGGCGATGAACCTGACCGACGGCGCAGCCGCGTTCGACGTCTCAGAGACGGGAACGCTTGCGTATCTCCCCGTTGACTCGTACGTCACCGAAACCAGCATCGTGTTCGTCGATCGATCGGGCAAGGAAACACCCGCGCTCCCTGGGCAGGATCGCTACACGAATCCGCGGCTGTCACCCGACGGATTGCGCATGTCCGTTGATGTCCGCTCCGCCGAATCGCAAGGCGACATCTGGGTGTACGACGTCGGGCGATCCGGTGGCACGCGTCTCACCGCGGACCCGGGACGCGACTTCGGTGCGGAATGGACGCCAGACGGTAGAGAGTTGGTCTACAGCTCCGAGCGTCCGTTCTTCGATCTGTATCGACGCGCGTCGGATGCCACGCGACCGGAGGAGCCTCTGCTCACCGGGAAGAACGACCACTACACGGGTGCGGTCTCACGCGACGGGAAGATATTCGCGTTCGTTCTGGCCGCGCCCGGCGGTGAACTCTGGACCGTGAACCTGCAAGGCACGCCGAAGGCGGAGCGCTACTTCGCGAACGGATTCAATATCGGACACCCGATCCTCTCGCCGGACGGCCGATGGATGGCCTACGACTCTGATGAATCCGGACAGGGGGTGGACGTCTTCATCCAGTCCTATCCCGATCCCAAGCAGAAGCGCATCAAGATTTCGCCGGCGCACGGATCGGAACCGATGTGGACGAAGGGCGGCCGTGAGTTGGTGTATCGCGAGGGCGACAAGGTCATGGCGGTGGATATCGACCTGGCCACCGGCGCGAGCGGCCAGCCGCGATTGCTCTTCTCAGGATCGTATCCGTCGAATCAGGGTTGGACTCGACCGCGCAGTTATGACGTCACGCCTGACGGCGAACGTTTTCTCCTCACCAAGCTTCCCGGCGAACAACCGCGGCCACGGATTGTGGTCGTCCTCAACTGGTTCGACGAACTTTCCGCGAAAGTACCACGCTGAGCGTCGGCTACTCGTGCTGCAGCGCAACGACCGGATTGATCCGCGAGGCGCGACGAGCGGGTAGCAGGCACGCCAGCGCAGCCACCGTCACGAGGACGGCTGCAGCGACCACTACCGCCGCGACGAAGTCGGGCTTGAAGCCATAGAACAACGTCGTGATCACTCGCGCCGCCATGATAGTGAAGACCAACCCGACCGCGACGCCGGCAAGTGTCAACGCCAATCCGCGCCGGCTGAAGGACATCAGGATGTCTCGACTGGTCGCGCCCAGCGCCATGCGCACGCCGATTTCACCAGTCCGCTGCGTCACCGCATACGAGAGGACGCCGTACAGCCCAAGCGATGCGAGCACCAGGGCGAGCAACGCGAACGCGCTGAGCAATGCCGTGTTTTGCGACGGCACCGATAACTGGCGATTCACGATGTCGTCGATGGTCTGCACGCGCGCCACAGGCTGGTTCTTGTCAACGGACCAAATGGCCTGACGGACTGAGGCCACAACCGACGCCGGATCGACCGCCGTACGAATGACGATGCCGCTTGGCACATCCCAGCTCTGGTCCGCCTGTTCGTGCACGCGGTAGATCGTTGGCCTGAGCTCTTCTGCGACGCCACGATCGCGAATCTCTTTCACGACGCCCACGACGGTGTACCAGTACGCCTTCGGTCCGAACTCGCCAAATTGGAATCGTGCACCAAGAGGTGAGCGTCCAGGGAAATGCCGATCGGCGAAGCTTTCATTGACGATCGCTGCCGGAGCGTCCGAGTGTCTGTCCGACGCGTCGAAGAACCGGCCTTCACGCAGACTCGCGCCTACGGTGGGGAAGTAGCCGCTCGTGACGACGCGCGAGAGCGCGACCTGATCGCGAGCCTCGGCTCTGGACTGATCGGCGATGCGATAAAACGTCGCCTGATCGTTGACGGTCAGCGGCACGCGTGAGATCGCGCCAGCGCTGATGACGCCCGGAACCGCGCGAATCTGTTCCAGCTGCGCGTTGACGAATGCCACCCACCGGTCGAACTCCGGATACCGGAACATCGGGGTGACGAGTGTCAGCACACGTTCGCTGCGGATGCCCAGATCGAGCTGCCGTAGATGTTGAAACGTCTGCAGCAGCAGACCGCCGATCGCCAGCAATATGACGGCGAGCGCCGTCTCGAGCACGATGAGCGAATGCTGGAACCGATGGCTGCGTGCGCCTGAACTCCCGCGTCCGCCGTCGCGCAATCCCGCGTGAAGCGCAACCCGTGACCCGATCATCGCGGGCATCAGTCCAAATGTCAGCGCGGCAGCCACAGCGATAGCGGCACAGAACGCCAACACACGCCAGTCGAGCGTCAGTCGCACAGCGGCCATCGTGTCTGGGACCAGAGTCTCGAGGAATCGCATGGCGGGCACGGCGATGACCAGACCAGCCAGTGCGCCAAGACCCGCAAGCACGAGGCTCTCGATCAGAGACTGCGAGATCAATCGACGGCGGCCCGCACCGATCGCCGCGCGCACGGCGAGCTCACGGCGACGTCCGTTCCCGCGCGCCATCAGAAGATTCGCCAGGTTCACACACGCGATCAGCAGCACCGCAGCCGTGGCCGCGAGCAGCACGATGAGTGAGTCGTAAGTCTTGCCGGCGAGTTCCTCTCGCAGCGGCATCACCGCTGCGGAGCGCGGCACCGGCACATGCGGAGCGGAGAGACGCAGACTCAACGCCGCCATCTCCTGTCGTGCCTGCTCGAGTGTCTTTCCCGGCTTGAGCCTGCCGACGATGTGCACGTCGTGCCATCCCCAGTGTCGCAGCATCTCAGGGGAGAAGGAGGTCGGCATCCAGATGTCGATATCGCGCGCCGGCATGAAATAGAACTCGCGCGGCATGACGCCGACCACTTCGTACGGCTTGTCGTTGAGCGTGATTCGTTGTCCGATCACATCGGGCGAGGCGCCGAAGCGCCGTTGCCAGAGCCCATGGCTGATGACGACGACGCGGTCGCCGCGGGCATCTTCCTCTTCCGTGAAGACGCGTCCCATCAGCGGTCGCGTGCCGAGGACGCTCCAGAAATTGCCGGTGACTTTGCGGGCTGGGAGGTCTTCGGGCTCACCGATTCCCGATAGCGCCGCATCGCCAGGCTGAGTGGCCGCGATGTCGGTAAACACCGTGTTGTAGCGCCGCCATTCGGACCATTCGGCCGGCGTGGAAAAGAAATGCTCCGAGTCTCCCACGCGGCTGTTGTCGTCCCAGACCATGACGAGGCGGTCGGCGTTGGCGTAGGGCAACGCGCGAATCAGCACCGCATCGACGGCGCTGAACATCGCGGCATTGACGCCGATGCCGAGCGCGAGTGTGGCGATGGCGATGGCCGAGAATCCCGGATTGCGGCGGATCTGTCGCAGCGCGTATGTCACGTCCGTCATCATCTGCTCCGGCTGGACTGTCAGCGGTTCTTAGACGGACGCGAGTCATCAAAAGGTTGGAGGATCCGAACGATCTCGGCTCGTTTGAAGAAGTGCGCCCACCCGAGGGCGTCGCTGTCGTGCTGGCTGTCATGGATCCGCGGGTTCGCTCCGGCGTCGATCAACACGCGAGCGACATCGGTTGCGTCTGAGAGGGCCGCGAGGTGCAACGCGGTGACCTCTGCGTCCCAATGCGGCCACAACGCGTCTGCATTAGCCCCGCGCTCGAGAAGCCACTTGACGCCGATGGTATCACCGCGCTTGGCCAGTAGATGAAGCGGACCGCCATGTGCGATCAACGTCGGGTTGACTGCGAGGATCGTCGCGGCCGTCTCCCATGCGCGCAATGCGACCGCGGCAACAAGATCAATGACCGTGAGATTGGGTGCGCGATGCCCACGTGCAGCGCTGTCGGATTCTGCCCTTGTCATCGCCGCGATCTTCTGCATGACCGGAAGATCGATCTCGGGAGTGGTGGCATAGCCGGCGACGGGCATGCCCAAGCCATCGACGGCGAGCGGATCGGCGCCGAGATCCACCAGCAGTTGCACCATTGCGGGACGATTCATCCGTACGGCGAACTGCAGCGGCGTCTGATGG
>JBKPRH010000045.1:0-7054 GCA_046765795.1 Acidobacteriota bacterium | reverse complement strand
ACCCATCACAGTGAACTAAGAGTCTGTCCGCCTCGGTATTAAAGCCGCTCGAACCGCGGACATCACGCCCGTCTTCACGTCGCATCGCGGAAACCTCAAATATTTCTTCACGACGGCACGTAAACCTTCCAACTCTTCCGGGCTTGCTGTGTATTTGTCGAGCGTGGAGCGAGCCTTGGAGGGACGACCGCGGATCATCGTGGCCGCGGAGCACGCGCTGTTTGGCGACGGATTACGGACGCTCTTGAAGTCCAGCCGTCGCTTTGCGGTCGTCACCACACGCGACGGGATCGAAGCATTCGAACGGACGCTGGAGCTGAAACCGGACGTCCTGGTGCTCGATCTGGCGGTCTTTCCCGAAAGTCTGCGGTCGCCGGCGGTCGCGTCGTCTCTCGCTCCAACCGCACTCGTGGCGCTGACCACCGACCTGTCCCTTTCGTCTGTTCAGTTGATCCTCGAGCTAGGCGCTCGGGGTGTGATCCTGAAAGACGCCGGCGCCGGCCTGCTTGTCCGCGCCATCCGCACGGTTGCTGCCGGGGAATACTGGGTTGACCGGGAGCCGGTCGCTGACTTCCGGCAGGCGCTGCAACGACTGGCGGCGCGGAAGCGACAACCCACGTTCGGCTTGACTCACCGCGAGAGCGAGATCGTCGCCGCTGTCGCTGCAGCCTACACCAACAAAGACATCGCGCAACTGTTCGACATCAGTGAAACGACCGTCAAACACCACCTGACGAACATCTTCGACAAGGTCGGTGTCTCCACGCGTCTGGAGCTCGCAATGTTCGCGGTGAGTCATGGGTTCCAGAGTGACGGTGCGGCCTTGCTTACGTCGACGCACTAATGCCGCGAGCGTCACTTCACGGAGAATCCGACTGAGGCGGCGAAGATCATCGAGTCGCCCATGACGTCGCCGTCAGCAGCGATGCGGTGCAGCCGCACATCGAAACCCACGCCAAGGTGGCGCTTGATGAACCATCGCGCGCCGCCTCCCGCATTGATCGCGCTCGTCGAGCCGGTGACTTCGGCGTCCACGCGCGCGGTTCCGGCGCCGAGGCTCACATAACTCCATCCATCCGAGCTGCCGAAGTTGAATGAGAGTTGCGGTGCGACGATGTTCATCGTCGTCGTCGCATCGATGGCCGTGCCACGCACGCCGATGACGCTGACGCCAAGCCCGACGCGCGCCGCACCGAGGTTGAAGAGATAGACATGACCGCCGACGTCGAAGCCGAAGCCGCGTGACGGTACGCTACCTCCCTCGGGAACTGTTGGATAGAGACCGATACTGGTGGGAATACCGCTCGTCGCGCCTCTCACATCGACGACGAAGATAGGACCAGGCGGGCCGGGCGTGAGACTCTGCGCGTCGACCCGCGATCCCAGGAGCACGCCGGCCAGTCCGAGCCAGACGGCCAGACGGCCGGAACGCATCAACTACTTCCCTTTCGCCTTTCTGCGCTCGGCCCAATACTTCCGCATCCGCTCGGACACCGCTTTGCGCGCCGCGGGCGACATCTTTTTCCTGCCACGGCGGCGTCCCGGTTTGGGCACGTCCGCAATCACCGCGCGCCGTCCACGGCCGAAGAGCTCGGGGAACTCGGCGCGGATCGCCGCTTCCTCCTGCTTCAACTGTTCGAGCCGCGCGATCGCGCCCAGACGGGCGAGGCGCCGGAGTTGCTCCGTATTCAAAGTCGCCACCGAATCCTCCAATTCACGCACGCAGTCACGTTACTTGAAAGATCCATTCTCTATCATTTCCGCGCAGGCGAGACGCCGGCGAGCTTGGCGCGATCGATCGACGTGTTAATAAATCCTGATTGGCGGATGGTGCCCACGAACTGCTCGATGGCTTTCAGCTTGGCCGACGCCCCCTTGTCCACGACAAAACATTGATCGACATCAAGGAAGTTGTCAGGCAACGGACGGAGCTTGCCGCCAGACGCCGCCTGCGCGTCGAGTCCACGCTGCCTGTTGATAGCGAACGCATCAACGGTCTTCCCGAGCAGCATCGATTCGAGCTCCATCTGTGGCGGCATCGCATCGAGCACTCGAATCGTGGCTTGCTTCAGCGTCCGGCTCACGAATAACTGTTGCGATTGTCCTTTGACGGCGGCCACGGTGATGCCGGAGCGATCGACGTCGGCGCTCTTCTGCAGCGGCGAGTCGGCCCGCACCAGATAGCTGTTGTGCATCACGATAAAGGCCGGACCGAAGTCCACTTCACGTGCGCGCGTCTCGTCGTATGCGAGAAAGCCGATGTCGGCGGTGCCGTTCTTGAGCGCAGCGATCACACCAGCCGCATCGGGCGCCGGCAGAACCTGGGACGGTACTTTGAGCGTGCGCGCGAGCTCGACGACCAGGTCCGGCACTGGACCGGTCGAGACACCGGTCTTCGGATCGACGCGTCCGTGGACCGGATTGCTGCCAAGGAAGACTGCGCGCAACGTTCCCGTCGGCGCCAGCACTGACGCCGGCGACTGACTCTCGAGACTCACGCCGAGTAGACCAAATGCGACGAGGGCTGTGAGGTACCGCACATCAGTATCCTTTCCCGGTAGTTGCCGCCTGCCCCGAGCCCGGTCGAGGGGATTTTTCCCCCCGCGACTCCTGCACAATGCGCACGCCGGCGCTGGCGCCAATTCGTGTCGCGCCTGCCGCCACCATCGCTTTCAATCCTTCGAGGTCACGCACGCCGCCGGCAGCCTTGACGCCCATTTCATCGCCGACCACCCGGCGCATCAGGGCGACGTCGGCAGCCGTCGCTCCACCCGGACCAAATCCCGTTGACGTCTTCACGAAGTCGGCAGCCGCAGCCTTCGCCAGCGTGCACGCGGTCACTTTCTCATCGTCAGTGAGCAGTGCGGCTTCGATGATCACTTTACTCAGGGCGCCGAACTCGCGACATGGAGCGGTCACCGCCTCGATGTCGCGCTCGACCAGGCGCAGGTCGCCGGATTTGAGGGCGCCGACATTGATGACCATGTCGATCTCGAGCGCGCCATCGAAGATCGCGCGTCGTGTCTCGTAGTGCTTCGTATCGGGCGTCGTCGCCCCGAGCGGAAAGCCGACGACCGAGCAGACGATGACCGATGTGCCCTTGAGCAGTTGCGCGCACGCGGCGACCCATGTCGGGTTGACGCAGACGCTCGCAAACTTATACTCGGCGGCTTCGCGACACAGCGCCTCGATGTCCTTGCGAGTGGCGTCGGGCTTCAACAGGGTGTGATCGATCATGCCCGCCACGGTGCCGGCCGTGCCGCCGGACGCGTGCAGCCCAAGCCGCGTGGCTCCAGCTTCGATCACATCGCGGATCCGATCCGGACAACACTCGTAGAGCACCGAGTGACACTGGCAGCGCGTCGGAGACGGCGCCGTCGCCGCGGTCACTTCCTCGACGATGATCTGAATCAGACGCTGGAGATCGATGCTCTGCATCAGCGCTGCCGCGTCTCGAGATCGCGGATCTTGGCCAGTCGCCGGATGTAACGCGCTTCACGCATCGGCGTCTCGAGAAAGGTGTTGACGATAGCGATGGCCTGGTCGCGCGAGACCAGCGTCGCGCCCAGGGCCAGTACGTTGGCGCCGTTGTGCTGGCGAGCGTAGCGGGCCAGCGTTTCGTTCGTGCACATCGCCGCCCGCGCACCGGCGATCTTGTTCGCGGCAATGGCGGAGCCGAGCCCTGCGCCGTCGATGACAATCGCGGCGTCAGCCTCGCCACGCGACACCTGAATCGCAGCGGCCGCCGCGGTGTCCGGGTAGTCCACTGGATCGCTCGTCGCCGTGCCGAGGTCGTGTACCGCGAGACCGCGACCTCGGAGATGCTGCACGAGCGCAGCCTTCAACGCGACCGCGCTGTGATCACCAGCGATGGCCACTGTTCGAATATCGGCGGGAGGGGCCAGTGATGCGGCGTCGGGATCGGTGCCCTCGCGAACCACCGCGATCCGCCTGGCCTTCAACGTGTCCTGAGCGAGTGGTGTGATATGGCCGCCGGCGACAAGCACGATGGTGCTGCCGTACTCGAGCACGCGCGCGTCTGCCTCGGTGACCATCTGAAACCGCTTCACGAGAGTCGCTATGTTACCCTTGCGGACTACGTGGCTCAAGGCATGCAGACCTTCATTTCAGCGGACGACATCCAGCAGCGCGTGCGTGCGCTGGCCGCCGAGATCGCACGCGATCACCCGGACGGCGTGCACTTCGTCTGTGTGCTCAAAGGCGCGTTCATGTTCCTCGCCGATCTCGCTCGCGCGATTCCCGGTCAGGTGACGCTCGATTTCATGGCGCTCTCGAGCTACGGCAACAGCACGCGGTCGTCCGGACAGGTACAGCTGCTCAAAGATCTCGGAATCGGGATCGAGGGCCGCGATGTCGTCATCGTGGAAGACATCGTCGATACCGGGCTGACGCTCACCTATTTGCAGGACATCCTTCGCGCACGAGCTCCGCGCTCGCTGCGCACCGCATGTCTGCTCAGCAAGCCGTCGCGCCGGCAGACCGACGTGAAGGTGGACTACGTTGGATTCACCATCGATGACAAGTTCGTGGTGGGCTATGGGCTCGACTTCAGCGAGCAGCATCGCAACTTGCCGTACATCGCCGTCGTGGACGACTAGCGCCATAACGCACCGACTCCCGTGCTACGGCCTCGGTACGTCGATGGTTTCCCGGGTGCTGACCGTGAATCGCCGGAAGCGCGAGTAGTACGCCGTACTTTCACGCCCGCAGCGTCGCGAAGCGTGACGCCTTCCTGCATTGTCGCAGGATCTCGTGCGCTATCCCGGTTCCTCGTCCAACTGGCAAACGTTCCGCGACGTGGTCGCTGTCAACGGCAGTTCGCTGCGAAATCAACCTGAGCGACTGTCGAAACTGTTTGTCGAGCCCTTCGAGAGTGCTGTGGCGCAAGCCAATGCGATCACGCGTTGCGCCCGCACAGGCGTCGCGATCAGAATGAGCGCGAGGCTACACGCGAGGCGCAGAGATCGGACACGCATGCGAGCTCACTTCAGCGCTTCCTCCGTCTTGACCTGGAAGCGACGGAATCTGCCGTACGTCGCCACGCCGCGGATTTCACCCGTACCGTCGGGATACCAATCGCGCATGGCGACGGGCACGTTGATCCCGAGCTCCTCGTCGAGTTTGTACTCAGTGATGATTGAGATTGGAGACGTGCGGCCACCAATCCGCAGCTCGGTCTTCACGACGCGTCCGGTGTCTTCCTCGATCCACGCCAAGCCACGGGACATGATGTCTGAATTGCCATTCCCCTTGATGAGCGATGGCACTTTGAATTCCTGGAACTGCACCTGCCTGACGGTGGGTCCGAGCTTCTTGTCGAGGCCGGCCAAATTGAACCTGAAACGCTCGCGGTAGCTATTCTGCAGAAACGCGACGACCATCAGCGGATTGTTGAGTGAACCGATGTCGAGCAGGTTGTATCGGGCACCCGCTTCCTGCAATTCCCGGGCTCGGCGGAATGCACTCGCCGGAGGCTCGAGGAACAGCTTGGTGAGGCGCTCTTCTTTGTCGCGGACGGGTTTGCCGTCCACTTCCGCAACATCGCGGAAGGCCTGCCACTGTGTATCGCCTGGATACCGCACCAGCAGAAAGTCAGACCGCATCGTGCGCTTGCGGCGGGGAACCGTCGTCTCCTGCACGAGCGTTTCTTCCGCGACAACGTTCGAGAATTGATCGACGAATTGCGCCACGTACGCGGCCGACTTCGCCATCAACTCTTCGGTCTTGTTGTCCTGCGACACCGCCGGCGTCGGCGTGAGGACACCAACGCCCAGCATCACGACGATGACAATGCGCACCAACATGTGACCTCTCTACTGCCCGGTCCAGAAGGACTGGCCCTATTTCACTGCGGCTCGTACTTTCGGGATCCAGCTGCGGCCCTCGGCGATGACTGCCTTCTCGTCGAGCGTCAGCACCTTGCGGTCGCGCATCAGCACCTGGCCATTGACGATCGTGTTCTGGACGTCGTCGCCGCGGATGACGTAGACGAGATGAGAGACAGCGTCATACATCGGGGTCTGTCGCGCCCCATTCACGGACACCGTGATCACATCGGCGCGCTTGCGTGGCTCGAGCGATCCGATGCGCTTCTCCATGCCCAACGCGCGAGCGCCACGAATAGTAGCTATTTCCATCGCTGAGTGGGCGCTCAGTGCCCGCGGATCCATACTCGCGTGCTTGTGAAGCAGCGCGGCAAACCGCATCGCCTCGAACATGTCGAGGTCGTTGTTGCTGGCGGCACCATCGGTCCCGAGCCCGATTGCCACATCGGCACGTAGATAGGCAGGCACCGGCGCGGTACCACTGGCCAGCTTCATGTTGCTTTCCGGATTGTGCGAAACGCCGACGCCACGGGCTTTGAGCACCGCGATGTCGGCATCAGAGACCCAGACTCCGTGCGCCCCGAGGACGCCAGGGCCGAGGAACCCGAGGCTGTCGAGATAGGCGACCGGCGACGCTTTGTAGCGCTCCTGCGCGACCTGCGTCTCTTCCTTCGTTTCGGCAAGATGGATCAACGTCGGCACGTTATACCGCTTGGAGAGTTCACGCGCGGCCTTGAGGGTTGGACCATCGAGTGTGTACATCGCGTGCGGGGCGACAGCCGGCGTGATGAGTGCATCGTCCTTGAAGGTTTTGATGAATGCCTCGGCGCGCACCAGCGCATCAGCCGGAGTCTTGGCATCGGCGACGGGAAACTGAATGACGGTCTGTCCGAGCACACCACGAAGGCCAGCCGCTTTCGTCGCCGCGGCTACTTCCTCCTCGAAGTAATACATGTCGGCGAACGTGGTCGTCCCTGACTGAATCATCTCGAGCGCCGCGAGTCGCGTACCCGCGCGCACGAACCCCGGCGAGACCGTCTTTGCTTCGGCCGGGAAGATGTACTTGTTCAGCCACTCGCTGAGTGCGAGGTCATCGGCCAGCCCGCGGAACAGCACCATGGCCGCGTGGGTGTGGGTGTTGATCAGGCCCGGCAGCAGGATCTGGCCGGTCCCGTCGATGGTCTGCGCCGCCTGGAACCGGGCGCCGA
>JBKPRH010000044.1:0-12799 GCA_046765795.1 Acidobacteriota bacterium | reverse complement strand
CCGAGACCCGTAGGGCACGACCTTCTGGACGTGCCAATGCCTTGTGAAGGGGTCAGCCGATCGACTGTGAGGAGAGAAGCGGTCGAACTTACTGGAAGGATCTGATGCCCGGCTATCTCACCTGCTCGTCGTCGGCTGCATACACGTGCACCGACATGCGCACGCGCAACAGAGACAACAGGAGCAGAGAGAAAACCGCGACATGAAGCTCATTACTTGTACGGTTGTATCGGCCGGAAAGTCAAGTTCACACATTTTCGTCGTCACACGCCGTAGAGCATCAGGTTGGTGAACCCGCGGTCGAGATAGGCAACAGCCTCGGGCAGCTCGGCGACCGGACGCCGGCGAGGACCGCTCGCACTGCCGTTCAAATCGATGAAGTGCGTGAACGCCGCCTGCATCTGTGCGATGACCGCCGCGGGCTCGCGACCAGCCTTCGACAGAATCGTGGGTGCGAACTCGAGCTCCCAGACGATGCCGCGGCGGGTCAGTACGTCGGGCGCACCGTCCAGCACATGCGATTCGAAGCCCTGCGTGTCCACCTTCACGTAACACACCGCGCTCACGTCGATACCCAGTTTCCTGATCCAGGAGTCCAGACGCATCGTCGGCACTTCGATTCCCCCGCCCACGTCGCGCAGCGTGTGGCCGCCGATCGATCCCGACATCCAGAGCGTCGCGGTGCCGTCGCGATCGCTGATCGCCACGCGATCCGGCAGCACCGTCCCTTGCAGCCCGTTGTCGATCACGGTGCGAACCAGGCAGGCGAAATTGTCGGGCGCTGGTTCCGCGGCGTAGACCACCGCAGCGTCACCGAGAATGGCGCGCGTGACACTGGTGAGGCCGACGTTCGCTCCGATGTCGAGCATCGTGCCGTTCGAAATCGCCTCACGCGTACGGATGATGTCCTGGAGCGGCAAATGACCGCTCATGATTCGAGTGGCGAGGCGCCCTTCCGTGCGGTCATCCGACGGTATCCACCACGTGAGCCCACCGATCTCGACGCGATCGGCACCGGCAGGCGCGTCAGCGGCTCGTGCGGAAGCGTAGGCGTCGGACACTAACGCATGCGCAGCATCACGGCGACGGGCGAGCTCGTCCGGACCGGTTTCGCGTCGCTGGCGCGCGCGAACCGGCATGAGATCGGAGAGCACCTCGGGCCGGAGTACCTGTCGTTCGTGCCGGCGTAACCTTCCGCCCGTATTCACAAGCTCGGCACGAACGGCCTGCTCTCGTTCAACGGACGCACGCAATTCCTCACGAGTGCGTTCGAGAGCGTCCCTCGTTGTCGCGAGACGCGACTTGAGTGCGGCGTAACGGTCTTTCCAGGAAGCGGTCGATTCGGACGACACCTCGTTATTTTGACGGATTCGGCGCACGCGGGATCGGCGGAGGCAGCGGCGCGGGATCGATGTAGCCGCGCGTGCCATCAGGTCTGATCGGTCCGGGCCCGAAGCCGAGATGCGCGGCATCGACGTTGTTTTCGCTGCACGCGTATTCCTGCAGCTCTTCGTCGGGTGCGCCGAGCACCCACGTTCGCGAGTACGTGAACGGCCGCGTGTAGAAATTCGGATCCTCGATCAGGGTCTCGACGTGAATGTGGTCGTAGTCAGGCCTGGTCCACCGCTCGACGACGTGTAGCGCGTCACTGTGCGGGTTGGCGTTCTCGTCGATCCAGACCTTTTCGTCCTTGAATCCGATCGAGTCGATGACCAGCGTGTCGCCTTCCCATCGCCCGAGCTCCTCGCCAAAGAAGGACGGATCAGGATCATCCGAGTGCTTGCGTTTCGGATCGATCGGGATCAGGCGGAAGTAGCTGTACCAGTACAGGAACGCGACCTTGTTCGCCCCTTGAAGAACTTCGAACGGCAGGCCGCTGGCGTTGTGCCGCGGAATGCCGCCGAGGATGCAGAGGCTTTCGGGATCGATCGTCGCGGTCAGGTTGTGTTTGAGCGCAGCTTCACCGGCCGGTGTCAGCGGAAGCTTCCAACCCGGAAGATCCTTGCCGATGTTGCCGCCTGGTTTCGTTTCACGAGTGCCCTTCCAGTAGCCGCTCAGATCGGGTTTGCCGCTCGCCGTACGCGGCGCCGGTTTCGTCGATTTCCGGTCGGGCTCCTGGAGGGGACGTTCTTGCGCAGAGACCGCGCACACGGCGAGACCTGCGACCAGGAGGACCAGGATCGATCGCGAGAAACGCGCGGTCATTGCGGACCTCCATCACCGGCCGATCCACCGGACACGATGCGGCCGTCGGCAAGTGTCACCCGCCGGGCGTCCATCATGTTGGCGCCGTTCTTCGCACGATAGCCGTCGACGGTAATCGTGTCGCCGAGCTTGAGGTCGCCACGCTTGAACCCGCGTCGCGACAGCGCCCCGGGCGATGCCGATTCGCAGGTCCATTTCACCAACGTGCCGGTGTCGTCCTTCACGTCGAGATAGAAGTAGATGTGGGGGTTGGTCCAGTCGACCTTGGTCAGTGTGCCGGTCACGCGAATCGCCTTGCTGGCGTCGAATTCCGCCGCAAAGGAGTGATGCGCGAGGACTTCGGTCCCCGCACCGATGGCCACGGTTGCCAGCAGAACAGCGAGGAGGTGCTTCATGGGGCTATGTTCTATCAGGTTTTTGCGTCAATGGGCCGTCCCGAGTAAGATCGTAGGTCTGTGTTAGCCCGAACCTGTTGTCCCTGCGTGTGTTGTTGTACCAGGACCACTAAGGTCCCCGCGGCAACGGTCTGGCTGTTTGGGTAAGAACCAGAAATAACCCAACGACACGCAGAAAAGATCGAGGCCCGGGGATGAACCCCGGGCCTTTTTTGTGTTTGGGGCAGGCGGGTCGGAAGACCCGCCTCTACGAAACCCGCGTCATAGACACTGATGTCCACTGTGGCCGTAACGCCTGACTCGCCCGCCACGCTGAAACTCGATCACCTTCGCGCGCTGGAGGCCGAGAGCATCCACATCCTCCGCGAAGTGGTCGCCGAATTCGAGCGGCCGGTGATGCTCTACTCCATCGGCAAAGATTCATCGGTACTGCTGCGGCTCGCACAAAAGGCCTTCTATCCCGGTCCGATTCCGTTTCCCCTGCTGCACGTCGATACCACCTACAAGTTCCGCGAGATGATTCAGTTCCGCGACGAGATGGCCAAGGCCGTCGGCGCGCGGCTGATCGTCCACACGAATCAGGAAGCCATCGCCGACGGGACGCAACCGTTCAAGGTCGGCACGCAGCGCTGCTGCGGTCTCCTCAAGACCAAGGCGCTGCTCGATGGACTGCAGGCAGGTGACTTCGACGCCGCGATTGGTGGCGCGCGTCGAGACGAGGAGCGCTCGCGCGCGAAGGAGCGCATCTTCTCCGTCCGCGACCCGAACGGCCAGTGGGATCCGAAGCGACAGCGGCCCGAGTTGTGGACCTTGCTCAATGCCAAGCTTCGTCCTGGCGAAAGCATTCGCGTCTTCCCGCTCTCGAACTGGACCGAGATCGACGTCTGGCATTACATCCACGTCGAGAACATTCCGATCGTCCCGATGTACTTCGCCAAGGATCGCGAGGTCATCGTCCGCGGCAACTCGCTCATCGTCCAGGAGCAACCGTTTGTGGTGACGATGCCCGGTGAGAAGCCGCAGGTCGTGCGCTGCCGCATGCGGTCATTGGGATGCTCACCCTGCACCGGTGCGATTCGATCCGATGCGGACACGATCCCGAAGATCATCGACGAGCTGATCGCCACAAGGCAGTCCGAGCGCCAGCTGCGCATCATCGACCACGATCAGGACGGCTCGATGGAGCTGAAGAAGCGCGAAGGCTATTTCTGATGGAATCAGGGCTCCTTCGCATCTGCACGGCAGGCAGTGTTGACGATGGCAAGAGCACACTGATCGGCCGACTGCTCTACGACTCGCAGTCGGTGTACGAGGATCAGGTGTCGTCGGTCGAGAAGGCCTCGAAGAATCGCAACGCCGGCCCCATCGACTTCTCGCTGTTCACCGACGGCCTGCGCGCCGAACGCGAACAGGGGATCACGATCGACGTCGCGTATCGCTACTTCGCCACCGCGCGTCGCAAGTTCATCCTCGCCGATACGCCTGGTCACGAGCAGTACACGCGCAACATGGCGACCGGCGCATCGACGGCCGACGTCGCGATCCTGCTGATCGACGCGCGCAATGGCGTCCGTACGCAGTCGAAGCGCCATGCGCGCATCGCGCGGCTGCTCGGCATCAAGGATTTCGTCCTGGCCATCAACAAGATGGATCTGGTGGACTACGACCGCGAGGTCTTCGAGAAGATCTACGACGACTTCAGCGAGTTTCTCAGCGGCGCCGCGGTGCACGCGATCCCGATGAGCGCGCTGCTCGGCGACAACGTCATCACGCGCAGTGATCGGACGCCGTACTTCGACGGACTGCCTCTACTCGAGTATCTCGAGACCGTGCACGTCCATCGCAATCTGCCGGCGGGTCCGTTCCGATTCCCGATCCAGATGGTCGTCCGGCCCGACGATGTGTTTCGCGGATATGCGGGACAGATCGTGTCGGGCACTATCAAACCCGGCGACCGCGTCACCGCCTGGCCCTCGGGCCGCAGCGCCCGCGTCAAACGCATCGTGACCTTCGACGGCGACCTCGAGCTCGGGTTCGCGCCGATGTCGGTGACGCTGACGCTTGACGATGAGATTGACATCAGCCGCGGCGACGTGCTGACAAAGGATCCCGCCTTCGTTGGACAGAAGTTCGAGGCCGAAGTGGTGTGGATGGACGAGCGGCCGCTCGACCCGGGCCGCGTCTACTTGCTGAAGCACAGCACCCGCACGGTCACCGCTGAAGTGAATCACGCGCTCGTGCTGAATCAAATCGGCCGGGTGCAAATATCGACGGCTCGACCGCTGGTGTTCGATCGCTACGGCGACAATCGCGCGACCGGCAGCTTCATCCTTATCGACCCAGCGACACAGTTCACCTGCGGTGCAGGCATGATCACCGATCCGCAGCGTGATGCGGACGCGCATCATGCCGCGCCGCTCAGTTTTGCCGACCGTCTCGCCCACATCGCGCGCCGGGCCTCCTCCGACCAGGAAGCCGCTGACCTCGTGCGCGAAGCGCTGCAGGAAATGTTGACGGGATCACATGACAAGCACTGATCCACGAGAACTCATCGCACGAACGCTCGGGCAGGCCGAGATACCGTGCATCACCTCGAGCTTCCAGGCCGAGTGTGTCGTGCTGACGCACATGCTCTGCGAGGTGCGTCCGGACATTCCGGTCCTGTTCCTCGACACGTTCCACCACTTCCCGCAGACACTCGCCTATCGCGACGAGCTCACCGGACGATGGGGCCTGAACCTGATCAACCTGCGTGCGGGTGCGCCGAGTGTCGGACTCTGGCAGGCGGAGAGCACCGAAGCCTGCTGCAAACGCCATAAGGTGGAACCGCTGTTCTCCGCACTCGAGGGCTACGACACGTGGTTCACGGCGCTGCGCCGCGATCAGTCACCGTCGCGGGCGAACCTCAAGGAAGAAGAGCTGTTCAAGCTGCCGAGCGGAAAATCGATCACACGCGTCGCGCCGATCGCCGGCTGGACCGCGAAGGATGTGTGGGCGTACGCGAAGCAGCATCAGATTCCGCTGCTGTCGCTCTACGAACTCGGCTACACGAGCATCGGGTGCGAGCCCTGCACCGAACTTCCGCCCGATCCAGATAACCCGCGTTCAGGGCGCTGGCACGGCCAGAAGCTCGAATGCGGAATCCACATTCAGGCTAAATAACTCCCAACGCCCATCGGGAGTTGGAAATTGAGTCAGGACGAGCGCCGGCGATCGTCGCCGCGACCATGCGCTCGCCGTTCGCCTCGCGAGCGGCGATCCTCAACCGGGGAAACCGTGTAGCCGCTGGCACGCAGGAATCGCTCGTACTCCGCCTGAAACCGCACCAGCGCCATCGGGTCGGTAAAGAGCGAGCAGTTGCGCCAGTTGTCTGGGCCGGACACCGAGAATGCAAGACCCTCGGTGCCCGCTATCGTGGTGACCCAGCGGACCGTGCCGGCCCCGCTAGTGAACATCCGGATGACTGGTTCCATTACTTCTTCAAACGTCGGCGAACGACGGTCATGCCGAGCATGCCGACGCCCATCAGCGCCAGCGTCGCCGGCTCCGGCACCCGCATCGTGAGCTGATCCTGGGCTTCGGCCCCGAGGCCGCCCGGCTTGGTCTTATCGTACAGATACATGTTCAGCACGCCGACCCTGCCGATCTCGAAATCAGCCGGCGTGTTGTTCAATGCGAGCTGCACGTAGAAGTTGTTGGTGTCCAGCGTTTCCTCGTTCTCGAAACCCCAGAACGCGTGCTGGAGGGCGTTGGCCGACGCTTCGCGATTGGCGAAGACGGCATTGCCGTCGAAGCCGTACACGTAGTTGGCCAGCGTCCCGTTGTAGAACTGCGTGTAGAGCCACGCCGTCTGAGACGAGATCGGGTCCATCCCGCCGACGCCGCCTTTGTCGTCGGGATCGGTCAGGGTGTAATCGTTGATGCTGCCAACGATGAAGTCATTGGTGAAGTTCATGTATTCCGTCTTCTGCAGACAGAACGTGATGATCCACTCGCTGAGATTCGAGGTGTCAACGAGGTTGAACTCACCGCCGCCGGTGTTGCCGGGCCGGTCGGAGAATTTGACGATTTCTCCGGCGGCGATCGGATCGGCGCCCGCGTTCATCGGGATTATGGCGGCGAGAGCCAGAAGAGTCAGTATTCGCACGCTTCGCATCGGATGTTCCTCACTGCTATGGCACACGGCCCGTCTACACGGATAACAATCCGTGGGCCATAGACAGCGAGCATCGAAGCGATCGAATTACTGTGACATTCGTCGCGTTATCAGATTTGCATTCCCATGCTGGGCTGACTTCAGTCCACAAGTCGGACGCCACTCATCTCGCAAGCTGACTTCAGGTCTTCGCCACAACTGGTGACGCCGCGGGCTTTGTCAGCGGCCAGTAGCCGAAGAAGACTGCGTAATAGATGAGAAATGGGAACGTCACGCTGAGGAGCGCGTTCGCCAGCCACACCTCGAGATCGTATCCAGGCGGACCCGATGCAAGCGTGCCACTGACGACGGGTGCGAGCGCCACGTAAAGATGTGCAAGCACGACACCCACGACCGCAGCACCTATCGCGTTGGCCAGCCCTTTCACCGGCTGCGTCATCGTCGCGAACAGTGAGTTCTGCAGCATGTTCAGCATGATGATCGTGCCGAAGATGAACGGCGCGGTGACCCCGGTGAGAAACGCCATCGGATCCATACCGAAGAGCCCGATGCCGATCCACATCGCCAGCGCTGCGCCTCCGAGCGTGATGAGACTCCACACCAGACCGAGCGTCGGTTGCTTCATGAGGCCCGGAGACGAGGTCAGCGGCCACAGGTCGAAGCACAGCACGAGAAACATCACCGCGAGCGCTGTCACGTGAAAGACCAGCGCCAGGATCGCGTTGAACATGCCGTGTGGCGCTGACGCCAGATAGACCGGCGCGCCCTTCATGAAGTCGTAGTTGAACAACAGCCGGAATTCGAGAAACGTCAGCACGTAGGCCACGACGACAACCAGCAGGCCTGCGCTGATCGGGTTCTTGATCCGGTTTGTGATCGGCCAACCGCCCATCATGATGGCCAGCCAGAACGTCGTCGGCACGACGACGACAGCGAAGTGCGACGGGATCGGACCGGGAGGACTGACGCCCTCCCCGACGACCACGAACACGGCTGCTGTCGCGATG
This sequence comes from Acidobacteriota bacterium, assembly GCA_046765795.1. GTDB lineage: Bacteria > Acidobacteriota > Vicinamibacteria > Vicinamibacterales > UBA2999 > Gp6-AA40. The sequence goes on along the minus strand of JBKPRH010000044.1, from coordinate 5,036 downwards.
ACCGAAACGACGACCGTGAGCAGCACCAGCGCCAGCCCTTTCAATGGCTGGCTCATGCCGCTCACGAAGCCTGGATTGCCGCCCCAGAGCACGACGGCCACCACCTGCATGGGAATCAGGCCGAGCATGAACAGCGATACCCAGCCGAGGAATGTACCGACGGAGAAAAGCGAGATGTAGGCCAGTGCGACCGCGATCACGATCGCACTGGCGACAAGTCCGAGCGCGGGCTGCTTCACGGCAGGATCCTCCCGGAGATTGGAATGCAGAACAGGGTCGCCTGAAGGCAGCCCTACTTCGTTCCCTTCAGTTCCTCATAGATGATGCCGACGTTGCCCGCCGGACCGCCGCGCCCGCCTCCGGGTGTCACGGTGTAACCCTGGAACTTGCCGTCGGGTACCTTGAACTCCTTCATCGCTTCCTCGGCCGACTTGCCCGCTTTCAGCGACTGCTGCGTGTAGGTGAGGAAGAAGCGATTGAACTCGCCCCACTCGACGAGGTCCTGCCACTTCATCGTCGTGGGTGAGTGGCCGTTGATGATGGTGTCCACGTTCTTGACGCCCTTGACCGCCTTCTGAATGGTGTCGGGGTAGGCCACGCCGCTGCCACCGTTATTCCGATCGATGAGCGGGAAGCCTTTGTTCGCGAACGCGTCGCCCGCGTGCATGACGCGAAGGTTCTTGAACACGACCCATGCATCGCCGCCCGTGTGCGCAGCGCCGAAGTAGTAGAGATCGATCTCGTCCTTGCCCTTGAGGACGGTCATCTTGTCTTTGAACGTCCGATCAGGAAGGCCGTTCTTGTTTGCCGCTTCCTGGAACACCGGCATCTTCTCCATGTAGCCCTTGGTGTTCTCCTGCACGATCACCTCGACCGACGCCGGGAAGAACTGATTGCTCCCCGTGTGATCGCCGTGCGTGTGCGTGTTGATGATGTGAGTGATCGGTTTGTCGGTGACGGTCTTGATCTGATCGAGGATCGCCTGACCATTGTTGGCCAGCTTGGTATCGACGACGACCACGCCGGTCTGCGCGACGTAGACCGCCGTGTTTCCGCCCTGCCCCTGAATCAGATACAGGTTGTCTTTGACTTTTTCGATGGCCTGGACCGGGGGAAAACCAGGACCGCGTCCACCGCCCCCACCGCCGCCGCCCGCGCGGCCTTCCCGCCCCTGTCCAGCCGGCGCACCGCCCTGCGCAGCGAGCAGGGACGTGGTGATCACGCCGCCGAGTACGATGATTCCGAGCACAAGCGTGCGTCTCATTCTTGCCTCCCCTGAGAACGATCCGAACGATCCGAACGACTCGAACGATCCGAACGTTAACGAACGAACTGAATTTTGTCTGACATTCCGTCTTCCCAACTGCTCCACCCTGACGTCATCCCGTAGGGTGCGCGCTCGAGAATTGCCTCGATCTCGTGCAACTGTCCTTTCTCCACTTTGAACAACTCGGCGATGTGCCACGTCCACGGCACCGTGGGGCCGGCGGTCACATCGCGGCCGTCGGGCGTCTTGAAGTGCCGTGACGCGCCGGCGTCGTGATCGAAGAATGCGAATGCGACGACCAGACCGCGTTCCTCGTCCACGGCGAGGTAGCGGCGATCGCGGATGCGCATGACGAAGTGCAAGAGCCCCGACTCGAACTGCTCGCGGCATGTCCACATCGCCGAGTAGTTGCTCGACGTCTTCGGGTCTGGTTTCACGGTGACGCCGCCCCGGCCAGAGGGAGCGTTCGTCGTCTTGCCGCCGTTTTCGAGGCGATCGCAGTCGTCGGCGAAGGGATAGTTCCCCTTCCCGTCGTTCAACTGCATGCCGCTGAAATACATGTTGGCGACGCGCACCAGGTCAGCGCGCGACGCGCGGTCGGCTGGCGGCGTCGGACGCAGGAACGCGGCGCGTGGCTGTCCGATCGTCTCGAGATTCTTTGCGCCACCCTCGCTGTGCGCGACGAGTGTCTCGATCTCGGTGAGACGCCGACTCCCATCGATTTTCAGCCGCACCGCGATGATCATCGGAGCGCCCGCTTCGCGCATCGTCGAGAAGGTGACGATTTGTCCGGCGGTTTGATCGGCGATGTGGAGTTTGTAGGTGCCTCGCCCGGTGACGGAGTTCCAGAAGCCATCACCGAGCAGCAGACGCTGCCCGTTCTCGGTGTATTTGAGATTGCTCGCAACCTGGAGCTTCTTCGGATCCTTGCCGACCAGTGCGTCGAGATACTGCTCGGCGATGCCCTCGAGGCACGCGCGATCGCATTTGCCCTGCGCGCTCACCATCGTCGGCACGTCCGAAAGGACGTGCCCTGCGATGCCGAGCACCAGCACCACTGACGCACGCCCCACGGTCCGGCTGAAGCCGCACACTACGCCGCGCCTCATCCGACCTCCGTCGGTGAGAACTGCTTCTTCAGTCCCTGCCAATGCGTGTAGTAGTCGCGTTCCAGGAGATCGGATTCAACGGCGAACTTCGTCGGCCGCACCGGCAGCTGCGTCTCGAACAGAAAGACAAGCGTGTTGTCGAGATACTGCGGCTTGAGGTCTGCGTCGCGGCCGCGTTGATACGCCGCCGCGTCGGGGCCGTGGCCCGACATGCAGTTGTGCAGACTCGCACTGCCCGGCACGAACGCATCGGACTTGCCGATGTATTCACCGGAAATCAACCCAAGGAACTCGCTCGCCACATTCCGGTGGAACGGTGGTGGACGGAACGTGTGCTCCGCCACTGTCCAGCGCGGAGGAAAACATCCGAGCTCGACGTTCGATGTTCCCGGTACGGCGGTCGGCGACGCGAGTACGCAGTAGATCGACGGATCCGGATGATCGAATGTCACCGTGTTGATGCACTGGAAGCGATACAAGTCGTACTTGAACGGCACGTAGTTCCCTCGCCACGCGACGATGTCGAGCGGTGAGTGATCGAACTCGGCTTCCCAGAGATTGCCGCCATACTTCGCGACGACGCGGAAGTCGCCGTCGCGATCCTCGAAGGCAGCGACCGGCGCGAGGAAGTCGCGCGCGTTGGCGAGACCGAACGTGCCGATCGGTCCGAGATCGGGCAGCCGCATGTGCTGTCCGTAGTTCTCGCAGATGTAGCCGCGCGCTGATCCATCCGGTAATTCGACACGGAACTTGATACCGCGCGGCACGAGGATGACGTGACCGGGCGGGACGTCGAGCACACCGAGCTCGGTGTGCATCGCGAGCGTGCCGGACTGCGGGACGATCAGCAGCTCACCATCGGCGTTGTAGAAAAACCGGTTCGTCATCGACTGGTTGGCGGCGTACACATGAATCGCAGCGCCAGACTGGAGTGCGGGATCGCCGTTGCCGCCAAGCGTGACGATGCCGTCGACGAAGTCGGTCGGCTCGGTGGGAATCGGCAGCGGACGCCAGCGCATCTGATTCGGCGTCGGCGGTACCTCATTGAAGGGCCCACTGCGAACAAGCCGATTGCTGATCTGTCTGAATGGCTTGTGCACAGCCGACGGCCGGATGCGATACGTCCACGTTGAGCGGCTGATTCCACGGGGTGCGGTAAATGCCGTCCCATTCAGCTCTTCAACGTAGAGGCCGTACGGCGGTTTCTGCGGCGTGTTCTGGTCGGGCGGAAGCGCGCCGGTCAGCGCTTCCGACGAGAAATCATTGCCAAATCCTGAGTGGTACGCGCGTTCTCTGGGTGCCATGGCGGGATGTAGGCTATCGCCGCGTGTGCAGCAGGTCAAGAAACAGGACCCGGTTCGGCGCGACGATTGCTATACCTCAGCCTCGGGTAGCGGTTTTCCGGCGGCTCTTGCCAGAAGACGCGGAGGAAGACTGCAGCCGACGAGGATTTAGTCACCCGGAGACATGACATCGATGGCCAGTGTGGACCGGGCGGTCGTGCGGATGTTCAGCTCCGAGCCGGATACGGTTCGGTGGGAAACACGAATTGCCGACGGCCGTGGTCTGGAGTTGACGGTATTCGGACCGGGGACCGTGCGACGTGCTCAGGCATTTCCTGATGCGATGTCGCTGGTCCAGTACCAGGTGCAATACGAGCAGCAATTGCTGACGAACGGCTATACGGTGCTGCAGCTCAACGAGCGTCGCAGCGGGTATGACCGACGGCAGCAGCGACGAACCACAGAGGACAGGCGCCGGCAGTGATGACCGAGGCATCCAACACGCTCAGAATCGTCTCGAGTGACGGTGTGTCGGGCAGCGACACCACGTCGAGCCCGGACGCTCCCGCACGCCGGCTCACGCTGGCGCGCCGGCACATCGAGTCGGCGATCTCTCACATCAACGACGTCGCGCAGAGTCGCATCCCGCTCACGACCGCCGTCGAAGCCGCGCCGGGGGTAGACGAACTTCGGCTCATTGTCCGAGCCCTGGCCGACATTCGTGAGGCGTTACACCCGGCAGACGGCCCCAACACGCTCGACAGCACGGTCTGACCGCGGGGGGCCCGCCTGGACTATGATTACGAGCCCCAGCGCCAACCGAGCGCCATCACCGAAGAAGGGCTTATGAAACTGCAGGAAGCGGCCACCGCTGTCAAAGACGCGAAGAAACGCGTCAAGGCAGCGAAGAAGGAAGCGCGCGATGCGAAGTCGGCGCTGAAGCTCGCCAAGAAAGCGCTCAAGAAAGCCACGAAAGTCGAACGCGACGCTCAGCGCAAACAGAAGAAGGCGAAGCAGGCGAAAAAGGCGAAGCCCCAAGGCGAGGAGCAGCCCGCCGAGGCCAAGCCGGCAGCCGCCGCCAAGCGATCGAAGGCCAAGCCGATCGCCGCACCGCGCGCAAAGAAAGCCAAGAAAAAGACCCGGCGCATCGCCGCCGCGGCACCAGCCGCCGCAGCGCCGGCCGCAGAAGAGCCGTCATGGACCGACGGTGAGTGGACGTCGGACGACGCGTCAGTCTGACGACTGAGGGCGTCAGTCCAGCGACTGACGCCTCCCGTCCCGCCAGTTCGACTCAGGCACGCCGTTCGCAAGGTAGAAGTCTTCCGACAGGAGGCCTTCACCCGTATCCCCAATGGCGACGTTCGAGGAGCTCTACCG
>JBKPRH010000043.1:0-15046 GCA_046765795.1 Acidobacteriota bacterium | reverse complement strand
AGACGATGTGGTGGCCATGGTTCGGAAGGTGTTCGATGACCGGGTCGCATTTCACGATGGTGATGAGCAACTGGTGCCGGGCCTGACCGTGCATCACATCGGCGGTCATTCGAAGGGTCTGCAATGCGTACGCGTCAAAACCCGGCGTGGCCACGTCGTGTTGGCCGCTGACGCGACGCATCTGTATGCACATGTGAACGAGGGACGTGTGTTCCCGATCACATACAGCGTGGCCGAAACGCTCGAGGGCTATGCGACGCTGAAGAAGCTGGCCGATTCACCCGACCACATCATCCCAGGGCACGACCCGGACGTCTTGAAGCGCTATCCTGCGGCGAAAGCCGGTCTCGAGGACTGGGTTGTCGATCTGGGTTGAATTTCTGACTGAGGCATGTTTAACCGTTTCCTCCGTCACCTCCGCCGACGCCGACGCGCGTCAGAGCAGCGTCGCGGGACCGTTCGACCGTGACTTGGGCGAGCGCCCCCGACAGATCGAACGCCGTCTCCACCACCGGACACAGGCCGAAGACGACCAGTTCGCGGTGTTCCATCCGCAAGCGTTCCGCCGTTGACTGTACGAGGCTCAGACCCTGGCCGTTGATGTAGTCAACCGCCGACAGGTCCAGCACGAGAGCCCGCAGGTTTCCGGTGCAAAACTGGTCAAGCGCGTGGGCCAGGTCGCGCGCCGTCGCGTTGAACACGCGTCCTTCGAGTCGAAGGAGCAGGGCTTCGCTGAGCACGTCTTCCTGGATGCGGAGATACCAGACGGTTCCGTCGTTTCCGCTCACAGAGGGGTGAACCAACGGCAGGGTGGGATAAGCTTACCAACTTTCAGCTCACTGGGGTGTATTTGATGGACGACACCGAGGACGCGGCACTCATCGCGCGGTGCCTCGGCGGGCATCAGGACGCGTACGAAGCCATCGTGACCCGCTATCAGCGGGGGCTGTTCACCGTTGCGCTCCGAATGCTCGGCAACTACGAGGATGCGCGCGATGCGACTCAAAACGCGTTCGTGAAGGCGTACGAGCACTTGAACACGTTTGATCCCAATCAACGCTTCTTTAGTTGGTTGTTCCGGATTCTGAAGAACGAGTGCTTGAACGTCCTGCGGGCACGTCGGCCCTCACAGGAGGTGTCCCTGGATATGCCGTCGGTTCGCGCGGCCGATCCAGTGGAAGTCAGAGAGCGTCAGAAGGCCATTCAGACGGCGCTGATGTCGCTCTCGACGGAATACCGGGAAGTCGTGGTGCTGCGTCATTACACCGACTTGTCGTATGACGACATCGCGGTGGCCCTGGGGATTCCGGCAACGAAAGTGAAGTCGCGCCTCTATACGGCGCGGCAGCAGCTCGGCGAGCTGTTGATGGATTGGCGCGTAGCACGATGACAAACATCAACGATCCGTGGCGCGATGACGACGTGACGAGGACATTGAACGACCTTCCCCCGGTCGATCCGCCCTCGACACTGGTCAACGACGTCATGTCCACGATTGCGAGCCGCAGCGCGGCGCGTGCAACTCACTCATCGTTCGTCCCCACGAAGAGAGGCGGGAACATGGCGAAGAAAGTGCTCTGGATTGTCGCGGCCACAGCCGCGTTGGCGCTGATTGCAATGCGACTTGTCGGGTACCCCCCGGTCGAGAAGGGCACTGAAGCAACGATTGGCGCGGCGCAGCGCTACCAGTCGCCGCAGATCTCGAGCGCTGACGTCAAGACGCAGGACGCGCAGCTGCAGGCGTTCCTGCAAAGCGACGTGTTCCGTCAGCTGACGGCCGACAAGGCAGCGCGGCAGGCACTGAACAACAAGGACTTCCAGAAGGCGCTTCAGGATCCAGCGGTTCGCGCCGCCCTGGCCTCGTCTGATGTTCGCTACGTCATCGGAAACCTGAGAGTGGCGGATGCGGCGGCGCTGGCCAAGAGCGACGTCCTTAACAGAGCCCTCGAGTCCAACGCTGCGCTCAAGGTGGCGTTCGAGTCGAGCCCTGCGCTCCGCGCGGCACTCGTGTCGCAGGACGTCATCGCGGCCATGAACAGCAAGGCGCTGGATGCGGTGCTCTCGAAGGCGGACGTGGCGATGTTGGTCTCTTCCGACGTCGTGCTCCGGGCAGTCCTCAGCGCGCCGGATGCGGCGCTTGATGCAGCGACCGCAGCTGGCAGCGCCGCCGGTGGTGTGCGAAGAGACGCCGTGGGCGTCGTGGCGAAATAAGCGGATACTCGGAACCCCCAGGCTTCCCCTATTACCCCCAGTTCCCCCAAGCGCCCTGTGACTCGGGAGCGCGACTTCACGGTCGCGCTCCTGATCGCTTTCGTCCTGCTCTTCTCAGTCGCACCTGCTGACGCGCAGTTCACCGCCACTGAGACCAAGGACGTCAGCGTGATCTTCCTGCACCCAACGCAAACATTCATCGTCCCGCACGTCGGGCGATCGTTTGAGAACGCTCTCGCGTTCCATCGCAAGCTGTTCGACTTCACCCCGCGCGAGAAGATCACGGTCCTGCTCACCGACTTCTCCGATGCGGGCAACGCGTCGGCCGAGGCGGTTCCCCGCGACTTCGTCACGCTGCGCATCGCGCCAATGAACTTCGCCTTCGAGACGTTCACGGCCAGCGAGCGCATGTCGTACTTGATGAACCATGAACTGGTTCACGTCATGACGAACGATCGACCGGCGCCGCGCGACCTGTTCTTTCGTCAGCTGTTTCGCGGCAAGGTCGCTCCTGTCGCCGAACATCCCGAATCGGTGCCGTATCTATTTCTGACCGCGCCGAGGCGTGCAGCGCCGCGTTGGTATATGGAAGGCATCGCGGTGTTTCTCGACACCTGGATGGCCGGCGGCCTGGGGCGCGCGCAAGGACCATTCGACGAGATGGTCTTCCGCTCGATGGTGCTCGACGGCAGCCGCTTCTACGATCCGCTCGGGCTCGCAGCGGAACTCACCAAGACCGACTTCCAGGTTGAAGCGAACTCGTATCTGTACGGCGCGCGGTTCATGAACTATCTCGCGTACAGGCACGGACCGGAGTCGCTGATTCGCTGGACCTCGCGGACGACTGGTTCGAAGGCGTACTACGCGTCAGCGTTCCAGCAGGTCTACGACATGCCGCTCGAGCAGGCCTGGCGGGATTGGACCGCGTTCGAGCAGTCGTTCCAGCGCAAGAACATCGCCGCCATTCGTGAGCATCCGACAACGCGGTATCGCGACGTCTCACGAGAGGCACTCGGTTCGTTGTCACGCGCGTACGTCGATCCCGAACGCCGCCGGATCTACGCGGGACTGAACTACCCTGGCACCGTCGGCTACCTCGCCGCCATCGGCCTCGACGATGGGCACGTCGAGCATTTGCAGGACATCAAGCAACCGCGCATCTACACCGTCACGTCCCTCGCTTACGACGCGCCGGCGAACACGTTGTTCTACACCAACGACAACGCCACCTATCGCGATCTCATGGCGATCGATACGACCACTCGGCAGCCACGAATGCTGCTCAAGGATGCCCGTATCGGTGACCTCTCGTTGAATCGATCGGACCGATCGTTGTGGGGGATCCGGACCCTCAACGGCATCTGCACGTTGGTGCGAATCCCGGCGCCATACACCAACTGGAATGCCATCTTTTCGTGGCCGTACGGGGAGACCGCGTACGACCTGGACGTCTCGCCTGATGGCGAGCTGGTGTCAGTATCGGTTGGCGAGATCGACGGCCGTCAGGGTGTCCGCGTGATGAAGACCGCGTCGCTCATGACCGGCGACGCGACGGCATTCAAGCAGTTCGATTTCGGAACCGCGATTCCATCGAACTTCGTGTTCTCACCCGACGGGAAGTATCTGTTCGGCAGCTCGTACTACACGGGCGTGTCCAACATATTCCGCTACGAGTTGGCGACCGGCGACGTCGAGGCACTCACAAACGCTGAAACAGGATTCTTCCGCCCCGTGCCGCTCGACAACGGTTCGCTGCTGGTGTTCCGCTTCACCGGCGAGGGATTCGTTCCATCGATCATCGATGCCACGCCAGTCAAGGACGTCAACCCGATCACCTTTCTGGGTCAGCAGGTCGTCGAGAAGCATCCAATCCTGAAGCAGTGGGCGGCCGGCTCACCAGGTTCGGTGCCCATCGAATCGATGATCACGCGAACGCAGAAGTACAGCCCGCTGAAAGAGCTTGGACTCGAATCGGTGTATCCGGTCGTCCAGGGCTACAAGGACGTCTTCGCGTACGGCATGCATGCGCGGTTTTCCGATCCGGTTCTGCTCAACGGCATCGGCGTCACGGCCACCTACTCGCCGACCTCGACGCTACCGCTCAGCGAGCGCGGACACGTGCGCGTGGACTACCGGCGATTCGACTGGAATGCACATGCGGCGTGGAACGGCGCCGACTTCTACGATCTCTTCGGACCGACACAGACCAGCCGCCGCGGCTACGATCTCGGCGTCGGCCACACCAAGCTCCTGCTGTTCGACGAGCCGCGCCGACTCACGCTGAACGTCGATGGCAGCATCGCCGGCCACCTCGATCAACTGCCGGAGTATCAGAACGTGTCGGTGCTGGTCGAGCGTTTGTACAGCCTGGTCAGCGATCTTTCGTACACGAACGTCCGCTCGTCGCTCGGCAACGTGGACGATGAAAAGGGACATCGCTGGTCACTGGTGATGCGCAACGACGTGGTCGCATCGTCGCTGATTACGAAGGTGCACGGCACGTTCGATCTCGGGTTCGCGTTGCCGATGGGCCACTCGTCGATCTGGATCAGGAATGCGGCGGGCGCATCGCCTCAGGATCCAGCCGAGCCGTTTGCCAACTTCTATTTCGGCGGCTTCGGCAACAACTACGTGGACCATCGCAGCGAACAGCGTTATCGCGAGTACTATGCGCTGCCCGGGATGGAGCTCAACGAGGTGGGCGGGCGAAATTTTGCCAAGTCGGTGGTCGAGTGGAATCTGCCGCCGGTGCGCTTCGCCCGCGCCGGCACGCCGGGGTTCTATCTCACGTGGATGCGGCCCGCGATCTTCGCCGGCGGCCTGGTCACGAACATGGATTCAGCCGGCATTCGTCGTAAGGTCGGCGACGTCGGTGGCCAGCTCGATTTCCGGTTGAACATGTTGTCAACACTCGACCTCACGCTGTCGATCGGCGGTGCGATGGCATTCGAACAGGATGCCGCGCCGCGTCGTGAAGCCATGATCTCGCTCAAAGTGCTCCGCTGATGGCGCTGCTCGCCAACATCATCGTCGCGTTCGTGCCGGTGCTGGTGTTTCTCGGCGTGCTGGTCGTGATGGACAGTTTCAAGCTGGCCCGCCCGAGCGCGATTGCTACGGCCCTGGGATGGGGCGTGGCGGCTGCTGTTCTGTCGGGCCTGGCACAGCTTGCGATGACTGGCACGCTGTCAGAAGGCGCGTTTCATCGCGTGGTCGCACCGGCGATTGAGGAAGTGGCCAAATGCGCGTTCATCGCGTATTTGATTCTCAGGCGCCGCATCGGTTTCCCGGTTGACGCCGCACAGCTCGGATTTGCGGTCGGGACGGGCTTTGCAGTGGTCGAGAACTTCGAATATCTACGCGTGCTGTCTGGTGCAGGCTTCGTGCTGTGGCTGGTGCGCGGGCTCGGTACGGCGATGCTGCATGGAGCGACGACCGCGATCTTCGCGATGGTGTCGCAGACGGCGGCCGATCGTCATCGCGATCGTGGTGGAGTGATCTTTCTGCCAGGGTTGATCGCCGCGATCGTCATCCACACCGCGTTCAATATCGTGCCGGTCTCCCCGGTCGCGACGACCGCCCTTCTGCTGGTGGTGCTGCCGTTGCTCGTGCTCTGGGTCTTTCAGCGCAGTGAGATGGCGACGCGCGACTGGGTTGGCGCCGGGCTCGACCTCGATCTGATGCTGCACGAGACGTTCTCGTCCGAGGCGCTCGCGTACACAAAATTCGGCACGTATCTCCAGGAACTGCGACAACGCTTTCCGGGGCACGTCGTCGCCGACATGCTCTGCCTGTTGCGTGTCGAGCTGGAACTCTCGATCCAGGCCAAGGCGATACTGATCGCCCGTGACGCCGGCGTGGACATGCCCGTGCACTCCGACGCGCGCAGTGCCACCGACGAGATCCGCTATCTGCGATCGTCGATTGGCACGACCGGTCTTCTCGCGCTGCACCCCGTGCAAGTAACGACACACCGGGACGACTGGCATCGCTACCTGCTCGTCGGCAGCGATTCGCCGCGGGCGCGGTGGCTCAGACGGTTGCAGTTCTGGAAGGTTTAGGCCGCGCGATCGGTGGGCGGCAACTGGGAGCTCATCACGTCGAAGAACTCCATCATCCGTTCGACGGCAAGCTGCGCATCGGATTCGGATCGGAAGACCTGCACGACCGAGCAGTGTTCGTTCTGAATCCTAAGCTGCCATCCCTTCTCCGTCTTGGAGATCTGATGGGTGGGGGAACTGGTCACAACGCGGGAAGACATGCGTAGTGATTTCGCAAGACACATACCGGAAGAATCCCGCGTGAGTTGTGTGAATTCCTGAGCACTTCGCTCTTCGCGAGCGCGGATTTGTTGACGCCCTGATGTGTTGCGATTTCGAATCCGTTGCGGAGGGCAAAGCACAGGGCACGACGCAGGGCAAGGCGCAGGGCAAGGCGCAGGGCAAGGCAGAGGGCAACGCTCAGGCAAGGCGCAGGGCAAAGCGCAGGGCGCAGCTCAGGGCCGGCGCCACTGGGCGCGGGCGGTCTCGTGGAAGTTGCGGCCGGCGCGGTCAATGATCACGACCACCGGGAAGGCCACCAGGTCGAGGGCGTAGAGCGCCTCAGGGCCGAGGTCGTCGTATGCGATCACGCTGGCGGCGGCGATCTGCTTTGCGAGCAGCGCACCGAGTCCACCGATCGCCGCAAAGTAGATCGCGCCGTGTTCGGTGAACGCCGCCATGTCCCGTCCGTGCAGTTCACCCTTCCCAATCACCGCGCGGACGCCGGCTGAAAACAGCGCCGGGAGATAGCGCCCCATCCGTTCCGTCGTCGTCGGTCCCGCCGAGCCGATGATCTGCCCCGGCTTGGCCGGCGACGGGCCGACGGCATACATGATCTGGCCGTCGAGCGAGACGGGCAGCGGTTCCCCACGCTCGATGGCCTGCGCCAGCCGCGCAGCGCTCGCGTCGCGCAGCGTCAGCACACGGCCAGTCAGCTCGACGGAGTCGCCGGCCGAAAGCCCTGACAGCGCGAGGTCTGGCGGGGTTTCGCGCCAATCTATTTCGATCATTCTTCGTGTCTACAAATCGAGAGTGATGCGCCGCGTTGAATGGCATCCGAGATTCACGGCGACTGGCAGGCCTGCGATGTGCGTCGGCAGCACTTCAATGTTCACGGCGAGCGCCGTGACACGACCGCCGAGGCCCTGCGGCCCGATGCCGAGTGCGTTGACGCGATCGAGGATCGTCGATTCGAGTTCAGCGAGATCGGGACGTGCGTTGCGGACCGTCAGCTCGCGCAACGCCGCTTTCTTGGCGAGTAGCGCCGACGCTTCGAACGTGCCACCGACACCCACGCCGACGATGATCGGCGGGCACGCGTTGGCACCGGCCCGTTCGACGGTTTCGACAACCACGTCAATGATGCCTGGCACGCCATCGGCCGGAACCAGCATGCGCATGGCGCTCATGTTCTCGGCGCCGAAGCCCTTCGACGCAACGGTGAGACGGACACCGCTGCCCGGCACGATCTCGGTGTGCACGACGCCCACGTCATAGGGCCGACCCTTCGGGTCGGCTGGTTCCCACGCCATCTTCAAGCGGCGTGTCGGGTCGCCCGTGACCGATCGGCGCAGATACCCGCTCTTGGTGCCCTCGCGAATCCCGGTATGAATCGCATCATGAAGCGAGCCACCGACCCAATGCACGTCCTGCCCCATCTCGAGAAAGACAACGGCGACACCGCTGTCCTGGCAGACCGGCACACGCTCGACCGCCGCGATCTCATAGTTCTGCACCAGCTGTTCGAGCGTGCGACGTCCGAGCGGCGACTCCTCACGCGCCGCCGCTACGCGCAGCGCGTCGAGAATGTCGGCTGGAATGTTGTAGTTGGCCTCGACGATCAGCCGCGCGACCGTCTCGCGCAGGATCGTTACGTCAAGGTCGCGAGTGGCCACACTACTTGTGCGGTTCGGGAATGCGCGCCGCCGCACCAGGCGGCACGTGGTCTCGCTTGTAGACCATGAACGTGCGCAGGAACTCGATCACGATCAGGCCGTCCTGCTTGAAACCGGTGGTCTTCACCTTGACGATGCCGACGTTGGGACGTGATTTCGATTCGCGCTTCTCGAGCACCTCGCTGCGCGAATAGACCGTGTCGCCTTCGAACAAGGGATTCGGAAGACGCACTTCGTCCCACCCGAGGTTGGCCATCACGTTGAACGAGAGGTCGATCGTGGACTGGCCGGTGACGAGCGCCAGCGTGAATGTCGAATCGACGAGCGGCTTGCCGAACTCGGTCTGCGCCGCGTAGGCGTGATCGAAATGGATCGGATTCACGTTCTGCGTCAGGAGCGTGAACCAGCTGTTGTCCACCGACAGCACCGTCCGGCCCAGCGGGTGGACGTAGATATCACCCACGTCGAAATCTTCGTAGACCCTGCCCTTCCAGCCTTCTTTGACTGCCACTACTGCCCTCTCATTTTTTGATTGCGCGATCTTTGATTATCGAATCGTGGCTGATTGGTGATTTTCGATTGTTGAATACGCTTGGCGTCGCGAATCGACGCGATGGTCTTCAATCAACCATTAAACAATCCCCAATCAACAACCAATCACCAATCAGAGATCCCCAATCCACATTGGTGCGGAACGTTCTAGGCGTCGCTCCTTGCGGATACCATACATCATGCGAACTGCGCCCTTGGCAGGCAAGTGTGCGCTCATCACTGGCTCGATGCGTGGCCTCGGACTCGCCGCCGCGCAACGCCTCGCCGCGTCCGGCTGCCACATCGTCCTCAATGGGCTCGAGCCTGCCGACGAGACCGAGTCGATTACCTCGGATCTACAGCGTCACGGCGTCCGCACCCTCTACTGCTGTGCCGATCTTCGCGAACCTGACGCGATCGAGGCGATGGTCCTACACGCCACGAAAGAATTCGGCGCCATCGACATCCTGATCAACAACGCCGTCGTCCGTCACCTCGGATCGATCGAGCACTTCGGTACGGAGAAGTGGGACGAAGCGATCGCCGTGAACCTGTCGGCGGCGTTTCACACGATTCGGCTGACGGTGCCGGCCATGAAGCGAAATCAGTGGGGCCGCATCATCAACGTGTCGTCGATCTACGGCACCCGAGGCGCCCCGAATCGCGTCGGCTATGTGACGACGAAGACGGCGCTGATTGGACTGACGCGCGGCGTGGCGCTCGAGACCGTGGCGCATGGAATCACGTGCAATGTGGTCTGCCCTGGGACGAGCGAAACGCCGGTGCATGAGGAGGCGCTGAAGGCGGTGATGGCCGCCGAAGGCGTGTCACGCGAGGAAGCGGAGCGGCGATTCTTCGCCGGGAAACAGCCGACAGGACGCTTCGTCGCGGCTGAGAACGTGGCGTCGCTGATCGCGTTTCTGTGCGGGCCGGAAGGAGCCGACATCACGGGGTCCGTACTTCCGATCGACGGTGGTTGGTCCGCGGCGTAATTGTTCGTGTCCTTCGTGAACTTCGTGTCCTTCGTGGTTATATTTGTTTGTTCCCTATACAACGCCAGCGCGACGCCATGCCGTGATTGTGGCGGCGTCGTAGCCGAGCTCGCCGAGGATCGCGTTCGTGTGTTCGCCCACCGCGGGAATCGGGCCCATCTGCGGCTCGGTGTCGCTCATGCCAAACGGCGGCAGGAGCGCGCGGATCGGACCGGCCGGTGACTGCACAGTCCGCCAGCGGTCGCGCGCGGCGAGCTGCGGGTGATCGAGAAACTCCTGCACGGTGTTCATCCGCGCGTTGGCGATCTGCGCAGCGTCGAGACGCGCCAGCACGTCTTCGGCTGTGTGTGTCGCAAATGCCGCGTTGATGAGCGTGTCGAGCTCGTCGCGATGCGCGACGCGATCGGCGTTGGCGCTGAATCGCGGATCCGTGGCGAGCGACGGCTGTCCGAGCACATCGGTACAGAACCTCGCCCACTCGCGCTCGTTCTGGAGTCCCAGATAGACGACCTTCCCGTCGCCGGCGGTGTACGGTCCATACGGCGCGATGGCAGCATGCGCCGCACCGGTGCGCGGCAGCGGCACGCCCCCATACCCGGTGTAATACGCCGGATATCCCATCCACTCGGCGAGCGCATCAAACATCGAGACATCAAGCACCGCGCCACGGCCGGTATGTGTGCGACGGAGGAGCGCGGCCAGGATGCCCGAAAACGCGTACATGCCGGCAGCAATGTCGGCGATCGACACGCCGACCTTTGATGGGACCTCGGACGTACCGGTGATCGAGACGAGTCCCGCTTCGCTCTGCACAAGCAGGTCGTAGGCTTTCTTGTCGCGATACGGACCGTCGGTGCCGTAGCCGGAAATCTCGCAGATTACGAGCCTCGGATATCGTTCGTGCAGCGCCGCCGAGGCGAAGCCGAGACGCCCCATCGCACCGGGCGCGAGGTTGTGCAGCAGCACGTCGGCGCGCGCGACCAGGCGCGTGAGCACATCGGCCGCTTCCGGGCGCTTGAGATCGAGCGTGAGCGATTCCTTTGTCCGGTTGATCCAGACGAAGTGACTGGCCTGACCCTTGACCGTGCGGTCGTAGCCCCGCGCAAAGTCACCGACGCCCGGTCGCTCGATCTTGATAACGCGCGCCCCGAGATCGGCGAGTTGCCGGCTGGCAAACGGCGCCGCAACCGCTTGCTCGACCGCGACAACGAGCAGGCCCTCGAGCGGCAGACCTGTCGCGCCGAAGCTGTCAGGCGAAGGCGGACCTGTCGCGCCGAAGCTGTCAGGCGAAGGCGGAGTCACTGATTGATGATGCGGTGGCGCTCGAGAATAGTTCGCGCCATGCGAAGGTTGGCGGCGTCGATCATCCGGCCGTCATGTGTGGCTGCGCCCTGTCCGGCGGCAGCGGCCACTTCATAGGCCTTCAACACCGCGCCTGCTTTGGTCACTTCTTCGAGCGATGGCGTGAAGGTCGCGTTCACCGCCGCAAGCTGCACGGGATGAATGCACTGCTTGCCGTCGAAGCCCATGGCCAGCGCGATCCGGCACGCACGGGCCAGACCGGCCTCGTCTGTGTAGCCCGCATACGGACCATCGAGACAGCGCAGGTCGTTCGCGCGCGCAGCCGCCACGATCGTGTGCATGACTGCGTGCCACCGGTGACCGGGATAGATCTCGTCGTGTTCGTCGGCTTCACCGATCGCCGTCGAGGGCATGTGCATCGACGCCGCGTAGTCCCCGGCGCCAAAAATCAGCGCTTCGAGGCGTGGAGAGGCGCTGGCGATCTCGACCGCATGGAGAAACCCGCTCGCCGTTTCGATCTGCGCCTCGAGGCCAATCGGACGCGTGAGCCGCCTATTCGCCTCGATCTGCGTCAGCATCGTGTCCACGAACTCGATGTCACGCGCCGAACCGGCCTTTGGAATCATCACGACATCAAGGCGATCGCCGGCGGCCTCGACCACCTCGACGAGATCACGATAGGCAAACGGCGTGTCGAGCGCGTTCATGCGAAACATTCGGACCCTGCGGCCGAAGTCGATCTCTTTCAGCGCCTGGATCACGTTGGCGCGGCTCGACGCCTTCTCGGCCGGCGTCACCGAATCTTCGAGATCGATGCAGACCGCGTCGGCGGCGCTCGCGGCTGCCTTCTTGATCATCGCCGGCTTGGATGCCGGCACGAACAACTGGCTGCGAGTCAGTCGCGTCAAAACGACCTCGGCATCCCGAGCACGTGCTCGCCAATGTAGGAAAGGATCAGATTCGTCGAGATCGGCGCCACCTGATAGAGCCTCGTCTCTCTGAACTTGCGCTCGACATCGTACTCCGACGCGAACCCGAACCCGCCGAAGGTCTGCAGACACACATTGGCGGCTTCCCATGAGGCGTCCGCCGCCAGCAGCTTCGCGAGGTTGGCTTCGGCGCCGGCGGGCTTCCCCTCGTCAAACAGCCGGGCCGCTTCGTAGCGCATCAAGTCAGCGGCACGAACATTCGCATACGCACGAGCGATCGGAAACTGAATGCCCTGGTTCTTGCCGATCGGCCGATCGAACACCACTCGCTCGTTGGCATACCCGCGCGCGCGATCGACGAACCAGTACCCGTCGCCAATGCATTCGGCGGCAATCAGGATGCGCTCGGCGTTCATGCCGTCGAGGATGTATCTGAATCCCTGGCCTTCCTCGCCGATCAGGTTCTCAGCCGGAACCTCGAAGTCTTCGAAGAAGACCTCGTTGGTCTCGTGATTGACCATGTTGCGGATCGGGCGGATCGTCATGCCCTGGTTCTGCGCGTCTCGCAGATCAACGACGAAGATCGACAGGCCCTGCGTCTTCTTCGTTACCTCGGCCAGCGGGGTCGTCCGCGCCAGGAGCAGCATCAGATCGGAATGCTGAACGCGCGAGATCCAGACCTTCTGACCGTTCACCACATACCGATCGCCACGACGCACCGCCATCGTCCGGGTTTTGGTCGTGTCAGTGCCGGTCGTGGGCTCGGTGACGGCAAACGATTGCAGCCGCAGACGCCCTGCGGCGATCTCCGGTAAGTACCGCCGCTTCTGTTCGTCGGAGCCGTGACGGGCCAGCGCGCCCATGATGTACATCTGCGCGTGGCAAGCGCCGGAGTTGGCGCCAGAACGATTGATTTCCTCGAGGATGACCGAGGCTTCGGTCACGCTCAGTCCGCCCCCACCGTACTCGGCTGGAATCAACGCTGACAGCCAGCCGGCGTCGGTGAGGGCCTTCACGAACGCCTCTGGATACTCGGAGCGCTCCTCAATCGCGCGCCAATACTCGCTGCCGAACGTGGCGCACAGTTCTCGAATCGCGCGGCGGTAGTCTTCGAAGTCGGTAGCCTTTGGATTGATATCGGGCACGGCGCAGGTTTGGGCTTTAGGCTTTGGGCTCTCGGCTTTGGGCTTTGGGCTTTGGGCTTTGGGCTTTGGGCTTTGAAGGCCTAGAGCCAAAAGCCTAAAGCCTAGAGCCCCAAGTACCGCAGCCATGGTACAGCGATGGCGAGATACACCGCGAGGAAGAACACGCCGAGCGTGAGCCCCAGTCCCCAGAACGCCTGTCGTGTGATGTACCCGCTCCCGTAGTAAATGGGATTGTGACCCGCGGTGTAGGTCGTCAACACGCCCATCAGTCCGAGCGGATACGCGAGCAGCAACGCCCACTCCTTTGCCGACAGACCCGGAATCATCACCGCGACGCCGATGAACACCGGCAGCATGCTCGCTGCATGAGCGGTGATGCTCGCAAAGAAGTAATGCAGGAAAAAGTACACGCCGATGAGGGAGACAATCGCCAGCGTCAATCCAAATCCCTCGAGGGTCGGCGCCAACGACTTCGCCAGCCACTCGAGAAACTTCGTTTCGCCGAGGCCGCCGGCCAGCGTCACCATCGTCGCGAACCAGACGAGGACGTTCCACGCTTGCGCGTGTCCAATCACGTCGTTCCACGAGACGACCTTGAAACCCACCATCAGCAGCACGACGAGCATCGCGCTGATCGCCGGCTCGACGTGCTCGATGGCGCCGATCCACAGCGAGAGCGCGATGCACACCAGCACGAGCAGCGTGACTTCCTTGCGCGTCATCGCGCCCATCGCCTCGAGCTGCTGCGCCGCCCAGCGGGGCGCTTCCGGCGCGGTGCGTATCTCTGGCGGATAGATGACGTACAGCAGCCACGGGACGACAAGCAGCAGCAGGATCCCGACCGGCGCGAAACCGATGAACCACTCGAGCCAGGTCACCGTGACGCCGGCTGTCTGCCGGATCACCGATAGCGCCAGCGTGTTCGGCGCGAGCGCCGTCACAAACATGCTGCTCGTGACGAAGCTCGTCGCCAGCGCCGTGTACAGCAGGTATGCGCCCAGTCGTCTCGCGGTCCCGTCGTGCGGGCGCGACTGATAGAGCTCCGGGATCTGTCGAACAACGGGAAACACCGTCCCGGCGCTGCGAGCGGTGGCTGACGCGGTGAACGGAGCAAGAGCGAGGTCGGCGAAGGCAACCGCGTACCCCAATCCAAGCGTGCGATGGCCGAGCAACCGAACGAGGTGCAACGCAATGCGTTTGCCTAATCCGGTTTGGGTGTAGCCGAGCGTGAACATGTAGCCCGCGAAGATCAGCCACACGGTCGCGTTGCCAAATCCACTGAGTGCCCACTGCGCCGACTGCGCCGGCGTCTCTCGCACCAGGCCCAGGATGGCCGCGACGATGACACCGACCATGCCGATGATGGCGGGAGGGATGGGCTCGGTAATGAGTGCGACGATAACGGTGGTGAAGAGGGCGAAGTAACGCCACGCGTTCACCGACAAGCCGGTGGGCACCGGCACCATCGCGATGACGAGACCGATCGCGAGCGGCGTGATGACTTCGTAGAGGCGGATCTTCAGGTCCGCCTGATGTGCACTCGCGTGGGAATTCGGCTCGACGCCCTGCAAGGGCGGCAGCATAGCACTGGAACTAGGGTTTCCCGATCGTCAGATCGACGAGCGTCTGGACATTCGGGAGATTCTCCGCGCGTCCGACCTCCTGCGCCAAACGATCGCGCTGAGCGCCCGAGAGAAATCCTCCGGCGTTGTCATCGAACTTCGCACGCAGTTCGGCGTCGCTCATCGGGTTCTCAGCTGATCCTCGGTTGTACTCCTCGATCTCGTCGAGCACGCGCCCATCCTTCAGCGTGACGCGCACCGCGCCCTTGAATCGGCCAGGACCCGGGAACGCTGGATCAACTGAATACTCGACCTTGCGGGCGAGGGCGAGCACCTCAGGATTGAGGCGCATGTCCTCGCTGTAGGCGTTCTTGCCCAGGCTTCCCGCATACAGCGCCTCGGCCATCGTGTACTGCAGGCACACACGGCAATGCGCCTGCGT
>JBKPRH010000042.1:0-5124 GCA_046765795.1 Acidobacteriota bacterium | reverse complement strand
GCGTAAGCTGCCAGCGAGCGCTGTGGCAGCTCGTGGCTGCAGGCGTACTCGGCATTGAGGACGGATTGTTCGTGCTCGGTCAACGGCGTGCGCGCTCGTGGCGTCGCCGAACATCGCCGGGACGCGTCGCGACAATCGGAGGACGCGCTCGCCGGCGGTGATGAAAGGAGGAGGTGCGCGATGTTCACCAACACAGAGCTGACTCGTTTTGAACCGCGCGCATTCATGCGGCGTGTGTTCCGAGATGTCGACCGGTTCTTCGAAGGCGGCGACTGGCCGGCAGCCCGTCTCGGACAACCGTTCGCCGACATTGCGTGGATGCCGCCCGTGGAAGTGTTCGAACGCGATCATCGTTTTACTGTGCGTGTAGAACTGCCTGGCCTCAAAAAGGAGGAAATCGCCGTCACGTTTACCGATGGCGTCCTCACGATAGAAGGTGAACGGATACTCGAGAACGAGGAGAAGAAGAACGAGTGGTATCGCAATGAGCGAACGTACGGGAAGTTCGTGCGAACCGTACCGTTCCCAGAGGGTGTGAAAGTCACTGACATCAACGCGAGATTCGAAGGAGGCGTACTCGAGATCACCGTCCCACTGCCTGAGATGACGCTGGCATCGCCAACGAAGGTGGAGATCGCTGGTCCTGAGGGGAAGAAGGCGGTGAAGGCAGCTTAGAGGGAAGGCCGGGCACGGGATTCCCCCGTGCCCGGCGCGGCTCGTGATTTTTCACATCTACCGCTAAATAGTTCGCACCGGCCACCCGGACTCGCCCCGCAACGTATCGAAAACCTCCCGATTCCGCTCAGCGCGCACGCTTGATCCAGTGGCGGATGCCTTGCACAGTCCGCGCGCATGATGGACTTCCTGGCGTCGGTCGAAAGCACAGAGTTCGCGTCATGGCTCCGTGAATCCGGATCGATCTGGGCGTATCCGGCGGTGCTCACACTTCACACATTGGGGCTCGGCGTGCTCGTCGGCGCGAGCGCCGTGCTCGATTTGCGCCTGCTCGGCGCAGCATCGCAAATGCCGCTCGAACCGCTGCGCCGGCTGTTTCCGATCATGTGGGCCGGCTTCTGGGTCAACGCGATCTCGGGCGTGCTGCTGTTCATGACCGACGCGACCACCAAAGGCACGACCACCGTGTTTATGGCCAAGCTCGGAATCATCGTCGTCGCCGTCATCGTGCTGACGACGATCAGGCGCTCGGTCTTCGGGCACAGTCCGGTTTCACGCGACCCATCGATGACGGTCAAAGCCCTCGCCGCGGCGTCGCTGGCGCTGTGGCTGGCCGCCATCATCACCGGCCGCTACATGGCCTACGTGTAGCCCTCAGGAGTGACGACGATGCACGAGACGCTGGATGCATTTGTGACGTGGCTTCGCGCGACGCAGGTATCGGAGTTCATTCGCGATAAGCCGTGGCTGTGGCCGGCCTGCGAGATCGCCCACTTCGTCGGCCTGTCGCTGCTCGTCGGCGTCATCGGGTTTTTTGATCTGCGTTTGCTCGGTGCGTTCCGTCGGGTGCCGTTGCAGGCTGCATGGTCGCTCGTGCCGTGGGGCAAGCTCGGGTTCGCCATCGCCGCGGTTACGGGCGTCACGTTCTTCGTCGGTGCACCAGACCAATACGTCAACAACGTTGCGTTCTACGCCAAGCTGGTCTTTCTGCTGATTGCCGGTGTGAACGCCGCAGCATTCGAAATCATCTACGGCGCGAGGGTCAAAACGAGCGCGGCGATCGATGCGACTCCCATGGCGTATCGCGCCATCGCCGTCGTCTCGATTGTGTCGTGGTTCTTCGTCATCTACTGGGGTCGAATGCTGCCGTTTGTCGGGAATGCTTTCTAGGGTGGAGAAACATCATGGCACTCGAATCGTCCGTTCTGGAACGACCTGCGGCACACGAGCCGCGCGATTGTGATCTGCAGTCGCGCATTCGAGCGGAATATCACGACATGCCTGGACTGAAACTGACATTGTCGCAAGCGTCGCGTCTGTTCAACGTGGACACGGACACGTGCGCACGGGTGTTGGTACGCCTCATAGCCGACGGCATCCTGTCGATTCGCGAAGAATCCTTCGTGCGGCGACGCGGGCACTGACCGCGGCTCTACGCCGCGGCGTGTGCGTCAACCGATTTATCCAGTCCGACCGTCAGCACCGGGCATGGCGCCAGCCGAACGACACGTTCGGCGACGCTGCCGATGATGAAGTGCGCCAGTCCTGTTCGTCCGTGCGTACCCATGACAATCAGGTCGGCAGGTGTCGTCGCAGCGTACTCCACGATCGTGTGCGCGACATGACCCATGCGCACAGTCGCCACGATCGAGAAGTCCCCGGCCGACAGCGTTGTTCGGCAACGTTCGAGGCGCGCCTTCGCGTCGTCCAGGGCGCGTTGCCGGATGCCGTCGAGGTCCGAGATATAGACCTCAGATCCCCAGCCGCCCGACTCGAAGGGATCTTCGACAACGTGAAACAGCTCCACGCAGGCGCCGAAGTGTTTTCCCATGGTCAGGGCGTACTCGATGGCGCGATCGGAGTGCGCGCTGAAGTCCACAGGAACCAGGATGCGGTTGATGGCAGTCATGGCAGCGTCTCCTGATCATCAGCGGAGCACCGATCGTGCCATCGGTGCCGCTCCCTTACATGTCGTCCAGCAGTGCCAGTCAGCGGGGGCTATGCGAGATTTCTCGCGCGCAGCCGCGGAGTATTCCCGCGCACCAGCGCCTGGTTGCGCAAGTGTCGAGGATCGGTGATGGCATCACGTTCGCACAGCGTCGTGAGGGAGAGATCCGATGCGCCGACTACTGTTCCTGCGTATCACAGCATTTGCGGCGACAGCGATGCTGGCTGGCTGCGCCACGTTCGGCGTGGGCTCGCACACCGATCGCGGCCTCGTCTGGTCCAAGTACAAGACGTTCGACTGGGGGCCAGCCGATGCCCTGCCCGCCGGTGACCCGAGACTCGACAAAGATCCGTACTTTCAAGACCGCGTCGAGGGTGCAATCGAGAGAGCGATGGCCATGCACGGCTTCGTCCGGTCGGCAACGACCGAGCAGCCGGACGTGCTTATTCACTATCACGCCAACATTGCCGAACGCTTCGCCGCGGATTCCGTAGACGACGCACACGGGTATTGCGCCGGCGATGACTGCTGGTCACGTGTCAGCCGCTATGAGGCGGGCACGCTCGTCGTGGACATCGTCGACGCGGCGACCAACGTGCTGATCTGGCGCGGATGGGCGCAGGGCCGACTTGAAGGGATTCTCGGCAACGGCGATCGGATGCGCCGACGCATCGACGACAACGTCTCGCACATGTTCGAGACGCTTGCGCCGTTGCGGTAGAGGCACGAGGGGAGACGACCATGCGGCATGTCATTCGCCCAGGTGCAGTGGCGGCAGTCGCGTTGGCGGCGCTGGTTCTTGCCGGCTGCGCGACGCACCGCGTCAACTCATATCTCGATCCTCGCGCCGACTTCATGCGCTATCGGTCCTATGCATGGGCCGAGCGCGAAGACTTCTCGACCGGCGATCCTCGCCTCGACAACAACCGGTTCTTCATTCAGCGCATCGAGGAGGCCGTTCGTCTGCAGTTGGCGGCGCGAGGATTTGAGGAGACGAGTGTCGGTGCCGCCGACATCCAGATTCACATTCACACGCGAGCCGATCAGCGGATCGATACCACCGTCTATGACGCCGGAACGTTGACGATTGATGTTGTGGACAGGCGCACGGACCGACTGGCGTGGCGCGGCTGGGCCGAATGCAGCTTCGACGGCGTGATCGAGAACCAGGCGTCGATGGAGTTCACGATCGACAGGACGGTTGGCAGAATCCTGGCGCAGCTGCCGCACAAGCCGCTGTAGAGCTCGGTTTCGGCCGTCGACACGGCACACTAGGGATGGAGCGTCGCTATGCAGACTGAGGATCAGTCAGCGATCGTCGAGTTCCTGTCTCAGCCGTCCACATACGGCGGCGCGGCCGTTGAGCGGGTCGAGACGCACGCGTCGGTCGTGTTTCTGGCAGGGCAGCGCGCGTACAAGCTGAAACGCGCGGTGCGCTTCGACTATCTCGATTTCTCGAGCGCTTCGCGGCGTCAGGAGATGTGCGACGCTGAAGTCCGACTCAATCGGCGCACGGCTCCCACGCTGTATCGGGGTGTCGTCGCAGTGACTCGTGGCGCCGGTGGAGATCTTGCGCTCGGCGGTGACGGCGAACCCATCGACTGGCTCGTCGAGATGAATCGCTTCGATCAAGACCAGCTTCTCGATCGCCTCGCTGTTGCCGGTCGTCTCGATCTCGGCGTGATGCCGGCGCTCGCGTCCGCACTTGCCCGCTTCCACAACGGTGCCGAGCGACGCACCGATCTTGGCGGCAAGGCCGGCATGGCCTGGGTGATCGAAGGCAACGCCGATGGCGTTGCCGAGTTCGGGCGTCACTGGCTGGACGCGTCTACAGTCTCTCGTCTGACGAATGACTCGTGGACTGTCCTGGATGCGTGCGGGGACATCCTCGAGCGTCGTCGCGAATCAGGATTCGTGCGGCAGTGCCATGGCGACCTGCACCTGCGCAACATCGTGTTGCTCGACGGTGAGCCGACCCTCTTCGATGGCGTCGAATTCAACGATCAGATCTCCTGCACCGATGTCTTCTACGATCTGGCGTTTCTCCTGATGGATCTGTGGCGTCGTCATCTGCCGCGTCACGCGAACGCGGTGTTGAATCGATACCTGACCGAGACAGGAGACCTCGAAGGCGTTCGCCTGCTGCCATTGTTTCTCTCGTGCCGAGCCGCTGTGCGTGCCAAGACAAGCGCGACGGCGGCCGCACAAGCGCAAGGGGATGGGCCGCGCCGCAGCGAACTGCAGGCGACAGCGCAGGAGTATCTGGCGATGGCCATGCGACTGCTGCATCCTCCGCGGCCGAGCCTCGTGGCCGTCGGCGGGTTGTCTGGAACGGGAAAGTCCACGCTGGCCCACATGCTGGCGCCGGACGTCGGCGCGGCACCCGGTGCGGTCGTGTTGCGCAGTGACGAGATCAGAAAGCAGCTCGCCGGTACCTCGATGTTCCAGCGCCTTGGGCTCGACGGGTACTCGGCGGAGATGTCCGAGCGTGTGTACCACGC
>JBKPRH010000041.1:0-6380 GCA_046765795.1 Acidobacteriota bacterium | reverse complement strand
GTCTCAGGACGATGGGTTATGGACCATGGACCAAGGACGGACCAAGGACGGACCAAGGACGGACCAAGGACGGACCAAGGACGGACCAAGGACCAAGCACTAAGGACCAGGGACTACTGTCAGCGAGTCCCCCACGCGAGGCGCGCGACCCGCTCGAGCGCTTCTGCGCGCCGGCGTATCGCGGCGAGCTCGGTGGGCGCAAAGGTCCAGTCGCGGGGTTGACCGCGGCGGACTTCCTCCTGCGACCAGTACGCGCGCATCAGGCCGACAGGCCCGTGGGTGGTCGTGGCGAGCAACAGATGTCCGAGCTCGTGCGCGATGGCGCGGCCGAGCAGTGCGTGGCAGTCGACGCCGGCGTTCGCGGCGAGTCGCACGATGCGATCGATATACACCGTGGCGAGCACACCCGTTCCCTTGCGTGTGTCGATCAGTGCGTCGCCGAGCGGTAGCGTCGGAGTCTGATGCAGCGGAACCGGTGCGCGCACGATCCGGATGGCGAGCTCGCCGGGCGCCATGGCAGCATCGCACGAAGGGCTCGCCGGACACATCCGCCAGATGACATCGATCGATGCGGCTTCGAGTGCCTTGCGGGCCTGGTCGAGCGCCAGGCGATTCGTCCCTGCAAGGACGCCGTTCGCGTCATAGACGCGGACAACAACGGATGTCCAGGCAGTGACCGCCCCATGCGTGGTTGATGGTGTGCCGATGAGCGAGACGAGAACCAACACGGTGATGTAACGAACAGACATGACCGCACTCCAGTGCTGCTAAGCCTGGAATGCGCCGGTAGGTGCCTCAATGCTCTCGAGGTGACCTGAGGTGACATGTTGGTGACCTGCGGGCCATTGTCAGTCCCACATCACGATTCGCTCTTTTCAAACCGATGCGGGTACGGGAGAGTCAGGAATGGAACGTATGGCGATCCTGCGGTTCGGAGACTTCGAACTGGACGTGAGGTCGCGCGAGCTGCGGCGTGGCAGCGCATGCGTGCGTCTTCAGGAGCAGCCGCTGGAGATCCTCCGGCTCATGCTGGAACGACCCGGCGACGTGATCACTCGCGACGAACTGCGTCAGCGTCTCTGGCCCGACGGGACCTTCGTCGATTTCGAGCACAGCCTCAACGCGGCAATCAAGCGTCTGCGCGCCGCACTGGGCGACGACGCCGACAGACCGGCGTTCATCGAAACAGTACCGCGTCGAGGGTACCGATTCGTGTGCAGTGTTCCGACCGAGCGCAACTCCGCGACGCCGGGGCACGCGTCACCGAACCTGCGGCTCGTCGTGCTTCCGTTCAGCAATCTCAGTGACGACAGCAGTCAGGAATACTTCAGCGATGGGCTCACCGAAGAGCTCATCGCGCAGCTCGGGCCGTTATGTCGCGGCCAGGTCGGCATCATCGGCCGCTGGTCGTCGATGTTCTTCAAGGGCAGTCTGCAGCGCGCGCGCGAGATCGGCGAGGCGTTGAAGGCGGAGTATCTGCTCGAGGGCAGTACGCGTCGCGACGGGTCGCGCGTCAGGATCACGGCACGACTGGTTGAAGCTGCCACTGAAACGCAGTTGTGGTCCGAGACGTACGAGCGCAGCACCGCCGACTGGCTCTCGGTGCAGGCGGATGTCGCTGGGCGCGTCGCACGATCACTCCTGCGTGAGCTGGTGCCGCCGGCGCGGGCGATTGTCGCGCCGCGCGATCATCCGCGCGCGTATCAGGCCTACTTGAAAGGCAAGTATCAATGGGCCAGACCGGGAGATGTCGGCCTGGACGAGGCGCTGCGCTGGTTCACCGAAGCGGTGACCGATGCGCCGGATTTCGCGGCGGCGCTCGCCGCGCTGGCGCGCGTGCAGGTGGCGAGCGCCGAGTATTACCACGAGATGCCACGTGTGGCGCTGGCCGCGGCTCGAGAGTCGGCGACGCGTGCGCTGGCGATCGATCCGACGGTATCGGAAGCGCATGCGGTGACCGGCGATCTGTACCGGATGCTCGATGGCGACTGGGTCGCCGCGGAAGCGAGCTACGCCGAGGCGATCAAGCTCAATCCGAGCAACGGCGCGGCACTACGGTCGTTTGGGCTGATGCTGGCGCTCGAGTCACGCTATGGCGAGGCACTGGCCGCCGTCGAACGTGCGCGAGAGCTCGATCCGTTGTGCCTGGGCACGAACAATACCGGCACGTGGACGCGGTACGTCTCCGGCGATTACGAGAGCGCGATCGCGCATTGCCGCTCCATGCTCGAAATGGATCCCGAGTTCGTGAGCGCGCATCGTGTGTTGGCGGCCGCGCTGCTCCAGGCGGGCAGAGGCGACGAAGCCCTCGCGCAGCTTGACCTTGCGCTGACATTTGATCCCTCACATCCTGTGCTGCTGTCGTGGCTGGCGCATGTCAAGGCGGTGTTGGGCTGCCGGTCACAGGCGCAGGCGTTGATCGCGCGGGCCCGCTCGCTCGAGCGCACACGCTACGTGCCGCCGTTCCACCTCGCGCTTGCGCACACGGGACTCGGCGAGCGTGACGAGGCCTTCGCAGCGCTCGATCAGGCGTGGATCGATCGCGATCCCGCGCTCGCGACGCTCGACGCCGAGCCGCGCTTCGAGCCACTCCGCAGCGACCCGCGCTATCGCGCGCTGGTCGAGCGCATCAAGATTCCGCGTTCACGAGTGGGGGTCTAGACGGACGTAGGGCGGGTCCTGCTCTTTGGACCCGCCGTTTTACGCCGTTGCCAAAGACGCGCGTCGCTCGGTGTGGTAGTCGCTGAGCGCCGCATTGGCCGACGTGATCGTGTCGAGTTCTGCGAGGACCGCAGCGAGATCCTTGCCCGCGATCACTGCATAGAACTCATCGTCCGAGATGCCAGTGTAAATACGATTACCGATGCAACCGAGGCTCGACGCGAATCCTGATGACAGTGCCGCCGGAATCGCCATGCACGTCGGTCGGCCAAGGAGGGGCGACGCCTGCGTTGCCCGTTCACCCAGGGCGCGCGTCGCGGCTTCATGCAGGAGCATCAAGCGACCCGGCGTGCCCCACACGACAACGGCATCGGGCTCGACTGGTGTGACGCCGAGCGGCGCGTAGATGGTCACCGCCGGCGTAGTGACGAGCCGGGGAATGCTCGGGACTTCCTCCATCTTCAGATAGCCGACGTTGACCATCAGCGTCAGCGTCTGCATCAGCTCCGGCTCGCGTTCCTTCGGCAGCTCCATGTTGTGCGTGTAGCTCCCGATCGGGCAGTTGTAGTGATCAGACGGCACCGTGTAGAAGGTCTGACCCGACGCGGCAAGTCGCCAGAAGCTGCATCCCGACGGCTGTGAACCGATCAGCTGTGCGACGCCAGGCGGCGGCGTGTCGCGGAACGAGATGGCAACCGGCCGACGATTCAGTCCGCATGCGGTGGTGATCTGCTTCTCAACTGCGCCGAAGTTGGTCATGACGTTTCAGAATTATACGAGCACAGCGTCGATCCATTCTCTCAGGCTATTAATCAACCACAGCCGCGACGCGTGTATAACGTCTTCACGAGTGAGCACACGTTCCCGGATGTCGCCCGACGCGAGAAGCTCTGCACGAAATACGCCGCACAGCAATCCGCTCGTCTGCGGCGGCGTATAGCGTACACCGTCGATCTCAACGACGACATTCGCGATCGTGGCTTCGGTGATTTCTCCCCGTTCGTTCGACAGGATCACATCGTCCACGTCAGCGTGGGTGCGACGCGCCGAGTCGTACACGTCGCGATGGGTTGTCTTGTTCGCGAGAAACGGGTCGCCTGAATCGACCGGGTCTGTCGCGAACGTGACGCGCCACGCTCGTGGGGCGTGCGTGTAGGGCGTGCACTCGATCGTGGGTGTGCCATCTCGTGCAACAAGCAGCCGTACGCGCCATTGCCCGTGCGGGTGCTCGTGGACAGTCTTGGCGACCGCACGGCGAATCCGTGCCTCGTCGAGCCGATAGCCAAACCGACCCGCAGAACCGGCCAGCCTCGCCAGGTGCCGCTCGAGGCGGACGACAGTCCCCTCGTCCAGGCGCATGGTCTCGAGCAGCGAGAAGTCCATCGGCTTCTATTTTAGAATTTGGCTGAGCATGCGAGTACTCGTCGTCGAAGACGAAATGAAGGTCGCCAACGCACTGCGCGAAGGGCTCGAGGGCGAGAAGTTCGAGGTGGTTGTCGAACGGACCGGGGAGGGGGCGTTCTTCCGGGTCAACACCGAGTCGTTCGACGTCATCCTCCTCGACCTGACGCTGCCCGGGCGGGACGGTCTGGAGATCCTGCAGGCGCTGCGTCAGCGTGGTGTCAAAACGCCGGTCCTCGTGCTCACGGCACGTGACTCGCTCCAGGATCGCGTCACCGGGCTCGACTCCGGCGCCGACGACTATCTGATCAAGCCGTTTGCCTTCGCCGAGCTGCTGGCGCGCATCCGGGCCCTGGTGCGTCGTGGCCGCGTGGCGGAGACACCGCGGTTATCGGTCGGCGACCTCGAGATGGATCTCGTGACGCGCAAGGTAACGCGCAACGCGCAGCCCGTCGAGCTGACCGTGCGCGAGTTCGAGCTGCTCGAGTACCTGCTGCGGTATCACGGGCAGGTCGTCTCCCGCGAAACCCTGGCACGCGACGTGTGGAAGGAGACCGCGCGTACGACGCCACTCGACAACGTCATCGACGTGCACATCGCCAGGCTGCGCCGGAAAGTCGATCTCGATCAGTCAATCAAGTTGATTCACACAGTACGCGGCGTCGGCTTCATGCTGCGCGAGGGTGAGCCATGACGCGAGCGGGGTCCCCGCCGCGCACGCCTGCGCAGTGGGGTGCTTTTTGGTGGCGTTCGCACAGCGTGCGCGTACGGCTCACGCTGTGGTACGTCGGGGTCATGATCGTGGTCCTCGGCGTGTACGCCGTTGGTGTCTACGCGTTCGTGAGCCGCAGTGTGTCGCAGGCGCTCAACGATCGACTCCGCGCGGACTTCTTCTGGGCGGCAGCGACCGTGGACGAAGGCCCTGATGGTCTGGTCATGCCGGCGCCGCAGGTCGATTTGCTGCTCGAGGAAGAAGCGCCCTGGGTTCAGGTGTGGAGCGATGACGGCAAGCAGTTGCTGTTCATCAACTCCGAAGCGATGCGTCGACCGCTGCCTGAGACGCAGAAGCTGGCGGCTCAGATGGACGACTCGGTCGTGTCGCTGGCGACGGCTGGAGAGCCGATCCGTGTCATGACCGCGCGCAGCTATGTGTGCCCATGCGTGGAGGACCCCGAAACCTTCGCGCTGATCGGGAAGCGACGCGTCGCGCTGCAGGTCGCCCGATCCGAAGAAGGGATGCAGAAGCAGCTGCGCGATTTGCTGTTGATTCTGATGCTCGGCGCGCCCCTCGCTGTCGCTGTCGCCGGACTCGGTGGCTACGCGCTCGCTCGGCGCGCACTGGCGCCGATCGAGGAGATGACCGCGCGCGCGCGGACGATCACCGCGGAGCGCCTCGGCGATCGACTGCCGGTCGCGAATCCCGAGAATGAGATGGGACGACTGGCGACTGTGTTCAACGAGACGCTCGGCCGTCTCGAAGCGTCGTTCGATCAAATGCGGCGGTTCACGACCGACGTCTCGCACGAATTACGAACGCCATTGACGGCCATTCGCAGTGTCGGCGAAGTCGGTCTGCGCGGCCATCGCGATGAGTCAGCCTATCGCGGCATCATCGGCAGCATGCTCGAGGAGGTCGATCGACTGGGCTCGCTCGTCGATCGTCTGCTCACGCTGTCGCGCGCGGAGACGGGCCAGGCGAAGCTGTCACGCGATGCCGTAGACCTCTCCGCGCTCGCCGACGATGTGGTGTCGCATCTCTCTGTGCTCGCTGAAGAGAAGCATCAGACGCTGAGCATCGATCGACAGGCGTCGCCCGTCGTGTCGGCCGACCGGCTGGTGCTGCGTCAGGCCCTGATCAGCCTGGTGGACAACGCCATCAAGTTCACCCCCGCGTCGGGGCAGGTGCGCATTCGCATCGCGCAAACGTCGCACGACGCTGTCGTGGAAGTCATCGACACCGGGCCGGGTATTTCGGGCGAGGCGCGGGAGCGGATCTTTGATCGCTTCTATCGCGCCAACGACGCCAACGGCAGCGGAACCGGCCTCGGTCTCTCGCTGGCCAAGGGCGCAGTCGAGGCGATTGGCGGTCATCTGACGTTAGCCGCCACCGGCGCCGGCGGCACGGCGTTCCGCATTTCACTCCCGCGCTGATGACATCAGGACGCGCGGCCACGCCGCTCGTCGCGGCCGTCATGCTGCTGACGATCCTGATCGCGATCTACGGTCCAGGCATCGGCAAGGGATTCGTCAAAGACGATGTCGTGTGGGTCGGCGCCAATCACGTGACCTCGTGGGCCGATGTGCGCGCGCTGGTATTC
>JBKPRH010000040.1:0-17557 GCA_046765795.1 Acidobacteriota bacterium | reverse complement strand
GATGCCGAGGTCAGAGGAGGTCATCCAGTCCCCGAGCTTCTCGGTCACGCCCGCGTGTCCGGTGACGGCGGGAATGGTCTCGCTCATCCTGTAGATGCAGTCGTTCGACAGTCGCGGCAGGATCTGTTTCAGATCGCGCGTGGACCAGGACCTGCAGAAGTCAGCGACGAGTTGAACGTTGGCTTTCTGTTCGGGCGTCCACTCAGCCTGCCCCGCCGAAGCCTGCTGGCGAAGGCGGGCCGCTGACAAGCGTGCCACTGCGGGCGTCAGCAGGCTGATCCCTGCGGTTGCGAGAAACGTGCGGCGTAGATGCAACATTCGCGAATTCTAACGCCGCTCGCACCTGTTCCGGGGTCAGTTCGAGCTTGTGCGCCGCCCGGACCGTGTCGTCCAGATCGACGGGATACCAGTTGTGGAGCTCGGGGTTGCAAAGGCCAGCGACGTTGATCGGAGCGACGGCCTGCGCAATGCGGTCGACGTAGTCGGATCCTGGCGCGGAGACCGCGGGCGAGAGTTCTCGCAAGGAGGACGCATAGCCAGCGTCGGCGGCTCGGAGGAAACCACCAGAGACGCGCTCGGGACTCAGACGACGCTGCATCTCGCTGAAGCTTGCCGCGGCGAAATAGAACATCGAGTACGCGGTGAACGCGCCGAAGCGCGGGAACGCCGCGTAGCAACCGGCGATAAAGCGTGCGGTGTGATCGGCCTCATCGAGAGTGGCTTCGCCGTACGAAGTAGTGTCCGGCTTTAGCCGGACCCGCGCCAGACGTTCGATCCCCAGCAACGTCAGCGGGATCCCTGTGGAGAAAAGTGGATCGATGAACGCCGCGGCGGAAGGTAGCATCGCCCATCCGTCGCCGGCGGCCTGAGCCGCGCGGTACGACACGCGCGGCATCCACGTGAACTCTCGGATTGGCTTCGCATCGGCGAACTGCGCGGCGATCGAGGGGTACTGCGCAAGGAATCGATCCCATGCGGGCGCGCCATCGGCCAGACGCAGATCGTTCGCGAGCGATTCGGTGACCGCAATCCCGGCACTGGTCGCACCGTTGCCGAACCGTAGCACCCACATCCACCCGCCATCGAACACGTGATGCAGCGCCGCATCGTCGATGGGATATGGCGGGATGCCGTCCGCTACGAAATCCGGCATCTGGTCACAGCGCGCGACGTCCACGAAGTGCGAGTAGAGCGCTTGCGTCTTGGGATAACCGTCGAACCCGCGTTCGTCGATGCCGAGCGTGCGACTGAGAAACCCGTGTGGTCCGCTCGCGTCGACAACGAATGTGGCTCGCACGCGAACCGTCGCAGAATGCCGCGTGCCGGCCAGCGTGGTCGATTTGTCCGCGTGCCACTCGACCGAATCGAGCGTGACCTCGTCCAGATACTCGACGCCAAGCGCAATCGCCTCGCGCACCAGAAAGTGATCGACATCCGATCGCAGCCAGTGTGTGTCGGAGAGTTCGTCGTTCGGACTTGCCGCCACAAGCAACTGGTTGGATCGATCGGGCGCCGTCTCGTACCTTCGTTCGGTCTCGTGCTTGAAATACGTGAACCCGCGTTTCAGTCCGCAGACGACATCCGGATACGTGCGTTGCCAGGTGCCAAACGCGGAGAGCGGCCGCAGACGAGGCAGGTCGTAACGATCGGCGAGTTGCTCGATCAGCACGCCGGCCAGCGGCGAAGCGGACTCGCCAATCGCGAAGCGCGGATGTCGCCCGCGCTCGATCAACGCGACGCGATACCCCAGCCGCCGCGCGATCATCGCGAGGATCGATCCGCCAAATCCAGAGCCAACGATGGCGAGATCAGTGTCGCGAGTCACAGTCACAGACTATCCGATCGCCCGGACGCTGCTGGCGATTCATGGCGGCCAAGCGCGAGGCGCGCGCGGATGAACACGCGCACGAGTAGAAGCGCTCGATGTCCCACAGGTCGGCGAAGACGCGCATGCCGGCCGGTCCGAAAGGACCGGCCCTACGCGATAGCCCGTACTCGATCACCGACTCGAGCGCATCGAGGCGCGGCGGAACGAACGCATCTCCGATCGCTTCCATCGCGCCGTTGCCGCCACGGGTTGGAATCACCGAGCACGCCGTGGCCCCACACTCCGCCGCGAGATCGATCGAGCGGCATGCCCACTCGACCGCCTCGCCCGGTGCCATGAACGGTGGACTGAGCAGCACGAACACGCGCAACGTGATGTCGTGACGATGGAGAAAATCGGCGGCACGACGAAACGCGTCGAGCGTCATGCGCTTATTCAGCCGCGCGAGCACATCGGGATGCGCAGTCTCGAGCCCAATGGCAACTTCGAGCCGCCCCGGAATCAGCGCCTTGAATCGGAGGCACCGTTCCGCATATGCGCCTGACAGGAACGCCGGATGCGATTCGACGATGACGCGGTCGAAGCTCGAGACGAGGTCCGCGATCTCCTCGTCATCCTCTGACGGGATCTGCTGAGGGTCGAAGAAGCTGCCGGCGTTGTACAGCTTGATGTGTCGCGCCGGTGGAAGTTCGGACAAGGCGACGCGAATCTGCTGTGCGATAGCACCGCGTGGGACGACATCGTCGAGCGTGTTCATCCACAGATCGCACATCACGCAGCGGAACGGACACTCGCGGTTGCTCAGGAAGACAACGGCGGTGGGGACGAGCGCGCCAGACTCGTCTGGCTCCTCTTCCCACGTGGAGGCGTACGCGCGCAGCGGTTCGACGGCGCGCTTGGGCGGCCGATGCCCAAGAACGAACTGATCGCCGGCATCGACAGGCATGTTACGGCCGCAACACGTACGGCGGAGCGCTCGTGTTCTGTCCCTTGAAACAGCAGTCGTGTAGGAAGTTCGGCCGGTACGGCTTGCTGAAACTGTTGTCCCCTTTGGGAAGCGTCCCGACCTTTGCCGGTCCGTTGATGCGAGCCAGCACGCGGTCGCGCGCCTGCTCGACCTGACGGAGCAGCCTGTCGATGTCCCAGCCCACCAGCTGACGTTTCCAGTACACGACCTTCCCCGCGATGACCACATCACGCACGTGACTCGGGTCCATCATCGTGACCACGGTGCCGGGCACGTTGTTCATCGGCCACGTCCCGATGTGCCGCGCCTCGAGCACGACGATGTCGGCTTCCTTCCCCGGCGTCAGCGTACCGACTTTGTCGAGCAGACGGTTCGATGCGGCACCGGCGATGGTCGCCATCTCGATCACGAGACGGGAGGTCACCAGTTGCGGCGTCGGCAGCCCGCCGGGATTGCTCTCCGGGAACGACAGGTCGTTGGCCAGCGCGCGCTGCAAACAGAAGGCGCCGCGCATCAACGAAAACGGATCGGTCGTCATGTTTGTGTCGACGTCCGGGCTCAGGCTGGGCAGGATGCCGTGATTGAGCGCCTCCTGGAACGGCGGCATCCCGTGCCGCATCTGCATCTCGATGAGCGGCGCGATCGACACGTGCGCGCCTCTGTCGCGACAGATCTCCCAGGCCTGCGATCGGCCGCCGGCCGGGTAACTCGACGTACCGGCCCCGGTCTGTGCGCGCGCCGCGTCCTGCCACCTGGTGGCGTGGATGAACGTCACGTCGGACCAGTCGGTGCCATTCCGGGCATCGGCCGCCGCGCTGACGATCCCCATCGGATTGCCGACCACGTGGTTGTGCAGCGACGCGCCGTACGCGCGACCGAGCTGCCAGCCCGTGTACGGCGCGCCATCGAAGGCGGTGACAGGTCCGCCAGCGAAACCGAGCGTGACCAACTGATCCTTCGAGCTGAAATACGTCTTCGCCAGCCGGCCGATCCCCTTCGTGGAGTCCTTCATTGCGCCTGGGAATTCGAACGGCATGCCATCGGCGCTTCGATTCGTCCCCGGGCTGTACGCAAACACCGTGCGCCTTCCCGACTCCATCAATCCTTTGATCATCGCGTCGGTGTGCTCGGGCGTGTGATTGGACTGAGACGTGTCGGTACCGGTCGTGATGCCTTGACTGATCTCGCTCAGGCACGCCACGAGCTCGGAAATGTAGCAGTCCTCGGGATCGTACGGTGGGCGGCCGAGATCCCACAAAGCCCGTGACGAGTTCTGCGGATCGGCAATCCGGCCCGCGGTCCAGATGTTCTGGACGACGGAGGTGTAGGTCTCCTGCGGCCACGAGCCGAACAGCAGGCCGTCGGCGATGATGCTGCGCTGCAGCGTCTCGTACTGATGGTGGTGTGTGGTGATGAAGCCCGGCATCACGATCGTGCCAGTGCAATCGATCACTTCGGCGTCGGCAGCAGTGATCGCGGGTGCCACCTGCGCGATCGTCTTTCCGTCGATCAGCACGTCGGCTCGCTCAAAGTCGCCCACCGTGGCGTCGAGCGTCAGGACGACGCCACCGCGGAGCAGGATGCGGCGCTTCCGGCCGTCACCAACGAGATCGCGAGGCTGCTGGACAGTCGATTGCTGCCCGGCTACGTCGCCGGCGCCGCAGGCGGCAACGCTGATGCTCGCGGCTGCCGCAGCCGTCAGGAAGCCGCGACGCGACGGATCGACACAAGACCGATTCGTGGACATAACGCCTCCCTGAATCTGTTCGGGGGGCACTATACAGAATTCGAGCACGCGAGGTCCGGCTAAAGCCGGACACTACGTGCGGACGGAGACCACTTCGTTTCCTGAGCGCCGGTCGAGCGAGTCCGCTTCTGTCTGCCGATCCTGCCAGAGCGCGTTGAAGGTCCGCCGGCACCACGCCTTCGAGACGCGATCGCGCGGAGTCGCAGTGGTGCCGTCCTGGAAGCGACGCTTCTCATTGACCGGCATCTCGATGCCCAGCGTCGCCTTGATGCCAGCGCTGACGACATCCTGTTTCAGCGTGTTGAGCCTCGACACGTCACCGGCAAGAACCTGCTCGAACGGAATCGCGACCGCCGCTTCAATCACCGAACGCGTCGTATACGGCGAGAACGCATCGAATCCGAATGCTGCGGCGGGTGCGTACGTGCGCACGTAGCCGCGGGACAGACCGCCGGAGTAGGCCAGGCTGTGCTTGATCGCGTCGACACCCCAACCCTCCTGATACAGCAGCGGGTTGCGCAGGATGCTCGACAGCGTCAGGTCAGAGTCCTCGAGCGGATATGACTTCATGTTCTCGTCACCGCCGTCACCGTCGAGGAGATACGCCAGCCCCGGATAACGATCGCGGATACCGCGAAGCAAGCACATCGACGTCGCGGCGCACTCGACGTCAAGCGGATGGTAGTCCTCGATCACGCGAATCGCCGCCTCGAGGTCGTACTCGGCCGGCGAGGCGGAGATCCTCTCCCACTGCTGCTCCAGCCCGAGCGCGCGCACGACGTGTTCGGCTTGCGCCGCATCGCGGCCGCCACCCATGTCGAGTGTGAACGCGCGAACGCGATCGGCTCGTCCGCCGAGTGCCTGATTCGCGTGAACCGCCAAGAGCAGCACCGACGTGCTGTCCACGCCGCCGGAGAATGCAATGGCAACACGCTCGTCGAGCGGCACGGTCTTCAACCATCCCACCACCGACTGGTAGGCGGCGGAGATGTAACGTGCGCCGGCTTCTGCCGGATCCGATGAGCCGAGCCCGACTGCCGGCTCGAAGAAGCGCTGATATCGCGGCGAGGGATCGGGGCAGCCGACCTGATCGAGCTCGACGATGTAATGCGCGGGGACCATCCGCGTGTAGGCCGGATCGAACTGCCAGGCGATGCGCTGCTCGCGGCACCACGCAAAGATCTGATCCATTCGCTCGGCGACCACGAGGAACGGCCCGTGATACATCTTCGCGACGAAGTAACGGAGCGGGATGCCGATCGTTCGCGCCAGTCGAACCGTCTTGCCATCGCGAGCCGTGACGGCGAAGTGTCCATCAGTCGCGCGCAGCGGCGCCGTATCGCATCTGCCGACAGCCGCGAGAAGATCGTCCTGTGATGCACCGCTCAGCGCGGTGGTGCGTGGTCCGACGAGATCGATGAGCCGGTCAACACCTTCCAGCATGGTTACGTTCCTTGCAACCCAACATACCGTCCACCGAAGAAGACCAGCGGCTCCCCCGCCTCTTCGTCGCGATACGTGGCGATCACCTGGCCGACGACGATCCAATGATCGCCGCCTTCATGGATGGCGTAGGTGCGGCATCCAAGAGCGGCCATGCAGCCGTCGAGGCGCGGACCGCCTTCCCACTCGGTGAAAGAAAACGGAGGCGGGGCCGCGTCCGGCGTCCAGGCACCCGCGAAGTAGGACGACAGTTCCCGCTGGTCCTCGCGCAGGATGCTGATCGAGAAGCCGGGCGCCGAGCGGATATGGTGACCGGCCTTGGTCTCTTTCCCGAGGCAGAAGAGCACGAGCGGTGGGTCGAGCGACAACGACGTGAACGAGTTCGCCGTCATCGCCCGGATTTCGCCGTCCACGTCGATCGCGATCACCGTGACGCCGGTGACAAAGCGTCCGACGGTCTGTCTGAAGGTCCGAGAGTCGATGGACATCAGCGGCATTGGGATGGGGAGCAAGGACGACGCATGGCGTCGCCCCTATGTAGTCGTCATCTTCTTCATGATCACGCTGACATCGTCCGAGCGCACGAGATCGGGCACCGTCCATCCATCGAGGTTGTACTCAGACATGCACTGCTCGGCGAAGCCCTTGTAGCGCTTGGTAGCGCCCGTCACCTCGGCCACGAGCAGCGTCTCGAAGCGGATGCTCTCGTGGTTGCCGAAGTAGTTGCGTTCGTACAACTCGTGGCGTCCCCCGAATTCGCTGCCAATCGAGTCCCACATCAACTTCATCAGCTTCACGCGGTCTTCGGCCGTGTAGCCGTTCGAGCCGCGCACGAACTGATCGAGATACGGCCGCAACTCGGGGACTTTGAAGTCGAGGGCACTGGACGGCAGATAAATCAGCGCGCTCGCCAGGGAGTTCTCGATGATCTCCTTGATCTTCGGATACGCGATGCTCGCCATCACGCGATACGCCAGTCCAGCATCCAGATTCGGCAGCACGTGACCCGGTGTCCAGGGCATCGTGTTCCGCGCCATCGCATCGGTGAGCGCCCAGAACAGGTTGCGCCACGCCAGCACTTCGCCGACGTTGGCCTGCACGCCGCGGAAGTCCTTTGCGCCAGTCGCTTCGACCGCCTTCAACAGCAAGCCGGCGAGAAAGTCCATCTTCACCGCAAGGCGCGTGCAGCCCTGGAACATGAACCGCGGCAGGAAGCCTGAGCGCGGGAAGAAGTTGTTGACCTTCTCGATGTCGCCATACGCGAAGACGTTCTCGTACGGCACGAGCACCTTGTCGAAGATCAGAATCGAGTCGTTCTCGTCCATCCGGCTCGAGAGCGGATAGTCGAACGGCGTGCCCATCGCCGCGGCGGTCATCTCATACGACGGACGGCACAGCAGCTTCACGCCTGGCGCGCCGGTCGGCACGATGCAGACAAACGCGAACGGCTTCGTCTTGATCGGCAGCGCGCCGTTGTTGGCGATGAAGTTGAGATGCGTCAGGCTCGAGGTCGTGGCGACGACCTTCGCGCCGCTGACGACGAGCCCTTTGTCGGTCTCTTCCTCGACGTGCATGTACACGTCTTTGACTTCGTCGAGCGGCTTGTCGCGATCGACGGGCGGGTTGACGATCGCGTGGTTGACGAAGGAGACCTCTTCGACGACCTGCTTGTACCACCGCCTGGCGTTCTCGTCGTAGGGTTTGTAGAAGTCGGAATTGGCACCGAGCGTCGCCAGGAACGCCGCCTTGTAGTCAGGGCTGCGGCCGATCCAGCCGTACGAGAGACGCGCCCACTCGGCGATGGCGTCGCGCGCGGCCACCATTTCCTCGGTGTTGCGCGACGGCCGGTAGAACTTGTGCGTGAAGCCACCGTTGCCGGTGTCGGTCGCCATGGTCAGCACGCTCTTTTTCGACTCGTCGTGCAGCGCGTCGTAGAGCCGCGCGATCATGCGCGCCGTATTACGGAACGCCGGATGCGTCGTCACGTCCTTGACGCGTTCACCGTAAATCCAGATCTCGCGACCGTCACGCAGGCTCTCGAGATACTCGGATCCGGTGTACGGGCGCGAACGCCCGGTCTGAGCGGTCATGATGTCCCCTCCAACTCCCTGGCCTTCGATTCCCACTCGGCTACGAACCGGAAGACGTTTTCTTTCGGTGGCTGCGGTGAGAAAGTCTCCAGCCAGCGCACGGGTTCGGTGCTGTTGTTGACGAACGTGTGGACGCAGCCGACGCTCGTCCACAGGACGTCGCCGGCTCTTGCACGATACGGCTTTCCATCGAGCGTGCCTTCGACTTCACCGCTCAGGATGAAATAGGCCTCTTCAAACGTGTGATCGTGAGGCGCGATGCTCACGCCCGGCTGATACTCGATGAACAGGAACCGGTGATGACGGGCACCGAAGTTCTCGTCGATCATCCACTTCAGGAAGACGCCCTCCAGGCCCTGAAGGCCGAGGGCCTTGCGCTCGCTGGGCGCGGGGATCTGGCTGACGTCGAAGTGGCCGAGCAGGTTGCCGTTCAGGTTGTCGAGGTCGAGGCGAGACGCCTGCCTAGGCACAGTGCGGTCTTTGGCGAAGAACGTGTCACGCAGGCCGCCGTGGGGCTTCGGTTGCGGAGCCGACATGCCGAGCCAGCGCACCGGCGACGACGATGCCGCATGCCAGGCGTGCGGTGTCCCCACCTTGATCGCCGCATAGTCACCCGGACCGAGCAGGTAGCTCGATCCGTTGATGGTGACCACGGCCTCACCGCTGAGGATATAGAAGCCTTCTTCGAACGAATGGACGTGCGGGTGAATCGATCCGCCGGGGGCCAACTCGTTCATGCTGAGGCCGGTGTGCACCGACCCCGCCGCATGATCGACCAGCGAGACGTAGCGATACGCCTCGCTGTGCCCCTCGAATGTCGGGTGGGCTTTAAGTGCCGACTCTACGAATCGTCCGAAATAATGCATCAGTGTGGGTCGGTGGTTCGTGTTTCGTGGTTCGTGGTCAAACGTTGGTTCCCAGCATCGAGCTGCCACCAACCACCAACCACGAACCACCAACCAGCCTCATGGCTGTTCGATCGGTTTCCCGTCGGGCGTGAGCGGCACCGGCACGCGGTTCTGGATCGGCTTGATCGATTTCAGGTAGGCGAACATGGCCTTGAGATCGTCGTCCGGCAGCTGCCCGTACCAGTTCCACGGCATCGGCGGCAGAATCGGCCGGCTCTTTCCCATGTGCTTGCCCTGCTTGAGCGCGGCCAGGAACATGTCCTCGGTCCAGATGCCGAGGCCGGTATTCTGATCGGGCGTCAGATTCGCGGCAAACGACACGCCCCAATCGCCGCTCCATGCCGTCAAGTGACCGTTGATGTGGATGACGTACGGGCTGCCCTTGATCGGCTTGAACGGCTGCGGCACGCCCTCGCTCTCGGGGTGACCTGAGAGCATGCGATCCATGTCTGCCTCGGGACCATTGGGTCCCAACTTCTTCGGCGTGTGGCAGTCGTGGCAGCCGCCGCCGATGATCAACTTCTTGCCGCGTTCCACTTGCGACAGTGCCGGAGCCGCGGGGGGCACCTCGCTCGTCGAGGGTGCTTGTGCTGGCGGCGCAGAGTTGCAGCCGGCGATCGCCACGGCGACGGGCATCAGCAAGAGGACAGCGAGGCGAGACAAACACAAGCGCATGAGGCTTCACTCCTGAGTGAAAAGGGTTACGTCAAGCCAGTTTTGAACGCCGCGAAAATATACACCAATCGTCCGCCTTCACCCTCCGGGCTTCGGCGCCATCGCTTGCGGTCAAACGAGGCGCGTAGATAAGATGCGAGGACACTGTGCTCCGCAGGATTTTCTCCACCGATCACAAGGTCATCGGTCTCCAATACGGCTTCACCAGCCTGTTCTTCCTGCTGGTCGGATTCGCACTCGTCATTCTCATTCGCTGGCAGCACGCGTTCAACGGGCAGCCACTGCCGTTCCTCGGCGCGCTGCTTGGCGAGACGAACGCACCCGGCGGCGTCATCGCGCCGGAGTTCTACAACCAGCTGGGCGCCATGCACGGCACCATCATGGTGTTCCTGGGTGTCGTCCCGCTCGCCTTCGGCGCGTTCGGCAACTACATCGTGCCGTTGCAGATCGGCGCGCCGGACATGGCGTTCCCGCGTTTGAACGCCACCAGCTACTGGCTGTACCTCGCCGGCGGGCTGGTGATGCTGTTTAGCTTTTTTGTGCCGGGCGGTGCGGCGAACAACGGTTGGACGTCGTACGCACCGTTGTCCGACTTCGCGCCGGGTCACGGCCAGACGCTGTGGCTCTTCGGCATGCTGCTGCTGATCTTCTCGTCGCTGCTCGGCGCGATGAACTTCATCGCGACGATCATTCAGCTGCGTGCGCCGGGCATGACGTGGTTCCGCCTGCCCTTCTTCGTGTGGGCGCAGTTCATCACCGCATTCCTGCTGTTGTTGGCGTTCCCGGCACTGCAGGCTGCGGCCGTCCTGCAAGGCATGGATCGTCTCGCCGGCACCAGCTTCTTTCTGCCCAGCGGACTCGTCGTCACCGGCCAACCTGCGGAAGTCGCCGGCGGCGGCAACGCACTTCTCTGGCAGCACCTCTTCTGGTTCCTCGGCCACCCCGAAGTCTACGTCCTGATCCTTCCGGCGATGGGCATCGTCGCGGAAATCGTCGCGAACAATACGCGGAAGCCGCTCTGGGGCTACCGCCTGATGGTCTTGTCCGTGTTCGTGCTCGGCTTCCTGTCGTTCATCGTGTGGGCGCACCACATGTTCCTGACCGGCATGGGCACTGCGATCAGTGCGTTCTTCCAGGCGACGACGATGATCATCTCGATCCCGTCGGTGATCATCCTCAGCTCGCTGATCCTGTCCCTGTACGGCGGCTCGATCCGGTTCAGCACGCCGATGCTCTTTGCACTGGCGTTCATGCCGATGTTCGGCCTCGGAGGACTCACGGGACTGCCGCTGGGTCTCGCAGCAACCGACATCCCGCTGCACGACACGAACTACGTCGTCGCACACTTCCACTATCTCGTCGCGCCAGGGACAATCTTCGCGTTGTTCGCCGGCATCTATTACTGGTTCCCGAAGATCACCGGCCGGATGATGAACGAGACGCTCGGGCGCATTCACTTCTTCGGCTCGCTCGTCTGCATGAACGTGATCTTTCTGCCGATGTTCATCCAGGGTCTGGCCGGCGTGAACCGGCGACTCTGGGACGGCGGTGCCATCTACACGCACGCGCAGGAGACGATCTCGCTGAACGTCCCGATGGTCTACGCCGCGTTCGGCCTGGCGTTCTTTCAGTTGTTCTTCATCATCAACCTGATCGTCAGTATCCGCGCGGGTCGGGTCGCCGACACGAACCCGTGGGAGGCGACGACGCTCGAGTGGGCAGCGACGTCAACGCCGCCGCGTGCGCACGGCAACTTCGATGGGCCGGTGCGCGTCTATCGCGATCCGTACGACTACAGCGTGCCGGGTGCTGCCGCGGGGTTCCTGCCGCAGAACGCCGAATAAATGGAGATCCCCTACACCACAGACGTTCGACCAGACACGGGGCTGACGAACCCGAAGCTGGGGATCTGGCTGTTCCTCGCCTCCGAGGTGATGCTCTTCGGATCGTTGTTCTCGTCGTATGCGCTGCTGCGAAGCGGTGCACCGACGTGGCCGGTGCAGCACGAGATACTCAGCGTTCCCCTCGCCGCGCTCAACACGGTGGTCCTCATCGCTTCGTCGGTGACGATGGTGATGGCGTGGGCGTCGCTCGCACCGCATGCCGCTGCCGTTCGTGCTGGCAATCGTGAGGAGGAAGCACACAGCCTCAAGCGCTACCGGCTGTTCATGGGGCTCACGCTGCTTGGCGGCGCGATCTTCCTGGTGGTGAAGACCATTGAGTACAGCGACAAGTTCTCGCACCACCTGTACCCTGCAACGAACAACTTCCTCGGCCTGTATTTCACGCTGACGGGCCTGCACGCGGTGCACGTCATCGTCGGGATGATCGTCAACGCGTACTTGTGGGGTCCGGGCGCGCGGATGTGGCGCAGCGAGCCGGATCGCTTCACGAACCGCATCGAGGTCGCCGGCATCTATTGGCATTTCGTGGACGTGGTGTGGATCTTCCTCTTCCCCGTCCTGTACCTACTTTGAGGTTATGGCTCACGACGTCGCGACACAGGTCCGGGGTTACATGCTGGTGTTCGGTGCACTGCTCGTGCTGACGCTCGCGACTGTCGGCGTGTCGTATCTCCGCCTGCCAGAGACACCGGCCGTCGTCATTGGGCTTGGCATCGCGCTGACAAAGGCGTCGCTCGTCGCGATGTACTTCATGCACCTCAAAGGTGAGAAGCCGATGGTGTATTGGCCACTCGGCCTGACAGCATTCCTGTTCATTGGCCTGCTCGTCAGTGTGCTGCTCGCCGAGGGCGATCATCTGTTCGGCACGCAGTTCGGGGATGCCTTTACGAGGTGACGTGGCGGACGTTTTTGATTGTGTGATCTTTGATTAGCGATTCGTTGTTGATTAGTGATTGGGGATTGTCGATTGGTAGCTGGGACGTCACGATTAAGCTGGTTGCCTTTTCAATCGCAAATCACTAACCAGCAATCAACAACGAATCAACAATCAAAGATCGTTCAATCAACAATTACGGGAGCGTAGAAATGGCCTGTCCCGTTTGTTTCGGCGGCGAAGACACTCCAATGCGCGAGAGCCTGAATGCCGGCATCGGCGTGCTGATGGGCGTGACGACGATCGTCCTCGCCGCGTTTGCCCGCTTCATCGTCGTGCTCGCGCGTCGCGCGCGCGAAGCCGAGGTCCGCCTGCCGCCTTCGCGCGCCGAGCGCGCTACGGCGAGCCTCGCCGAAGCCTTCGGCGACGGCGGGGCGGACACGACACCGGGAGTCGCGCAGTAATGCTGCAGTGGCTCGGGCTGCCAGTCGCGGCGTCGGCGCATGCCGGCGAAGTGGATCACATCATGGTGCTGATCCACTGGCTGATGCTCGTGCTGTTCGTCGGTTGGAGCATCTTCTTCGTCTACGTGTTGATTCGATTCCGGCGCGGCGCCCATCCCCAGGCCAACTACCGCGGCGTGAAAGGCTCGTGGTCTACGTGGGTCGAAGGAGGCGTGCTGGTCGCTGA
The DNA here is from genome assembly GCA_046765795.1 of Acidobacteriota bacterium. Classification (GTDB taxonomy): domain Bacteria; phylum Acidobacteriota; class Vicinamibacteria; order Vicinamibacterales; family UBA2999; genus Gp6-AA40. Next base: position 4,431 of record JBKPRH010000040.1, on the reverse strand, counting down.
GATCGTGCTGCTCGCCTTTTTCTCGATTCCGTTCTGGCGCACCAACGTCGATGCGATGCCGCCATCGAGTGGAGCGACGACAGTGCGCGTCGTGGCCGAGCAGTTCGCCTGGCACGTTCACTATCCTGGAGCAGATGGTGTGTTCGGTCGCACCGACATCAAGCTGGTCAGCCCCGACAATCCGCTCGGGCTCGATCGCGACGAGGCCGTCGGCAAAGACGACATCATCACGACCAACCGCCTGAATCTGCCAGTGGGCAAGCCGGTCGTGATCTTCCTGTCCAGCAAGGACGTCATTCACAGCCTCGGCCTGCCGCAGATGCGAGTGAAGCAAGACGCGATTCCCGGCATCGTCCAGCCAGTGTGGTTCACGCCGACGAAAACCGGTCAATGGGACATCGCATGTTCGCAGTTGTGCGGGCTCGGCCACTTCCGCATGAAGGCCGTTTACGCCATCCAGACACAGGAGGCGTACGACGCGTGGCTGAAAGAAGAGACCGAGTTCCTCACTAATCCTTAGTTCACCGCGAGGTTCGTATGGATGCCGAGGATGTGCAGCCCTCACGCCGCAGTCTGCTGAAGTCGGGACTCGCCGCGGGGGCCGCGGCGATCGGCTTGTCCGCGGAGGCGAAAGCCTCCGCCCTACGAGCAACGGAAGAACAGTCTCAAAGCGCGGCGATCGTCACGGGCCGGAGGTTTCGCGGATGGGTCTCGCGCGGTAGCGGTCGCGGTCGCACCACACTTCAAGACCTGACGCTGCGGCCGATCGGCGGACGGCAGGTCGTCGTCCGCACCGAGGCGACCAATCTCTGTTACTCGAATACCGGCGCCGTGCTCGGACTCGGGCAGAACTTCGGCGGACGCCTGAGCACGATGGCCCTCATTCAAGGTCACGGCGGCGTGGGCGTTGTTGAAGCGGTCGGGCCGCAGGTGCGCCGCGTGCAGGTTGGCGATCGCGTCTGCGTGTCAGGCACCCCGCAGTGCGGCTCCTGCTATCAATGCCTGCGCGGACGCGCGGACATGTGCCAGTTCCTTGGCCGTCAGGGGCCCGACGATCTCGTGCCCATTGCCGACATGCGTGACGGCACGCCCGTCTATGCGAACTCGCACATCGGCGGGCTCGCCGATCTGATGGTGACATTCGAAGAGTGGGTCGTGCCGGTGTTCACGAAAGCCACCGCGGCGGATCTCGGCATGGTATGCAGCTGCGTTGCTGTCGCGGGACTTGGTGCCACAACGTCTCAGGCCGTGGCCCTGGTCGAGCCCGGCTCGGTCGTCGCTGTTGTCGGGTGCGGACCGCTTGGTCTCAGCGGCGTGCAGGGTGCGAAGATCTCGGGCGCATCGACGATCATCGCCATCGATCCCGTGCGCGCGCGACGCGAGCTCGCGATGAAAGTGGGCGCGACGCACGCACTGGATCCCAACGTCGACGGCGACAGACTCGTCGAGCGAGTTCGCGATCTGTCAAAGGGTCCGAACAACCGCCTGTGGGCGGGCGGGCGCGATTCGGGCGGACTGCTGGGTGGTGCAGGGGCCGACTTCGTTCTCGAGGCGGCCGGCGCGGATCAGGCGCCGCCAAAGGTCGAAGCCGGTCCCGATCCCACCGGCATCCTTCCATTGCGGCAGGCCTACGAAATGTGCGCGCCCGGCGGCCACATCGTGACGACGAGTCTGCCGCGCGGGAATATAACGTTGCCCGCCGTACTCTTCACCATCGGCGGCCGCACTCACCACGCGGGCCAGGCCGGTGGCGCAAGCCCGATGCGCGACATCCCACGATTCGTCGAGCTGCTCGACAAGGGTCAGTACAACGCGAAGGCGCTCGCCACGTCCGTCGTGCCGATCGAGCGCATGTTGGATGCCTATGAGGACGTCGTGTACCGCACGACCGTCACTGCAATCATGACCGCATGAGAAAGGCCACTGATGGCTAAGAAGGCCGCAGCAGATCAACCCAGACCGAGAAGACCATGGACGGTCATGATCTACATGATCGCGGACGACCCCGCCGGCGGGGCGCTGCTCGATCAGCAGGCCAACCGTGAACTCGATCAGATCGTTCATGGTGCGCTGTCAGTGGACCGCGATCGGCTGTACGTCGCCGTCCAACTCGACTTCCGCAGTCAGCCCGACGTGTGGCGGCGCGTCATCGGAGAAGGCGCGTGGCTTCAGCCGGAGAGCGATGCCGCCGATCCAGAGACGCTGTACGGCTTCTTCGAATGGGCGCAACGCATGTGCCCCGCCGATCGCTACGCGCTGATTCTGTGGGGCCACAGCCGCGGTCCCTTCGGTCTGTTCACCGATGCGCCGTTCAGCAGCTCGCTGTCTGGCCTCTTCGCCAAGCCCGATCCGTGGACCTACGTCGCGCAGACGCTCACGCTGAAAGAACTGCGTTCTGCACTCCGCCATGCCCGCGAGTGTCTGAATCAGGAAGTGGACATCGTCGCGTTCAAAGACTGCTTCATGAGCACGCTCGAGACGGCCTACGAGCTGAAGGACGCCGCGACGTATCTCATCGGGTCGCCCGACATCGTGCCGATCGAGGGCTGGCCATACGCGCAGATGTTCGAGCAGCTCGCACGGCAGCCCGAGGCGAAGTCGGCGGCCAAGGCGCTTGTGAAGGAGCTCGAACAGTACTACGCCGTGGACGCGAACCGGCACGGCCGCACCGAGGTGCCCTTCACGCTGATGGACACGAGCAAGCTGACCGAGGTGAGCGAGCCACTGCGTGCGATCGCCACGACGCTCACCACCGAAACCGCGCGCGGCACCGCTGGCGAGCCGTTTCGCAAGGCCTTGACGACGAGCACGAAAGCCGACCCGGCGCTCGTGGACGTCATCACCATGTGCCGCAAGATCAAGCGGCACGGACTGAAACAACCCGCCGAACATCTCGAGACCGCGCTCGCGACCATGACGTTGAGCGACGACAAGAGCGTGAGCCTGTTCTGCTTCCCCTTCGCGAAGAAGGATCAGAAGGAGTCGATCGTCGCCCATCACGCGACACGACCCGTTTACTCGGAACTGGCTATCGTGAAGACCGGGTGGGACGGTGTCGCCCTGAAAGCGATGCCGCACGTGGAACCGCCCGCGCCGGTCACGTATCACCACGATCACCGCGACGGTTCAAGTCCGGAGTACTCCTCATCGGGTGCGCTGTTGCCCGTGCTGCTCGAACAATTGCAGCGTCAAGGCGTGCTCGAAGATCTCAGCCGCAAGGGACTCGACGTGCTGCGTCGGGTACTCGCGAATCTGGCGCAGGAAGCCGCGCTCGGACGTCAGTTCTTCGACGGCGAGAGCCTGAAGGAGTCCGGATTCGCCAAGGAATCGGGCTTCGTCGCCGACATGCTCGACAAGGAATCCGGTTTTGCTGCCAGGGTGCTGGGACCTGCCGCTCGCATGCGGCCAGCGCACCAGCCACGGGTGGCGGTGACGAATGCCGCACGGACGCGCAAGAAACGGAAGAACTAACGCGACCGCAGCGCTGCTGCTGATCGTCGGGCTGACGCTGGCCGCCCGCACAAGCGAGGCGCAGAGCGTCCCGTCATCGATCCGTCAGGCGATCGATGCAGGCGCGTATGCCTCGGCCGAGTCGCTCGCCGCCAAGTGGGCAGCATCGGTCGAATCGGATCCGGTTCAGCGTCTCCGCGCAGAGAACCTGCTGGTCGAATCACTCGTGAGAAACGGGAAGGCCGCTTCGTCCTCCACCGTCATACTTGCCAGGCACGTCCTCCGCGGCCGAGAGCGCGTCCTCGGACGCGCGCATATCGAGACCGCGGAGTCACTCCACACCTTCGGTATGGTTCGCGCGGCACGCGGTGAGTTCGCCCAGGCGACTCCGTTGTTCGATCGGGCGCTCGCGGTCCGGCGCATGGCGCTCGGCCCGGACCATCCACGTGTCGCTGACACGCTCGATCAATTGGCGTCGGTGCTGATTCAACTCGAACGCTTCCCGGATGCGAAAGTGCGGCTTGATGCGTCGATGCGCATTCGCGAGGCGCGAGCGTCTCGAGACGACATCGGCCTGAGCCGGACACTGGAATTGGTCGGCACGCTCTATCGATACGCCGGACCTTATGCGAACGCCCTCGCGCCGCTCGATCGCGCGCTCGCCATTCGCGAGCGACGTACCCCCCGGCATCCGGAAACCGCGTCGCTGTTGCAAATCCGTGGCGACGTCCTGTTTCTGCGGGGCGACAGTGCTGGCGCGCAGCGCCTGTGGTCCACAGCGCTGGTGATGGCCGAGCGTACGCTTGGCGCCAACCACCCGTCGATTGCGGAGTTTCTTCGTCGCCTTGGCTTCGCATCGTTTTCCGCCGGCAATCTCACCGAGGCGCGCCGGCTGCGCGAACGTGCATTTCGCATCGGCGAGCGAACGCTGGCGCGCTGTGACCCCGCAATGACACGCCTGATGAACTCGCTGGCCGAGTC
>JBKPRH010000039.1:0-21889 GCA_046765795.1 Acidobacteriota bacterium | reverse complement strand
GTGGGAACTCGTACGACTCCCTTGAAGTGGAGGGATATCAACGCAAGAACGATCGGGATCGCGGTGCGAACGTCGACGTCGTGGGACCCGAATATTTTTCCACGCTGGGCATTCCGCTCCTGCAGGGTCGCGAGCTGGTTCTGTCGGATAGTGAAACGACTCGTCGCGCGTGCGTGATCAATCAGGCCTTCGCACGACAGTTCTTTAATCAGCGCAACGCGCTTGGACTGCACATCACCGAGGTCGAGGACGACGGAAGTCGTCGATCGTGCGAAATTGTCGGCGTCGCGAGCGACACGCACACTCAGAACCTGCGCGGCGTCGTCGAACCACGATATTTCTTCACGGCACCACTCGGGTCGCCTACGTTTCTCATCCGTGCACGCACGTCAGCGACGCAGCTGATCGGCGAACTGCGAACGGTGGTCTTCCGGATCGATGCGGGCCTCCAAATCGTCGAGGCGACGTCGCTCGACGAGCAGATGGCGCCGCTCACCGCACAAGATCGCGCAACGGCGCGACTCGCGCTCGTGTTTGGCATCGTCGCTCTGTGGCTCGCCGCCATGGGACTCTACGGCATCCTCTCTTACAGCATCAGCAGACGCCGGTCCGAGATTGCCATCCGCATCGCACTCGGCGCCCCACCCAGGCGGGTCGTCGCGATGATTCTCAAGGAAGCGAGCATCCTCGTCGCACTCGGACTGCTGGCCGGCGGATCGCTCGCGTACGCGGGAGCGAGGCTCCTCGCGAGTCGCCTGTATGGTGTGTCTCCCGAGGATTTCCTCACGACGACGCTGGCGATCGGAGTCCTTGTCGTCGTGGCGCTGTTCGCGTCGTACATACCGGCGGCGCGTGCATCAAGAACGGATCCCCTCGCTGCACTGCGATAGGCGCTACGGCTGACATCACGCACAATACGCGCGATGGCAGAGACAGCCACCGCACAGGACGCGCAAGCGTCGACGCTTCACGGCGACGTCATCGGCGGCGTCACCACGTTCTTCACGATGTCCTACATCGTGGTCGTGAATCCGTCGATCCTCTCGACGTCAGGCACCGGGATGCCCTTCACCGGCGCCATGACCGCCACCGTGCTGATCGCCTTCAGCATGACACTGCTCATGGGCCTCTATGCGCGCCTTCCCTTTGCTGTGGCGCCGGGCATGGGCTTGAACGCGTTCTTTGCGTTCACGATCGTGCTGCAACAACACGTGCCCTGGCAGACGGCGCTTGGCATGGTGTTCTGGGCCGGTGTGCTGTTCCTGCTGGTCTCGGCGACGCCACTGCGCGAGACGATCGCCATGTCGATCCCGCCGAGCCTGCGTCTGGCCGCAGCCGCGGGCATCGGCCTGTTGCTCACGCTGATTGGATTCCGCAACGCGGGATTGATTGAAGCGGACACAGCCACTCTGCTACGCCTCGGGATGCTGGATCATCGAGCCGCGTTCCTGCTTGCCGGCGTGCTGGTGGCCGTGATGCTGCAGCGGCGGAACAACCCGCTCGCGTATCTGACGTCGATCGTCCTCGTCACCGCGGGCGCCTGGATCCTTGGCTACGCGATGCCACCTGACCGCATCGTCAGTGCACCCGACTTCTCGTCCGCATTCCTGAAGCTCGACATCGCCGGCGCGCTGCAGCTGGCGCTGCTCCCTGCGATCGTGTCGATTCTGTTTACGGATCTCTTCGACTCTCTTTCGACGTTCATCGGCGTCGCCAGTGCGTCGGGCCTCACGGAGCGGGATGGACGTCCGCTGAACCTCAAACGCGGCCTCATGGTGGACGCGTTCGCCACGCTGGGCGCCGGTCTCGCCGGCACCTCGTCGGGCACAGCCTACGTCGAGAGCATCGCGGGAATCCGTATGGGCGCGCGTACCGGACGCGCCTCAGTCGTGACGGCGCTCTGCTTCCTTCCCTGCTTCTTCATCGGCCCGCTCGCAGCCGCTGTACCCGGCTATGCAACGGCAGCGGTGCTTATCCTCGTGGGCTTGTCGATGTTTCAGTCGGTGACGAAGCTAGACTTCGCATCGCTCGAGGACAGCCTGCCGGCGTTCGTCACGATCGTCCTGATTCCGCTGACGCTGTCGATCACGCAAGGCATTCTGTGGGGCTTCCTGCTCCACGCGCTGCTCTATACCGTCGTCGGGCGGGCGAAAGAAGTGGGCTGGGTCTTGTGGGCGCTCGCGGTGTTATCGGCGGGGTTACTGCTGATTGCGCGGGGCTGAAGGGTCGGGCTAAAGCCGGACACTACACGCGAATCTTCCCGGCGCGCCAGTCGTTGCGCTTCACCGCCTCGAGGTTATCGTGGCGAAACGAGCCGAAGACGAGACCTTTCACGCCCGGTGTCTCAGACAAGCACCCCTCGACGTCAGGCGATCGCTCGCACCACTGACGCGCCACGAAGAGCTCCACGTTGCTCACCGCGACGAGCGGCGCATACGTCGTTGTCACGTGCTCGCCGAGCGGCGGCAGACCGCTGCCATCGAGATAGTTCTGCACGTATCCAGTGCCGCGATGCATCGGCCACAGTTGATGCCACATCGACGGACACTGCGACGAGTTCTGGTTGATGATCAGGCGATCGACGAGATCGTGGCGGACCCAGTCACGCCACGGCAAAGTCGTATTTCCGAGCGGCGGACCGAGCACGTCGCCGCGCGCGCAGCCGATCGCCAGCTTCTTGCCTGCGTGTCCAAGCGCGATGCGCAGCTCGCTGACGAGCGCTGTCACATACGATCCAAGCAGGTCGCGCCACGTCTGCGCGTCATATGACTCGCGTGTGACGTCCACGCCGTCACGCTCCAGAAAATCACGTCGAGCCGGATCGTTGAATCCAAACTGATCGCCGCTGTCCGCCGGACGCGACTGCGATCGAAGACACAGGAACAGTCCATCGAACGTCGTCGCTTCGATGAGTCGAGTCCATCGATCGATGAACGCGCGCCGCGCTTCCGGATACGACAACGAAACGACGCCCTGCTGGCGCTCGCGTCCGTCACGATCGACCACCAGCCACTGCGGATGATCGCGCGTGAGATCGCTCTGCCACGCCACGTGCTGACCGTGCATGTCGTTGTGATAGCTGACACGTCGCATCTCGTCTGGAGCAAGCGGCCATCCCTCATCCCAGACCGTCACGTATAGCCAGGGCGAGAGACCCTCTTCGCGAGCCATCGCCGGCACGATCGCGAAGTCGTCCCACTCGAGTTTCCTGGCCGCGGTGTCCGATGGGTGGCGGTAACCAGGAGCGGCTGAGTAGGTGCCGGCAATACGCGAGCGCAGCATGCGCCAATGCAACGAGCCTGCACCAAGCTCATCGCGCCACACTCGAAGACGACGCTGCAACTTCTCGGGTGTGTCGAGCCGGCCGTCGCCTTCACCGAACGAAAGGTGATCGCCCCACGAGACACTCACGATGTTGTTCATCGCGATTATTCGGGACGCGCGTTCTCACGACCCGGCATGATCACAGTTTGGCCGTCGGTATGCTCCGGCTTGGGGCAATCCGATCCTCGAGTGAGGATCGTGCCCACGACCCGGCCGAGAAAGTCGCGATAGGTCTTCACGCGACACCCACACGTCAGGGTCTTTTCCGCATCGTCGGACATGCACCACAATTGTACTGAGATGCCTTCCGAACGCATGGAGTCGAGCCCAACCGATCCCACTGTGCTGTGGCGCATGACCCGCGACCGCAACGCCGCACACGCGACGATCTTCCCGGGCGAGCGTCATCACACGGTCACGTGGTACTTCGATGGTGTGATGGACCGCGCCGAACAGTACGACTCGATCGAGTTGGCGATGGCGAGAGCCGACGAGATCCGGGGAATCCTTGTCCGCGATGGGTGGAAGGACGCCTAACCGACAAGAATGGGTCGTTCACGCTTCCCCGTTCTGGCTTCTCTGTTCGTGTTCAAGGTTCTCGTTCACTGTTCGCGGTTCGATGTTCGATGTTCGAACCACGGTCGCAGCCAGAGCCCCGACAGAACTTTGAACAAGAACCGAGAACTGAGCACCAAGAAGCGTGAACTACTATGATCAGGTAGGTGCCAACAGCCAAGCTTCATAGAACCGTCGGCGTCCGTGTGGGTCGCGTCCAAGTCGGCGGCGGCGCACCCATCGTCGTTCAGTCCATGACGATGACCGATACCGCCGATGCGGCAGCGACGGCCCAGCAGTGCATCGAGCTGGCCGAAGCGGGATCGGAAATGGTGCGCGTCACGGTGAATCTGCCCGAAGCCGCTGCCGCCGTCCAGGAGATCAAGCAGCGGATGCTCGACGCCGGCTGCACGGCACCGCTCATCGGCGACTTTCATTACAACGGTCATCTCCTCCTCACCCGCTATCCGGCATGCGCTACGGCCCTCGACAAGTACCGCATCAACCCCGGCAACGTCGGCACGGGCCGTCGTCGCGACGAGCAGTTCTCGACGATCTGCAAGGTGGCGATCGACAACGGCAAGCCGGTGCGCATCGGCGTCAACGGCGGCTCGCTCAATCAGGAGCTGGTCGTCGCCAAGATGGAAGAGAACACCACGCGAAATCTCGGCAGGACCTCGGAAGAGATCCTGAACGAATGCATGGTGATCTCGGCGATCGAGTCCACAGCGCTCGCCATCGAGACGGGACTGCGCAAGGACCAGATCATCATCTCGTGCAAGGTGTCGCGCCCACGCGATCTGATCGCCATCTACCGCGACCTCGCGCGCAAGACCGATCAACCGCTGCATCTCGGGCTCACCGAAGCCGGCATGGGGATGAAAGGCCTCGTGTGGTCGGCATCGGCGATCGGCGTCCTGCTCAACGAAGGGATCGGTGACACGATCCGCGTCTCGTTGACACCGCGCCCCGGCGGCGACCGGCGCGAAGAGGTCTACGCCGCGTGCGAGTTGCTGCAATCGCTCGGCCTGCGCGCATTCGCGCCGAGCGTTACGGCGTGTCCGGGTTGCGGCCGCACGACCAGCAGCACGTTCCAGGAACTCGCCGAGAGGACGCAGGACTACATCCGCGAGCAGATGCCGACATGGAAGCGCAACTACGAGGGCGTCGAGAACCTCACGCTCGCCGTCATGGGCTGCGTCGTCAATGGACCGGGCGAATCCAAAGCCGCCAACATCGGCATCAGTCTTCCGGGCACTGGTGAAGCGCCGAACTGCCCCGTCTTCATTGATGGCGAGCACTTCACGACACTGCGAGGCACGTACGACGAGCTCGCCGAGGGCTTCCGAACGCTCGTGGACAACTACGTCGCGACTCGGTACGCGAAGCGATCCGAAGCAACGAGCTGAAACAGGTTCACGATTCTCAACACAGAGAACCTCCGCGACTCCGTGTTGAAACCGTCACTGTGAAATCCCAAACAGGAATCGTCAGACCTTCTCCTCAGACCGCTGCTCGGTAATCAGCCTCGCACCCCGCTGGAACGTCAGGAACGCAACCGCCCACTCGATCAGCACGACGATGCGATTGCGGAAGCCGATCAGCATGAAGATGTGCAGGAAGAGCCAGGATAGCCAGCCGATCACACCCGAGAATCGGGCCCATGGCAGATCGGCGATGGCGGAGCCGCGTCCGACGATCGCCATGTTCCCGAGATTGCGATAGACGAACGGCTGCGTCGGTTGACCGAGTTCGCGACGGACGATGTTCTTCGCGGCATGCGTCGCGCCCTGCATCGCAGTCTGCGCGACGCCAGGAAGCAGCTTCCCGCCCTGATGTAGAAACGCGGCAGCATCTCCGACGACGAATACTTCGGGGTGTCCGGGGATTGAGAGATCGGGCTCGACGAGCACGCGCCCGGCTCGATCGAGTGGGGCGCCAAGTGTCTTCACCAGCGGCGACGCGGCGACACCGGCCGCCCAGACGATCGTCCCCGCATCGAGCCGCTCGTTCCCGACCATCACGCCGTGCGCATCGATGTGTGTGACGGCGACGCCCTCTTTGATCTCGATGCCAAGCCGTTTCAGCGATCGACGGGCGGCCTCTTGGAGACTGTCAGGGAACGTCGCGAGCAGGCGGCTCGCTTCGACGAGCACGATGCGCGCGAGAGATGTATCGATCGACCGAAACTCGTCGCGCAGCGTCTGTCGCGCAATCTCGGCTAGCGTACCTGCGAGTTCGACACCGGTCGGCCCGCCGCCCACGATCACGAACGTGAGCAACTCCCGCTGCCGCATCGGATCGGTCTCGCGCTCCGCCTTTTCGAACGCGATCAGGATCCGCCGCCGGATCGTGATGGCGTCTTCGAGTGTCTTCAGACCCGGCGCATACGGTTCCCACTCGTCGTGGCCGAAATACGCATGGCTCGAACCACTGGCCACGATTAGATAGTCGTAGTCGAGCGTGGCGCCGTCGGCCAACTCCACGCGTCGGGCCGAAGCATCGATGCGCACCGCCTCGCCGAGAAGCACGCGCACATTCCTGGCGTGGCGCAGGATCCATCGGATCGGCGCAGCAATATCGCCGGGCGACAGCGTCGCCGTGGCGACCTGATACAGCAGCGGTTGAAAGACGTGATGGTTGCGACGGTCGAGTAGTGTGACCTGCACGTCGGCTTTACGAAGGGTCTTCGCCGCCGAAAGTCCCCCGAAACCGCCGCCAATGATCACGACATGCGGGCGCGACATTTCCAACAACGCACAAGGCTCAATGCAAAATGCCGAATGCAAAATGGTCGATGCGCAACGTGCATGCGTTTGGGGTAGTCAGCGTTGGGCATTGAGCATTCGGCATTGGGCATTGTGCCTTGATTACACTATGAGGCGTGAAGACCGCCCCACCACTCACGGCTGAGCACGTCGTCGATACGGCGTGCCCCCTCGATTGCCCGGACGCCTGCAGCCTCGAGGTCACACTGCAGGATGGACGGATCACGAGCATTGACGGATCGCCGCACAATTCCGTGACGAACGGCTACATCTGCGCGAAGGTACGCCGCTTCGCCGAGCGCGTCTACGGAAGCGATCGTCTGCTTTATCCCGCAATCCGAAAGGGACCCAAAGGCTTCGCCCGCTTCGAACGGGCTTCCTGGGACGATGCGATGGCGCTCATCGCCGAGCGGATGGAGAACGCGAAAGAGAAATGGGGTGGTGAATCGATCCTTCCCTATTCGTACGGAGGATCGAATGGCCTGCTGACGCAGGACACAAGTGACGCAACGTTGTTCCGTCGCCTCGGGGCCTCGCGTCTCGCGCGCACCGTGTGCGCAGCTCCGACCGGCGCCGCCAATGAGGCGCTGTACGGCAAGATGCCCTCGATCACCTACGAGGACTATCCCGCAGCGCGAGTCATCATCCTCTGGGGCGTGAACCCGTCAGCCTCGGGTATTCACCTCGTGCCGTACATTCGCGAGGCGCAGCGCAACGGCGCCACGCTGGTCGTCATCGATCCGCGAACGACGGCGCTCGCCAAGCAGGCGGACATTCACCTGGCCATCAAACCAGGAACAGACCTGCCCGTCGCGCTCTCGATCCATCGCTTCCTGTTCGAAGAGCGCTTGGCGAATCACGCGTTTCTTGCCGCGCACACACATCACGCGGAGAAGCTGCGCGCCAAGGCACGCGACTGGACGTTCGAACGCGCCGCGGCCGAAGCCGGCGTCTCTGCTGCCTCTCTCGAACTGGTCGCCCGGCGGTACGCGGAAACGAGCCCTGCCCTCATCCGGTGCGGATGGGGGCAGGAGCGGAATCGCAACGGCGGCAATTCGTCGCTGGCGATCCTGGCCCTTCCCGCGGTGGCCGGCAAGTTTGGCGTCCGCGGCGGCGGCTACTCGATGAGCAACACCGCAGCGTGGGGCATCGAACGCACCTGGATTGGCGCGCCGGAACCACGCACTCGCCTCGTCAACATGAATCAGCTGGGACGTGCACTCACCGAACTCGATCCACCCGTTCGCGTGTTGTTTGTCTACAACTCGAACGCAGCAGTGACGTCACCGGATCAGCGACGCGTTCTCCGCGGGCTCGAACGTGAGGATCTCTTCACCGTCGTCTACGAACAGGTGATGACCGACACGGCCCGTTACGCGGACGTGATCCTTCCGGCGACAACGTTCCTCGAAGGCTACGACCTGGTCCGCGGCTACGGTCCGATCAGCCTGCGGTTAGGCAAGCCAGTGATCGAAGCCGTCGGCGAGGCGAGGCCAAACGCGGACGTCTTCGGAGAGCTGCTTGACCGGCTCGATCTCGCGGAGTCCGCTGATCCTCGGGGCGAACTCGAAGAGATGCTGCACGTGATCGCCCGTCTGCCGGGTTCGTCTGGAGACGAACTCAGTCAAAACGGTGCGGCGATCCCACTGGCCGGTGGCCGCCCGATTCAGTTTGTTGACGTGTACCCGAGGACCGCCGACCAGAAAGTCGATCTGTTCCCTGGGTACCTGGACGCCCAGTCCCCTGCAGGCTTGTACGGCTATCAGCCGGATCCGGCGACAAACGAGTATCCCCTTGCGCTGATTTCACCCGCCAGCGAGCGCACGATCACATCGACGCTCAGTGAATTGCCGCGGCCCGAGGTCCGGCTGCTGATGCATCCCGAGGATGCAGACGCGCGCGGACTGCGCGACGGCGATGAAGTCCGCATCTTCAATGCACTGGGGGAAGTGCGATGCGGCCTGCAGGTTGGCACATGGGTTAGGCCGGGCACGGTGGTGCTCCCGAAGGGGCTGTGGCGGAAGCACACAGCCAACGGGTTCACCGCGAATGCCCTGGCCCCCGACTCGCTGACCGATCTTGGCGGCGGGGCGTGTTTCAATGACGCCCGCGTCGACGTGCGACGGGTCAGCGAATCGGAAATCTCGCCGGCAAACGGCCAAAGTACTGGCCGCGCGAGCTAAAGGTCAGTCCACGCGACGGGGCATGCCCGGCGGCTGGTGCATGTCCTGCTGCGCGGGAATTGGTACGAGCCGGCCACGGCCGCCACGGCTGCTCTGGCCACCCTTACGGCCAGCCGCACGTGCCTCGTCCGGGGTCCACTCGTGAGCCGTCCCTTTCTCGTGGGCGGCGCGACCGCCCTTGCTGGCGATCTCGCGCTGCTTCTCGCGACTCATTGAAGCAAATCCGCGACGTTCTTTGCGCGCTCCGTCCACAACACCCTCCAATGATGATTCGATCCCCACAGCGCGACTTGACCTGAAGTCGCGCGTTTCTAAGCTGTTCGCCTGAAGTTCAAGCTTGATGCCAGAACTGTTAGCACCAGCTCATCCGCAAAGCGCGGCTGCAAAACAAGGCTGAAATGGGTGCCCCCCGTCAGCGGTGTCTACCTCGTGTGACGCGTAACCTGACAGACGAGGTTCCTGGTTGTGTAAATCGGGTTCTGATTCGCGCAATTTCACGTCTCACGAGTGTGGAGGTAACATGCCGTTCATGGACAATTGCGCTGCACCCGTTCCCGATCGTCCGGTCGGAAATACCAGTGGCCGGATGGTGCACTGCGTGAAATTCCAGAAAGAGCTGCCCGCGCTCGATATCGCCCCGTGGCCTGGCGAACTTGGACAACGGATCTACGAAAACGTGTCCGCCCAGGCGTGGAAGTTATGGGAAGACCGGCAGAAGATGATCCTCAATGAGTACCGTCTGATGCCGTGGCAGAAGGAAGCGCAGGAACTGATCGCGCGGCACATGGAAGATTTCTTTTTCGGGGCAGGCGCCGCGCTGCCACCCGGATTCGTCCCGCAACAGGCGAAATAACTAACGCGCGAGTTCGATCTCGCGCTCGATCTCGAATGCGAGCATGGCGTGCGAAGTGCGCAGCCTCTGCTCCACATCGGCAGGGTTCTTTCCGCTCGCAAAAATGAACCCGAGATAGCTCCGTCCTTCAGGCAACGGCACCAGGAGTTGGTCTGCCTTTGCGGTGATGCGGATGTCGTCGATGCCATCGAGAGCGGCAGCGTCTTGCACACCTTGCACCCCGCGATACACACCGCGCCTCGGAATCGGAATCATCATGACACCCGACGCGTCGCTCGATGCGGTCCACGGCTCGATATCTTCGCCGAGCGAGTGTCGAATGAGCACCTCCTCGAGCGGAACTCGATAATCCTGCGGACCATCGAAGCGCACCGCGCGCGCGCAGAGTCCCCCAATCGGTCGCGCCGCGACTTCGAGCACATACACACCCTTGGTGTTCACACGGCATTCGGCGTGGATCGGTCCGTGGTGGAGGCCGAGTGCCCGCGCCGCGGCGGCCACGTCATTCAGGATGGCCTCCTGCACGAAATCGGACGCGCGTGAGGGCGTCACGTAGATGGTTTCCTCGAAAAATGGGCCGACAAGCGGGTCTGGCTTGTCGAAGATCACGAACGCCCTGAAGACGCCATCGGTCATCACGCCTTCGATCGCGAACTCATTCCCCGGGATATAGGACTCTACGAGTGCGTGCCCATGGACCTCGTCACGCTCGTTCAGAATGTCGGGTGCCTTGAGGAGATCGGCGAGACGCTCGAATGCCCAGACGAAGTCACTGGCTTGATCAGCCCGCATTACTCCGCGGCTTCCCGCGAGAGCTAACGGCTTGAGGACCACCGGATAGGTCACACTCGCTGCGAGGGCGGAGGGGTCCTCGGTCATCGACACCTCGAAAAACGTCGGTGTCAGAAGACCGGCACCCTGGAACGCGCGCCGGCTCGCGAGCTTGTTACGGCTGGCGCGAACGGCGTCGGGCGGATTGCCGGGAAGCCCGAGCGCGTCTGCCACGTGCGCGGCGAGGATCGTCGGATGATCGCCCACGGCGATGACCCCGTGGATCGGGTCGTTGCGGCACGCATGGAGAATCGCCTCGAGGGACCGGGCCTCGTCCCAGAAGCGCACCGGAACGGCGTGATCAAACCAGGGATCGTCGAGCTGATCACAACGGTCGCTCGCGAACACGATGTCTACGCCCAGCCGGTGGGCGGCGTCGGTAAACGATCGAATTTGATAGCCGGTCGTTGTCGCCAGCAGGAGGACACGCTTCATACGAGGTCGGTCTGCTCGGGTCCTGGCTCGGCGCAGCAATACCAGCCCTCGGTCATGTAGGGTGGGGTCAGACCCGGGGTCTGACCGGGGGTCTGACCCCGGGTCTGACCCCCGACCGAATATGCGATCTCGGTGATGGCAGCAAATGCCTTCGTACGAGGAATCTGCGTACCTGCGACGCGCATAACCGCCTTCTGCAATGCGTCCAGGCGCGGATCGCGATGATGCCAGGGCCACGTCAGCGACCCGGGATCGAATGGCTCGACGTGGTCTTTGATATCGGGCAGTTCGAGCAGCTTGGACTTCGCGGTGACGAGCAGCCGGATCGCGAGCTGAATCGGCGCCACTGACTCAATGAGGTCCAGGCGCTCGATCTCCTCGAGCAGTTCGATGTAGCCCTCGATCGTCGTCCACGGCGTGAAGGGCACGAACGTCGGGGCCAGTGCAACTCCCGCCGCACGACACAATTCCACCGCTCGCACAAAATCCGCGCGCGTGTGTCCCTTCTGCAGCTTCATCAGCACGTCGTCATCGATCGACTCGACTGCGCTGGTGATGAACAGACACCCGGTGTCTTTGAGCACAGGCAACAGGTCCGCGTGCGCAAGCAGATGCTCGATCTTGATCGTGACGTCGTACGTCAGCTGCGGAAACTCCGTCGCGAGACGCTCAACGAGACGACGTGCGTGCGTCGGCCCGTTGAAGAAATCGGGATCGCCAAACGTGATGTGCTCGGCGCGCGCCGTGACATGCGCGCGGATGTCGTGCATCACGACGTCGATGGGAACGGCCTTGAAGTGACCCTCGTAGACCGGGACGATCGGACAATGCCGGCACACATGCTTGCACCCGCGTGTCGCATCGGTGCTGCCGACGACGCGTCGAGTACCGTCGGGCATCTGCAGCGCGGCATATTGTGTCAGCGGAAGCAGTGTCGTGCGATCGGGCACGACGAATGCGCGGCTCTGGGCTTTGGGCTCCGGGCTTTGGGCTTCTGGGACCACAGCGAGGCGGACCAGTTGCTCTTCCGCATCAGGCCCCAACACTCGCGCACCACGTTCTTCGAGCCAGGCGCGATTGAGCGGTGCGTACAAGCCATACGCGGCAAGCTGCGCCGCAGGATTCACCGACCGTACACGCTCGAGCAGCGGAGCCGCAAGACGCGTGGCCGTATGCATCGGCAGGTAAAACGCGACAAGCGATGCGGTGCGAATGTGCTCGTCTTTGAGTGGCTCGCGCGACGTATCCACGCAGTCCACGAGCACGCCAGCCTGTCGGAGCGACGCGGCCGGGGCGGCCAGGCCGAGCGGCTGACGACCCAGGTCATACGTCGAAATCAGTAGAGCCCGCACGACTTCATTGTTCCACGTTATCCTTGCCGACGTGCAGCAGACCTCCTTGGCGACGCCTCCGGACACTGGTTTCTTCGGCCACCCGCGCGGCCTCTCGACGCTCTTCTTTACCGAGATGTGGGAGCGGTTCAGCTATTACGGCATGCGCGCCTTCCTCATCTTTTACATGGTGGCCTCGCCAGCATCCGGCGGGCTCGGCTTCTCAGACGCCGATGCCGCATCCATTTACGGCACCTACACCGCCAGCGCATGGGGTCTGGCAATCTTCGGCGGCATCGTCGCCGACAGGTTCCTGGGTCAGTACCGCAGCGTGCTGATCGGCGGCATCATCATCGCGCTCGGGCACGTCACGCTGGCGTTTCCGCCCGTGCCCTTCTTCTATGCCGGCCTCGCACTCGTGGCAACCGGTACCGGCCTGCTGAAGCCGAACGTCAGCGCGCTGGTGGGCTCTCTCTACGATCAAGCGGACGCGCGCCGCGATGCCGGCTTCTCGCTCTTCTACATGGGCATCAACATCGGCGCCATCGCCGGTCCGCTGATCGCCGGCTATCTCGCCCAGCGCGTGGACTGGCACATCGGATTTGGTTGCGCCGCCGTCGGGATGGCGCTTGGACTGCTCCAGTATGTGCTCGGCAAGAAGCGGCTCCAGCCCGGGCTCGATCGGCTGGCGGCCCAGCCGAAGCCACAATCGCCAGGTCAGTCTGCAACGACGCCGGTGGTTGGTGGGTTTCTCGGCTTTTCGGGCGACGAATGGAAGCGCATCGGCGCGATCGTCGTCTTCTTTCTTGTCGCCACGCTGTTCTGGGGTGCGTACGAACAGCAGGGATCGACGTTGAACCTGTTCGCGGATCGCTACACCCGTCTCGAAGTCTTCGGCTTTTCGTTCCCCTCGTCGTGGTTCCAGTCCGTACCACCGATCTTCGTCGTCATCTTCGCGCCAATCTTCGCGTGGCTGTGGGTTCGACTCGGACCTCGCGAACCGTCGGTGCCAGCCAAGATTGCGCTGGGCGTACTGTTCATGGGCCTGGGGTTCCTGGTACTGGTCCCGGCAGGAGCGATGGCCCAGGCAGATGGCGGCACGCGCATCAGTCCGTTGTGGCTGATCGCGGTGTATCTGCTGGCCGAGTTCGGCGAAGTGTGCCTGTATCCGGTTGGACTCAGCGCCGTCACCAAGGTGTCCCCCGTGCGCATCGTCGGCTTGATGATGGGTGTCTGGTTTCTCTCGAATGCGTTCGGCAACAAACTCGCTGGATGGTCCGCAGGATTCTTCAGCTCGATGCCGCTCGAAACGCTCTTCACCATCGTCACCACCGTCTTGCTTGTTACTGCCCTGGTGATGTTCGCCCTCGTCAAACCGCTGCGACGAATGATGGGCGACACTCGCTAGCGCACCGCGTTACGAGTTTCTGAATGGCTCTCGAGAAATACAAAGCCAAGCGCGATTTCACCAAGTCGCCCGAACCGGCCGGCACGAAGATCGCCAAGTCGCCCACTGGCCGCACGCCGCGGTTTTTCTGCGTGCAGAAGCACCTGGCCAGTCATCTCCACTACGACTTCCGCATTGAGCACAACGGCGTGCTGTTGTCGTGGGCGGTCCCCAAAGGACCTTCTCTTGATCCATCGATCAAGCGTCTGGCGATGCACGTCGAGGATCACCCGATCGACTACGGTGAATTCGAAGGCGTGATCCCCTCAGGCTACGGCGCTGGCATCGTCATGCTCTGGGATCGCGGCACATGGACACCGGAGACCGATGACATCGAAGGGGCGCTGAAGAAGGGCGACCTGAAGTTCACGCTCGACGGATACAAGCTCAAAGGGTCGTGGGTGCTGGTCCGCACGAAAGGCCGCTACGCCGGCGGAGGGGAAAGCGGCGAGCCGTGGCTGCTCATCAAACATCGCGACGACTGGTCGGGCCCGATCGACATCGCTGAATTCGCGCCCCTGAGCGTCAAGACCGAGGGCGACTTCGCCGACATCCTGTCGCAGGACGATCCCGACGTCTGGCGATCGAATCGTCCCGCCAAGGGTGGTGAAACCGGCGCCATGTTCGAGCGCATCGTCAAACGTGCGCTGGAACTCCGTGCCACGCCGGCGAAGGCCGGCGCCACGCCGGCGAAGGCCGGCGCCACGCCGGCGAAGGCCGCGGCCAAACCGCGAGCCGCCACGTCCGCCGCGAAACCTCGAACAGCTGCCACGAAGACCGCCAGGAAAGCCGCTGCGACATCCAGCGCAACGCGAGGCAAGAAGAAGCGATGAGCGTACAACTGTATGGGGCGCTGTGTGTCACCGTGATGCTGGCCGGTTGCGGAGGCGACACCCAAACCGCCGCGAGCACGGCGAGTGCAGTGCAGTGGCCGGCGATTCGCGACGAAGTCGTCGAGAGCTATCTCAAAGCCCACCCGAACTTCGCCGTTGTCCAGGGACGACACGAGTACGACGGGCAGCTGCCGGATTGGAGCGCAGCCGGGATCGCTGCGGAGATCACACGGCTGCACGCGACGAAAGATCGACTCACTGGAGTCCCTGACAGCGCGCTTGATGGTCCCGCACGATTCGAGCGCGACATCCTCATCGCGCGCATGGATCGCGATCTGTTCTGGCTGGAAACCGCGGAAGCCCCCTTCACCAACCCGGCGTTTTATCTCGATTGGATGGTCGACAACCTCGACCCCAGTCCGTATCTCACCCGTACGTATGCGCCGCTCGACGTTCGAATGCGCGCCTACACGAAGTACGCACAGGCCGTGCAGAAGGCGGTGCCACAGATCCGGACCAACCTGCGTACGCCGCTGAGCCTGCCTCTCCTCGAGCACGGCGTCTCGGCGTTCAAAGGCTTCGCGGCGTTCTTCAAAGCCGACGTGCCGGCAATCTTTGCGAAGGTCGAGGATGCAGCGGCCCAAGCAGCATTCAAAGAGGCCAATGCCGGTGCGGCGACGGCGATGAGCGACCTGGCAACCTGGCTCGAATCGCAACGCGCGACGGCAACGGCGAGCTTCGCGCTCGGTCCCGACAAGTTCGCCAAGATGCTCTACGACACCGAGCGCGTCAGGACGCCGATCGCCGAACTCGAGGCGGCAGGGCGCGCCGATCTCGAACGCAATCAGGCCGCGCTCAAAGAGGCCTGCGCGCAGTTTGCTCCCGGGGCGAGCGTTCCGCAGTGCATCGCGAAGATGAGCGCGAACAAGCCGCGCGGAGGCGCTGTCGCGGGCGCACGCCTCCAGTTGAAGGAGCTGAAGGCCTTCGTGCGTGACGGCGGCGTGGCCAGCATTCCGAGCGAGGACGAAGCGCTGGTCAATGAAGCGCCGCCCTACGCACGCGACAACTTCGCCTATATCGACATTCCCGGACCGTACGAGAAGGGCTCTCCGGCGATCTACTACATCGCCCCACCCAATCCGTCATGGCCGGCCAAGGAGCAGCACGACTATCTGCCGGGACAGGCCGACCTGCTCTTTACGTCGGTGCACGAAGTGTGGCCCGGCCACTTCCTGCAGTTCCTGCATTCGAACCGCAATCCGTCGATTGTCGGCCGGCTATTCGTGGGCTACGCGTTTGCCGAAGGCTGGGCGCATTACGCCGAGGAAGCGATGTGGGATATGGGCCTCGGCAAGGGGTCACCCGAAACCCATATTGGACAGTTGAGCAATGCGCTGCTGCGGAATGCGCGCTTCCTTTCAGCGATCGGGCTTCACACGCGCGGGATGACCGTGGCCGACTCGGAACGCTTCTTCCGCGAGCAGGCCTTCACGGATGCAGGCACCGCGCGGCAGCAGTCCACACGCGGCACGTACGACCCGGCCTATCTGAACTACACGATGGGCAAGCTGATGATTCGCAAACTGCGCGAGGATTGGACCGCCAGCCGCGGCGGGCGCACAGCCTGGCGCGATTTCCACGATCGCTTCCTCACGTATGGAGGACCACCTATTCCCATGGTCCGCCAGCAAATGATGGGGAGTGCCGCTGGCGCGTTGTTCTAGTTGGTGGTTAGTGGTTAGTGGTGGTCACACTTCGCCTGACGACGGATCCAATACCCTCATGATGGCGGCGGCGATGCGTCGCCACTCGCTTTCCTCGCGAACGAGCTCTTTCTTTCCGGCCTTGGTCAGCGTGTAGAACCGCGCCCTGCGGTTGTTGTCCGACGTGCCCCAGTCGGCGTCGATGAATCCGCGCTCCTCGAGCCGCTGCAGCGCCGGATAGAGCGACCCGTGATCGACGATCAACACGTTATCGGACTGGCTCTGAATCGCGCGCGCGATGGCCTGGCCATGTTGCGGGCCAAACACGAGCGTGCGCAGGATGAGCAGGTCGAGTGTGCCTTGCAGGTGCGCAGCGTACTCGCGGTCACTCCGCTTTCGGATAGACATTCGACCCGAGTATGCGTATGCTCTGGTCGAATGTCAACCTGAGAGGCCGAGGATGCGCTGGCGACGACGTCCCACGAGTGATTTTTCCGAAGAGATCCGGGCGCACATCGCCCTCGAGACCGATCGCCTGATCGCCGACGGCATGAGCCCGAACGAGGCGGCGGGCGCGGCCCGGCGCAAGTTCGGCAATGTCACCGCAGCGACCGAGCGCTTCCACGAGTCGCGACGCTCCTGGTGGCTCGATGCGATCCGTCAGGACTTCCGAGCCGCTCGGCGTAATCTGATCCGCTACCCCATCGTCGCCATCGTCGCGGTGTTGTCGCTTGGCGCCGGCATTGGCGCCACGACGGCATCACTCACCATTCGCGACGTGCTCTTTCAAAATCCGCCCCCGCTCTATGTCGATCCGCTCGGGCTCTCGAGGATCCAGGTCAATCGGCAGGACCGCCCGATTCGTCCGGTGGGCAGCTACGTTCCCGCTGACCTTTTTGCGATCTGGGAGCACGCTCTGGGTCCCGCGGTCGCCGCCGCTGCCATCCGCGAGGGCACCGGCGATGTGCGAACCGCCGATCGGCTCGAGCCCACGCGCATCCGTGCGGTCACGTCGAATTTCTTTGATGTACTCGGCGTACGCCCCGAGATCGGTCGGGGGTTTTCGTCGAACAGCAACACGAGCGATGGCGAGGCCGTGCTCAGCTATCGCATCTGGCAGGAATGGTTTGCCGGACGCCGGGACGCCATCGGCACGACGATCTGGATCAATAACGAGCCGCACACCGTGGTCGGCGTGATGCCGCGGCGCTTCTGGTTTGCCGAGATGAACGATCCGATTTGGACGCGGCTCGATACCGGGAGGCTGACCGAGAAAGCGCCGCTCGACGTCGTGGCGCGGCGGGCGGCAGGCACGAGCGGCGACGCGCTCGCGACCAGCCTGCGCGGCTCACTGGCCAGCTATTCGCGCCAACTGCCCGCGACGCTTGGCCCCCTGCAGATGCGCGTCTCGGAGATCAAAGGGACACCCATTGCCGACAACATGTCCCTGCTGCTGCCCTACCTCCTCGGCGCGGCTGTCCTGATGACGCTGCTCATCGCCTGCGCCAATGTCGCCTTGCTGATGATTGCGCAGTGGACCAGGCGCGAGACGGAAATCGCGGTCCGCTCCGCGCTGGGTGCGTCGCGCGCGAGGCTGATGCGGGCGCTACTCGTCGAATCGCTGCTGCTGTCAGCGTGCGCGGGCGTGCTCGGCATCGGCGGCACGTACGTGCTACGCGCGATCATGCTGCGCGGCGCTACGATGGCTGAGACCTTTCTCGACCTCTCGATTCACCCGGGCGTGTTGATCAAGACGATCTCCATCACGCTGCTGGCAGGCATCCTGGCGGGCATCGGGCCCGCGCTGATCGAGACGCGGCGCCTGCAGCTCGATCCGCTGCGTGGCATGGCCACGTCGGACCGCGTGCGTCAGCGCTGGAGCCACACACTCGTTGTACTCGAGATCACACTCACGCTCGCGTTGCTCGTGGTGACCTCATCGATGGTCGGCGGGTATCAACGATCGCTGAAGGCCGACATCGGCTTCGACCTGAATCCGTTGATGAGCGTCACGGTGCAGAGCGCTAGCCGTCTTCCCATGACTGAACTTCATGCAGCAATCGCTCGGGTGCCTGGTGTGGAGTCGGTCGCTCCGGCGACATCGATTCCGCTGAACGTCAGCGGACGCCGTCAATCGGTGAGCGCGGTGGCGACCGGGACGAATGCGATTCAGGCCGAACCGATCTCGATCGGTCCAGATTTCCTGAACACGCTTCGTGTGCCGATGCGGGCGGGGCGCGCGCTCACGCCGCTGGACACTCCGGACACCCGCACCGTCCTGATCAGCGAGTCGCTGGCGCGACAGATGTTCGGTGACTCGTCGCCGCTCGGTCATCAACTGTGGATGGACAAGGTCGCGTACGACGTCGTGGGCATCGTCGCCGACTACATGAGCAGTCCGGTTGAGAGCCGCCTGGCGATACCCAAGATCTTCTTTCCGCTGCCCAACCAGCCGAAAGATACGACCAGCATGCGGTTCCTGATTCGCGCGATTGGCGATCCCGCACCGCTCGTCGAGCCCATTCGCCGCGCGCTGCGCAACACCGCTACTGGCATCAATGTGAACCAGGCCGTCACGATGCGGCAGATGATGACCATCCAGGGCCAGGAATATCTCGCTGGCACAGCGCCGCTCTTTCCGCTGATCGTCATCGGCATGATGCTGACGGCGAGTGGTATCTACGGCGTGCTCGCGTTCGCCGTCTCACGCCGGGCACGCGAGCTGGCCATCCGCGTGGCGATCGGCGCGGATCGCGGAAATCAGATCGGCCTCGTGATGGCGCAGAGCCTGCGCCTCGTCCTCATCGGTGCCGCGTGTGGAACCGCGCTGACGTTCGGGCTGTCGAGAATCGTGCGCGCAGCTGGCGGCGCCGGCACGCTCTACGATCCGCCGCCGCTGGCGTTCGTGCTGCCGGTGATTCTGGTGGTGGTCGTGGCGATGCTTGCGACGTGGATTCCGGCGCGACGCGCGCTGCGCGTCAACCCAGCATCACTGTTGAAGGCGACTTAGTCATCAAGCGCTGACTCAGCACCGACCACACCGCGAACGCCAGACGACGGCGATCGTGGCGCGCAATGTCGCTCTTCCAGAACGGCCCGAGTACGGCTTCGACGCCAGGATCGAGCTCGCCGAGTTCGAGCGGTGCTTTGTGCTCGGCGGCGTAGTTCCGCAGCACCCCCTCTGACGGACGGCTGTTGTTGGCGATGACCACGTCCACCTTCCGCCCGATCGCGCGCTCGACCCAGCGCACCGCCTCGGCGGCAGTGAACCCTTCCATGCCGTGGCCTTCGGTCAGGAGATTGGCGATCAGGATGATCGGCCCTCGCACATCGGCAATCGCTTCCTTGACGCCGAGCACAAGCAACGGTGGCAAGAGACTCGTGAAGAAACTGCCTGGACCGATGATGACCGCATCGAACGACCGAATCGCGTGTGCGACCTCGGGGTGAATCGAGACCTGCGGCTCGAGCCACAAGCGACGCACTTCGTGACCGCGCGACTGGCCGGCATCGACCTCGACTTCTCCACGCGTGCGCGTCCCATCGGCGTACTCAGCGCACACCGACGCAAGCTCCACGGTCACCGGCCATACGCGGCCCTTGCAGCCGAGCAACGCACGCAGACTGTCCACGGCGGACAGGAAGTCACCGCTGTAGCGCTCCATCATCGACAGCAGCAGATTGCCGCCGGTATGTCCGCCGAGTCGATCGCGCGGATCGAGCGCAGGCAGCCGGGCCAGCAGAACACTCCGTGCCTCGCGTTCGTTGCGCGCCAGCGCGAGCGCGCATTTCAACACGTCGCCAGGAGGCAGCACGCCGAGTTGGTCGCGCAGCTGACCTGAACTGCCGCCGCTGTCGAACATCGTGACGACCGCGTTCAGCTTGAGCCAGGGATTCGCTTTGAGTCCTCCGAGAAGACTCGGCAATCCGGTCCCACCGCCGACACAGCCGACATTCACCTCGCGCAGGTGCATGAAGGCATTGTACTGTCTAGCCATGGCCTCCTCCTGGCAGACAACGGCAGACTCGCTCGCCAGCGATCTTCGCGGCGTCTTCGGCGATCGGCTTCGGTCGGTCGCCGCGTATGGACCGCACGTCGAGGGCGACACGACCGTGCCGCTGACCTGTCTGGCGCTCGTCGCGAATCTGACGACAGATGATTTGAACGCATGCGCGACGCTGTCGCCGCGCTGGGGGCGGTCGCATATCGGCACGCCGCTCATCCTTCCCGAAGCCGAGTTCAGACGATCGCTCGACGCGTTTCCCCTCGAGTACGGCGAGATCATTCGCAGCCATCACATCGTGTTCGGGAACAACCCGTTCATCGATATCTCGATTGCGCCCGGCGACTTGCGCCGCGCGTGCGAGACGCAGATCAAGAGTCACCTCGTCCACCTGCGCGAGGCGTTCATCGAATCGGGCGGAAGTCCAGGAGCCGTGGCCAGCCTCGTCGCCGCATCCGCACCGGCGTTCATGGCACTGCTACGGAACGTCGCACGGCTGAACGGCGTCCTTACCAGTGATCGTGGCGAAGCGACTCGACTTGGTGCTCAAGCCGTCCGCATTCCCGAGCAGCTCGTCAGCGACCTCCTTTCACTCGAGCACTCATCCGGCATGGCCGCCGTGGACTCGGCTCGCCTCTTCCCGCAATATCTCGCCGCCGTTGAGCATCTCGCGCATGCCATCGATACCTGGCGTGCGTAGCGACAGAGCACGCTCATCTGCGTGTGCTCTGTGGCTGCTCTTCGCGCTGCTCATCGCGACGACGGCATGGGCGCAGCCACAGACACCAGAGCTCACCCGTCCGGTCAACGACTTCGCAAACGTGATCGATCCCGAAAGCGAGCGCCAGCTGGAATCGCTGATCCGCGCGCTGCAGGAAACGACCGGCGATGTCGTCACTGTCGCGACCATCGATTCACTGCAGGGTGAAGACGTTTATCAGTACGCCGAGCGGATGTTTCGCAACCGCGGCAAGGGCATCGGTCAAGCGGGTAAGGACAATGGTCTGCTTGTTCTCGCGGCGATAAAGGATCGGGAGATCAAGATTGAAGTTGGCTACGACCTCGAGCAATTCATCACCGACGGATTTTCCGGCGAGACGATCCGCCAGGAGATCGCGCCACGATTTCGACAAGGTGCATACGGTGCCGGACTCGTCGCGGGCGTGCAGCGCATCATCGGACGCATCGGCGAAGGTCGCAACGTGGCCATTCAGGGCGCGCCGCGTCAGCCGGAACGACGACGCTCACAGGGTGGCGGCTCAGGTGGAAACCTCTTCTTTCTGCTGATCGTCGCCTTCTTGCTGATCAACGGCATCGCGGGACGACTTGGCCGCCGTCGCCGACGACGTTGGGGTGGCGGTGGGTGGAGTGGCTGGAGTAGCGGTGTCGGACCATTTGGCGGCGGATTCGGCGGAGGCGGCGGTGGGTTCGGCGGTGGTTTTGGTGGATTCGGTGGCGGCGGCGGTGGTGGATTCGGAGGATTCGGCGGCGGTCGCAGCGGTGGCGGCGGTGCTGGGGGATCCTGGTAGGTGGTTGGTGGTTCGTGGTTGGTGGTTCGTGGTTGGTGGTTCGTGGTTGGTGGTTCGTGGTTGGTGGTTCGTGGTTCGTGGTTCGTTCGTGGT
>JBKPRH010000038.1:0-15900 GCA_046765795.1 Acidobacteriota bacterium | reverse complement strand
AGATGACCTCTCGCCGCGCGGCGGCTCACGTGGCCGGCTACGCGGCGCACTGGTGATCGCCCAGGTCGCGGTGTCGTTGCTGTTGCTTGTCGGCGCCGGATTGGTCGTGCGCAGCCTCGAAGCGGCGCAGACGGCAAATGTCGGCTTTGACGAACGTCACGTCGCCGCCGTGACGGTCGATTTGCGATCGAGCGGCTACGACGAAGAACGCGGCGCCGCCTTCTACGAACGTCTCCTCGACGCCGTCCGCGCGCAGCCCGGCAACGAGGCCGCAGCGCTCGCGAACACGCCGCCCCTCACGCTCGTGGACAGCACCTCGAGTGACACCGTCATCGAGGGTCGCGACGCTCGCAAGGGCGAAGACATGCGGTTCCTCGTGACAACCGTGACGCCGGGATACCTTCAGACCCTGCGCATTCCGCTCATCGCTGGCCGAGACTTTGCGCGCATCGATGGCAGCACATCGCTGCCCGTGGCGATGATCAACGAAACGATGGCTCGCCGGTTCTGGGGCGAGCCCGACAACGCGATCGGCAACCGTATTCAGGTCAGCCGTGGGCGGTGGCGCACCATCGTCGGCGTCGCGCGGGACATCAAGTATGCCCGCGTCACCGAAGAACCGAGGCCAAGCGTCTACCTGCCCGCCACGCAGAACTATTGGGCATCGATGGTGATCCTCGCGCGATCGCAGGATGCGAATGCTGCGTTCCTGGCTCGAATCCGCACGACCATTCAGTCGCTCGATCCGAACGTGCCGATCGTGAGAGCCAACATGCTCAGCGCCCAGACCAAGGCCGCTCTCGGCATCTTTGCCATGGCATCGGGCACGCTCACTGTATTTGGCGGGATCGCGATGCTCCTCACGGCACTGGGGACGTACGGGTTGGTCTCATACGCTGCACGTCAGAGCACACACGAGATCGGGATCCGTATTGCGATTGGCGCCGACCGTCGGGACGTGCTCGGCCGATTCCTCGGGCGCGGCCTGAAGCTTGGCGCAGCTGGTGCGGCTGTCGGCCTGGCCCTGTCGCTGGTGATTGCGCGCGTCCTGGCCAGCCTACTCTACGGCGTCAGCCCGACCGACGTCGTGTCGTATGCCGCCGCCTTGGCGTTGGTGATGACGATTGTCCTCGTCTCGTCGCTGATTCCCGCATGGCGCGCGTCAAGGACCGATCCGATCGCGGCGCTGCGTCATCGGTAGAGTCGCAAGGCGGGTCCAAAGACCCGCCTCTACGATTTGCCGATGGCGTACAGATGCCGGTCGGTACGAATGTACCAGCGGCCATCCACCAGCGCAGGCGTTGCAAGCGTGGCTTCATCGAGCTTGTTGACGTGCAGCAGTTCGAACGTGGACCCCGCCTTCAGCACGAACGTCTCGCCTTCATCGTTGGTGAAGAACACCTTGCCGTCGAACGCGACCGGCGATGCCGAGAATCCTTCACGCGAGGCCCGACCCAATCTCCCCTGCCACATGACCTTACCGGTCGTCGCCTCGAGACACGTGACGATGCTGGCCATGTCGTTGACCATGTAGAGATATTCGCCGTACAAGATCGGTGAAGGGACAAACGGCGAACCGCGCGGACTTGTCCACTGCAGATGCGTGCGGGTCACGTCGCCTTTGCCGCCGGGCTTAATCGCCAGCGTCGGACCGGCGCGTCCCGAAGAACAGAACACCATTCCGTATCCAACGACAGGAGTCGGAATCACCTCGTAGGTCGTACCGCTGCAACGCCACAGTTCAAGACCGTTGTCAGGGTTGTACGCCTGCACGCGCTGCTGGCTGCTCACGATGATTTCGTCGTGATCGACAACACGAACTGCGATTGGAGTGCCCCAACCTGTGTCGGCGTCCCGCTTCGTGCGCCACAACTCCTTGCCGGTGCGTGTGTCGAACGCCGCGATGAACGACCCCGCGAATTGGTCCTGATAGAGGATCAGACGGTCCTTATAGAGCAGTGGTGACCCTGCAGTGCCGTGGTAGGCGTCCATCGGCCCGAGATCGCGATGCCACACCAGCTTGCCGTCCATGTCGAATGCGACGAGACCGCGAGCGCCGAACGAAGCATAGACACGTTGGCCATCGGTTGCCGGTGTCGCCGAGGCGTGCCCGTTCTTGTAGTGATTACCCTGGTTCGATCGACCAGCCGGGGCAAACGCCTCCCACAGCTTCGTGCCATCCGACCGCTTGAATGCAATAACCGCCAAGCGGCTGCCGCGATCGTAGGCGGTGGTCAGGAAGATGCGATCACCCCATACCACCGGCGATGAGTTGCCATCGCCCGCGAGCGGTGTCTTCCATCGCACGTTTTCGGTCGGCGACCACGCATCGGGATACCCTGTGCCCGACACGAGCCCCTGCCCCGACGGACCGCGCCAGCGCGGCCAGTACTTCGTGCCCTCGCCTTCGTCAGCCACCATGCGCACGGCCGGCGCGGCCTCTTGCCCGGACAAGGCAATCGACGGCCCGACCAGCAACGCGCACGGGACGATGACTTTCAGAAACTTGCGCAGCATCTCATCGCTCGAAGCGAGTGTACCTGCGAATGAATTCACATGCCCCGGAAAATGTCACGCATCACGCGCGCCCGATCAGCTTTTCACGCTGTCAGTGTTGGTCAGTATGTTGGTGCAGACGATGCACACACCTCACGTGCATGGGTCTCTACGAAGTCATGGTCTTTGTTCACGTGGCCGCCGCGGTGACACTGTTGAGTGGCTCCGTCGTCGCGTCACCCGCGGTTCGCGGCAGTGTTCGCCGTGCTGGAACGACTCAAGAGATGCGTGCGTAGCTCGCGATCGGCAGCCCGATGCTGATACTCGAGCCCACGTCTGCCTCGTTGTCCTGGCCAGCGGCATCTATCTGACGAGCGTTGCCAACTTCTGGGCTCAAGGCTGGGTGCAGGCGGCGATCGCTTTCTGGATCGAGAACGCCGTCGTCGCTGGTGTGGTGGTGAAACGGGTGATCGGCCACGTCGTCGCCGCGGCAGCCACAGCCACCGACGGTCCTGTCGACCAACATCTGGACACGTTCCGCAGGTCTTCACGCTGGTCAGTCGGGGGCGACGTGCTCATGGCTAACGACCTCGCGATGTTGTACGTGATGACGATGAAGCCGGACCTTGCCGGCTCGCTGCTCGCCGTTGCGGGAACGATACTGGCCATCGGTGCTGTTCGAGTCATCACGCGCGGACTCCACGGGTTCATCGTGTCGCGCCATTCGGTCGAGCCGCCCGGCCGCGCGGCCCGCTTATAACGCTGCCGGTCGATACATCCGATCGCGCCGGTATGTTAGTGTGCGGCGTCATGTGGCAATCCTGTCTGCTCGTATTCATCGCCAGTGCCTGCACGCTCGTCATCGAACTCATCGCCGGCCGCATCATGGCACCGTACGTCGGCGTTTCCCTCTACACGTGGACCAGTATTATCGGCATCGTGCTCGCGGGCATGTCGGTGGGCAACTACCTCGGTGGAGTCGTTGCCGATCGCCAGGCGTCGCGGCGGACGCTCGGCACTATCTTCATTGCCGGGAGCGTCGCGTGCCTGTTGATCCTGGTGATCACTGATGTCGTCATCGGTCAGACATTCCGCCTCTCGCTGCTGCCACGGATCGTCATCTATACGACGGCGATTTTCCTGTTACCGAGCTTGGTGCTCGGCATGGTCTCGCCGCTCGCCGTCAAGCTGGCGCTCGCCGATCTGCAACGCACAGGCAATACCGTCGGGACGATCTACGCCTTTTCCACGGCGGGATCGATCCTTGGCACGTTTCTCACCGGCTTCTGGCTGATCTCCTGGCTCGGCACCCGCAGCATCGTGTGGATCGTCGCCGGCGTGCTGCTGCTGACTGGATTGGCTGTCGGAAGATTTCACCGTTCGCGTGGCGGCCGAATCGCAAATGGTTTGGTGGTACCCGTTGTAGCGCTCGCGATCTTCGGGTTCGTGTGGCAGGGATGGAACGCCGGCAAGTATCGGGCACCGTGCGCGGTCGAATCCAACTACTACTGCATCCAGATCAACGAGACCTTCGAGAACGGAAAGCCGGCACGCGCCCTGATGCTCGATCGTCTCATTCACAGCTTCGTCGTCCTCGATGACCCCACTGCGCTCGGATACGGCTACGAGCGCGCATATGCGGATCTCACCCAGATGCAGTTGTCGAGTCGTCCGCAAACCCATACGCTCTTCATCGGCGGCGGCGGCTACTCGTTTCCGCGATATATCGACGCGACGTATCCGAACGCTGCGATAGACGTGATCGAAATCGATCCGGAGGTCACCAAGGTCGCCCACAACCAGCTTGGCCTCGGCGACAAGACGCGTATCCGATCGTTCAACCAGGACGCCCGCACCTTTCTCCTGGAGTGGCCCGACCCGCAGCAATACGACATCGTCTTCGGCGATGCCTTCAACGATCTATCGATTCCGTACCACCTGACCACCGTCGAATTCAACCGCATCGTCCAGCAGCGGATGAAACCCGACGGGATCTACCTGGTCAACGTCATCGACAAGTTCGAGGATGGCGAGTTTCTCAAGGCCTACGCGAACGGACTGCGCGCGGTCTTCCCGTACGTCTACCTGTTCGGCCGAGGCAGCGAGTTCCTGCCGTTCGATCGCAACACGTATGTGCTGATGGCCAGCGGTCAGCCACTGAACCGCGCCGCGTTCGATGCGATCACGTCGAACGAGGGCATCGTCGATCGGACGACTGCCCTCGAGCAGGACCGGCTGAACGCGTACCTGAAATCAGGCCGTGCGCTGACCCTGACCGACGACTTCGCGCCAGTGGACCAGCTACTGGCGAGATTGTTTATCGAGCGAGGCAACTAGGTCTTCGAACGACACTCACAGACGGCACGTGCCCACGACACACAGAGGCACAAAGGCACAGAGGTTGGACCACATCTGATCCAGCTCCTCTGAGCCTCTGTGTCTCTGTGAGTCGTAAACACGTGTACGCAGTGAATGTCCTCACTTCGAGGTTACCCGCCGTTGACCGATCGCATACAGAAACGACGCCGTCCTTACAAAGATCTGCCCCTCGGACACCGCCGGTGAGCTGAGCGTATAGTCGCCGAGATCGTTCTCGGCCAACAGCACGTACTTGGGGCCTGCCTGGACGACGCTCGTCACGCCGTCTTCGTCAGTGATGTAGATCTTCCCGTCGGCGAGAACCGCGGATCCGCTGTAGGTCGCGTTGCGCAGACGCTGCGGTCCGTAAACCGTCTTCCCTGTCTTCGCATCGAGCACATACATGATGCCGCGGTCGTTGATGGAATACAGATAGGTCCCATCCGTGACCGGCGTCGGCACGTCGGGTCCGTTGTTGAATGACCACAGGACGTGGGTGCTGGTGACGTCGCCCTTGCCACCAGGCTTCAGCGCCAGCAACGGCCGCTCGCGCGACGGCGCAAAGATCAAGTCGCCGTGCACGACCGGCGAGGCGACGACGCGATAGCTGCCATCGTTGCGCGGGTTGAGTCCATCGGCGCGCCAGACTTCCCGGCCAGTCGATGGGTCATGTCCCGTGATGACATCACCACCGGTGATCACGATCTCTGTCGCGCCGCCGTAGCGCAGCAACGCCGGCGTGGTGTAGGCGTCGGGCGATTCGAAACGCGCGTTCGTCAGCCGGTTCACGCGCCACACGGTCTTGCCGGTCGCCTTGTCGATCCGAAGCACGTATGACGGGTCGTCGGTATGCATCCCGTGCAGAACCTGGACGTAGAGCGCGTCTTCGTGCAGCAAAGGGGACGATGCATAGCCCCACTGCAGCCCGAAGCGTCCGTACTCCTGCTGGATGTTGCGCGACCAGAGCTCCTTGCCGTCGAAGTCGAAGGCCTTCAGTACGCCCGTGCCTGTCATGACCCACACGGTGCGACCGTCGGTAACCGGCGACGGCGACGACATCTGCTGCTTCATCATGCGGCGATTGCCGCCGCTGAGTGGCCGCTTCCAACGAACCGTGCCGCGCGAGCGATCGACGGCCCACAGCGCCAACTCACTGCCCTCCCCGACGTTGAGGAAGACGTGTTCGCCCCAGACGATTGGCGTCGCACCCGATCGCTCGGGCACGGCGAGCTTCCAGGTGATGTTCTCGGTGGCGGACCAACGGACAGGCAGACCTTTCTCGCCGCTGATTCCATTGAGCAGCGGCCCCCGCCACTGCGGCCAGTGCTCGGCTGAAGCAGACACCCCGATGGACATGACAACGAGTGCGAGGAGAAAGAGTCGGTTCGTCATGGATTATTCCGAACGGAGAGATGACAGCAGTGGTGCACGCGTCGCCGCACTCATGGCGACGATGGACGAAAGAAGGCCCGTGATGAAGACAGCAAACAGAAGTAAGGCGCCGCCGCTCGTGATCGGCAGACGACCACCCCGCTCGGCGATGGCCGGCGCGATCGCCAGTCCGGCGCAGACGGCACCCGCGAACAGACCACATCCAAGCAGGAACACATTCTCAGCCACGACCATCGTCAGCACGTGGCCGCTTCGGAAGCCGACTGCACCGAGCAACGCCAGCTCGCGCCGCCGTTCGAGCACATTGCGCAGCAAGACAGTGGCGAGCCCGATCGTGCCGAGGATGAGACCCAGCCCCCCGAGCGCCTGGAACGTCGAGAGATAGGTGTTCTCGACACGATGAAACTGCGCGAGTCGTTCGGCGGTGCTCGTGGCGTCAGCGCCCAGGTCGACCATCGCGTCTTCGATCTGCGCGGCAAGGGCCGGTGCCTGCGCCTTCGGCGCGTCGACGAGCATCACGCGATACCCCTGCTGTTCGGGAAACAGCCTGGTGAAGTTCGCCTGAGACATGAGCAGCTCGCCCTGAAAGATGCTGTCTCGAAGCGCCCCGACGAGCCGCATCCTGATGTCGCGGCCGCCCCGCCTGATCACGATGTCTTCGCCGATCTGTTTGTGCAGTACGTAGGTCATCGAGTTGGCGTCGGCGATGACTGGAATGGCGCCGTCTGCTTCCTCATGCGTCAGAAGCAACCAGGGGTTGGCGCGTTCGGCATCGGTCGTCGTGCGCGCCGCCTGAAATGCAAACCGGCCTTGTGACAGGAACGCGTCTGTCGGCGCGAGGATCCTGGGATTCTTCGGCTCATACAAATTCAGACAGCTGGCATCGTCGCCGGGCAGCAATCGGAACGGCTCGAAGTTGATCGCTGGATCGAGATCGAAGAGGTTCATCGCGTCCCGCGCCGCACGGCCGTTCACATCGCCAACGACGGGCAGCAGCGTCTCCACGAACACGCTGTATCCACCGACGCCGGATCGTGGCCCGGTATCTTCGAGGCCCTCGCCGCGACGGAACGCGTCCACGGAAATAAGGATGAACGTGGCCGAGGCGATGACCGCCATCGACAACACACTGCGCCCGGGACGATACCGCGCGTATCGGAAACCCAGACGCGACACCGGTTGCCAGCCGCTGCCGTCGAGCGCGCTCGGTGTGTGCCGCCGCAGTCGCCACGAAAACAGACACAGCGACGCGACGAGCAACGCCGAACCCGCACCGAAGAATGCGCCCTCGCGTGCAATCCAACCTGCACTGCCAGCAAGAAGCAGCGCAACGCCGGTCACTCCGAGCGCCACGGCCGCTATCAGACTTCGGTTGCGGCGGTTGTGTACACCCGCCGGACCATCATCTGCGCGCGAAATCTCTCCAGCCAGGAGACTGCGCTCTGAGACCCGGCGGAGTGACCGCAGCGTCCACCAGATACATGCGACCGCGGCAAGCACTCCGCCAATCGCGCCCGCAGCCAGCGACATCGGCGTCACGTGCAACGTCAGCGACATCGTGCCGACCGCATCGACCCACCACGTCCGCAGCCCGTGCATGATGACCGCGGCATACGCCAACGCCCCGAGCACGCCAAGCACGCCTCCGGCAACCGCGAGCAACAGTCCTTCAGCGAGGAACTGGCGTCGCACCTGCGACGGACCGAATCCAACGGCGCGCAACAGACCAACCTCGCGGACCCGCTGCTCCACACCCAGCTTGAAGAACAACGCGGCAAGAATCAGTGCCGACACAACCAGGAAGAAGCTGAAATACACGAAGTACTCGCCGAAGTCAGTGGCGCCCCGAGATGCGTCGAGGCTCTGCGCTCGGACGTTGCTGACTGTGAGACCGACCGTCAGCGGATCGATCGCCGACCGCAGCTTCGGCAGAAACTCGTCTCGCAGGCGATCGGCTGTCACGCCTTCGCCTCTCACCCGAATCGACGTGAGCTCGCCGTATCGCGAATGCCACAGCCGCTGACCAGCTTCCAGGCTCACGAAAGCCTTCGGTGTCGTTCGGTACTCCTCCCAGAACCGTTCGTCCTGCGGCCGCACGCGACGAAGATCAACCGGGAACGGCGGATCCCAGGACTCGAGCGTCGGTGAATCGCTGATGCCCGGAAACGTCGGCGCCATATCGCGGTCCCCGGTGCTCAGCGGAACAATCTTCGAGACGCGGAACATCGCCGTGCGCGTGACGATCTCATCCTGGTCGTACAGGTAGTACTCCATCGACAGAGAGTCACCCGGCTTCGCGTTCAGATCCCTCGCGGCCCAGTCCGTCAGAACAATCTCGTTCGGATCGTTCGGATCGTTCGGATCGTTCGGATCGTTCGGATCGTTCGGGGCGTTCGGATCGTTCGGGGCGTTCGTGTCGTTCGGATCGTTCAGGGCCGTGACGAGCGAGTATGGGATTTCACGATCGCCGACACGCAGTGTGTTCGCGAGATACGCGAACATCGGCTGCGCACGCAAGCCGCTGCCTTCGAGCGCCTTCGTCACGGCCGCGGCTCGTTTCGCATCCAGCAGGCCGGCATCCGCGCCAATCGACAGAGCAGGTCCGCCTGTCGTGATCGCCTTCGTGTTCACGCCGACGTCCTCGAGCTGTGCGCTGGCACGAACGGCCTGCTCGATTGCACTGGTTGCGTCCTGGTCGGCATCTTTTGCCGCCACGAGCAACGTGTTGACGTTCTCCTCTACCGACAAATCCTGTTGCAGTCTCGATAGCGGCACGAACACAGCGCGCACATCGCCCTGCTGCGGATCGAGCGCGAACTCGCCAAGACTGTTCGGGGGGATGACTCGGCGCACCGTCAGCCGCAGCGTGCGCCCAACTTCGTTACGACGACCGTGCAGCGACTCGAGCGGAATATCCGTCGGACGCTGCACCCTCACGAGGATCACGCTGTCTGCGGCAGCGTCGATCTGCGTGGCCAGCGCCGGACTCACGTACGCGTCGCGGCTGGAAGGACCACTCACCCCCTCGACGCCGTGAAACCGCCAGAACCGATCGTCCACGCCATAGACGCGCACCTGCCCAGCCTTACGACCACTTTGCTGCACGCTGACCACGGCATTCGCGACGACGAGCGGCGTGACACCAGAGATGTGGGCCGACGCCGCGGGCTGCTTCTGAAGATCGGCCGCGAGCTGTTCTCGAAAGAACCCGGACGAGATAACCAGGTAGTCGGTCTTGCCGAGTCGCCCGACCACGAGATCGCGCAGGCTGCCGCGTACAGAGTCACCAACCAGCAGTGCGCCGGAGAGAACTGCGACCGCGGTTGCCACCCCAATGACGACAGCGAGATGCGTGCGCCAGTAATACGTGAGGCCCCTGAGAAGCAGACTCGACATGCCGTTACGCACCCGCCTGGTAGCCGGCCCGGGACTTCACCGTGACGCGCCGGCCTTTTACGCGCACTTCGAGCCGATGCCAGCCACTCGGTGACACGCCAGTCGGCGAATAGCTGATCAAATAGCGGTTTCTGAATTCGTCGAGGATCCTCAGGAATGTCGCGGACAGTTCCTGCGTGGACGCGATCTTCAGCGTGGCTCCGCCAGTCACTTCGGTGAGGTCCTCGAGGAACTTCGCATCTTCGGGCCCGCGCGACGACACGCCATACACAACGAAGTCGCTCCGCTTTGCGGAATCCAGCACGCGCTCGGGCGTCAGCCAGCTCGCCGTGTCGAGACCATCGCTGAAGACCAGGAGCAGATTGCGGCCGCCATCCTGCGGGTCGAGCATCAAGCCTGCATACGCACCATCAATGAGCGCGGTATCGCCCAATGGCTCGACGCTCGCGAGGGCGTCACGCACGCTGGCGGTCGCGCTGGTCAACCCTTCGCGCAACTGGATGACGTGGCTGAACGTGAGGAGCGCTGACCGATCCTCCTTGCCAAGACGCCCGAGCAACGCATGACCGGCAGTCTGCAAATGCACCAACCGTTCGCCTGAGACACTCGCGCTGGTATCGAGCGCGAGAAACACATTCAACGGAATCTGCTGAAAGCTGACGAGATCCACCGTCTGCGGCACGCCGTTGTCGCGCACCTCGAAGTCCGACGCGCCGAGACCGGGTACGACCTTGCCACCGTCGGTGACGAGGGCATCTACGCGGACGGCTTCGCGCTTGGCCGAGAACGTCGGCTGCTGGGCGGACGGCGTCACCACGCTGCCGAGCAGCACGGCCACACTCATCATCACCAGTCGTCGCATCATGCGAACCTCAGAACCGCGCTCGCACGT
Source organism: Acidobacteriota bacterium (assembly GCA_046765795.1). Taxonomy (GTDB): domain Bacteria; phylum Acidobacteriota; class Vicinamibacteria; order Vicinamibacterales; family UBA2999; genus Gp6-AA40. The sequence continues at coordinate 5,366 of JBKPRH010000038.1, read as the reverse complement.
CGTCGAGCAGCCCATCGATTTCACGCGATTGTGCGACCTCGTAGACCCACCACGGATCGGCGAGCTCGAAATCGTCGCGCGGCAACTTCAGCACGCGATCGATCGCCGCCCGCGCTGCCGCACGATCGCCGGCTTGATCGGCCACGCGACTGAGGCCGAACAACGGCGACTGCGCAGCCGGCGCGAGCGCCGCCGCCCGTTCATACGACTGCCGGGCCTCGGCGCCATTACCGAGCGCCTCGAACTCGGCGCCCAAAAAGAGGTGGGCGTAATACTGAAGCACCGGTTCCTGTGCCGCCTGTCCCCGTCGCAGTTGTTCGACGGCTTCCTTGTGCCGTCCACGCAACCCGAGCACGCGGCCGAAACGAATTCTGGCCTCGAGGTAGTCGGGCTTACGCTCGAGTGCGCGTTTGTACAGTTGCTCGGCTTGGCGGAGCTCGCCGTCTTCGTCCAGGACGGCGAACGTCACATCTCTCGGGACTTTGAGCGATCGCATGACTCCCTGCGTCCGCGCGCCCGCGAAGGCTTCGTGCGCAGACGCGGCAAAGAACAGCAACTCGGGATCGTTTGGAAAAAGCTCGAGTGCGCGGGTGAAGTGCGCTGTCTCGATATTCCGAACGCGCGTCATGTACGCGCATCCCGCAACATACCAGCGGCGGACGTATTCGTCCCCCGATGGATTGGGCACTGTCTTGAGGCCGTTTCTGGTATCTACCGGGCGAACTCGATCCAGCAGACGTCGTCCCATGTTCCAGTGGTTCACGATGCCTTTGAGCCCGGTCTGCTGCCCGTCATTCATGAACAGCGTGAGACCGCCAGGTCCAGGGCGAACGTCCGATCCCATGGCACGACTCTCGACCGGCGTCAGGACGGCGATATCGGCATGCAGCAGGGCGCCTCGTTTGAGCATGCCGTTCTCTGGTCCGGGCGTGCCGTTCGCGCTGACCATCTTCGCAATCGCCTGCAAACGCCGCAGTTCGCCGCCGGTGTAGAACACCTGCAACGAGCGGCTCGTGGCGATCGGCGACGTCTGACGCGTCGGTCCTGCCGAACGGGCCTGCGGTTCACTGATGAAAAAGAGGCGGACCTCCGGCTCCCGCACGAGTGAGACGATGCTGGTGACATCAATCCACACCAGCCGAAGCTGCTCCTGATTCCAGGTGTTGACCAGTCGAACGCTGTCATCAATGGCACCCGGACGATGCGATGTGGTTGCTGAGAGCCATTGCTCGAGACGAGTGATGCGCGGGCTGACCTCATCACGCTGAGAGGTCTGTTGTCCCGCTGCACTCGATGACAGGGCGAGTGACAGCGCAGCGCCGAGCAGGAGACTATGTCTCTTCACGGAAACCGGCGCTCCTCCACTTCGAAAAGTGGCCATCGAGATAGGTAATACGCGTGAACCCGCGCCGGCGTAACGCGCGCGCCGCGATCACTGCCCGCGGACCGTGGCCACAGTAGACCACGAGTTCAGAATCTCTCGGGATGGACAACTCGTCAATCCGCCGTGATACGCGCCAGAACGGGATGTGGTGCGCGCCGGGCACATGCCCCCTCACGAACTCGCGGCGCGAACGCACGTCGAGGATCATCAGTGCCGCGCCAGACTCGACCCGCATGAGGAGCGCCTCCGCGGTGATCCGGTCGTCGCTCATGTCAGTGCAGGATGCGTACGGCTTTACGGATGAAGGACTGATCGCTCAGTTGCCGCAGCATGAAGTCCGCAACGTCGGCGCGCGACATCATCGGCAACGGCGAGCGCGCCTCGATGTCCTCACCCACCCGATACGACGCCGTCAGACGTCCATTGGTGAGCTTGGGAGGGCGGACAATCGTCCAGTCCACGAAACTCTCTGCGACCGCCGCTTCTTTCGCCTCGTGGTCGGCGACCTCGTGCCGCAGCACCGTGCCGGCCAACTGCTTGAGCAGAAAGCCGGCCGCGTCACGACTTTCGCGGACGCCGATGAACGACATGTAAAGAAGGCGTTCCACTGACGCGTGCTCTGACGCGCGCGCAATCGTCCGAACGCCCTCGATCACGATCGGGTCATGACGCAGAGGGAGGCCGACACCGAGTGTCGAAATCACGCAGGTGTGCCCCTCGATCGCTCTCGCAACTGCCTTCGGATCAGTGATCTCGCCCTTTACGAGCCGCAGGTTCGCATGGGCAAGAGGAAGCCGCGCGGTGTCTCGCACGAATGCGGAGACATTGAATCCCCGAGCGAGTGCCTGTCGAACGACCTCACGGCCGGTCTTGCCTGATGCCCCAAATACCAGCACATTCATCCGGTGGCGCGCGCTCCAGCAGGAACAGTGACAACGGCAGCCGCAATCGCGAGCACGGTCACCACCACGGCAAGTACATAGAACGCCAACGCGTACGATCCGGTCGCCTCGCTCCACATCGCGAGAAACAACGGCCCGACAGCAGAGGCCACGACGGTCAGCGCCTGCGCCGCACCTTGAATGCGTCCGAGATGCGTACGTCCGTACGCCCGTCCCCAGAACGCAAAGAAGACGACCATGATGAAGCCACCGGCGACGCCCATCGCGACGGCTTGTACCATCACCTGCGCAACCGTTGTCACGTGCGCGAGCGCCGTGAGTCCGGCGGCGAGTACGAGGAGCGCCGTGATCAGGATGGTACGCAGTGACGTGCGCCCGGCCAGCGCTCCCGCGGCGAAGTTACCGAGCAGACCCGTGATCGCCGTCACGGCCAGTGCCTGGTAGTAGATGTCGGGCGTGAATCCCCGCTCGACGAGAATCGACTCATTCAGCAAGCTAATCCCTGAGGCCACGAGACCGTAGATGGCGCTGGCCAGCGCAAACACCCAGAAGGCTGGTGACCGCAGCGCTTCGCCAAGCGTCGCCTGCACACCTGACGCCTGTTGCTCGTCCTGACTCACGCCTCCGCCGTCCACTTCGACACCGATTGATTCTGGCGTCGATCGATCGAACATCCACGCGATCGGTGCCAGACCACACACCAGGGCCAACCCGATCGCGGCCCACGCCACGCGCCATCCCGACGATTGCACGAGCGCGCCGACCAGCGGGAATGCCGCCATGAATCCAATGCTCATCGCGAGCGCATAGATCGCCATCGCCGTCGTGAGACGTCGACGGAACCATTTGCCGATCATTGCGAGGCTCACGACTGAGAGCGCGCTCTGACCAAACCCGCGCGTCAGCGTCACGGCGATCAACATCGCCAACGCCCCGCTCGCCTGACTCATGCCCAGGACAGTGATGCCAAGGGCCAATGCGGTCACCGTCAAGACGCTGCGGCTGCCAGCGCGGTCGATCAGTTTGCCGATGCCGATGCAGAAGAGAGAGCCGACGAGTGTCGCAACAAGATTGATTTGGGCGAACGTGACGCGGTTGATCTGGAGGTCGCGCAGCAGTGGCTCAGTAATGAGGCCGAGACCCTGGGTGCGCCCCGGCAGCGTGCCGATCATCGCCAGCGTCGAGACGCCGAGTACGACCCAGCCGTAATAGAAACGTTCGCCTACACGAGGGGCACGATGGACCTGAACGCTGGCTTCTGACACACCCTCTCCTGGCGTTCAACGATAGCAAGAGTGGCTAACGCGAACACCAGAATCCTTAGTGTGATCGGTGACTAATGCCCGACCAACATAAGCGTCGGTTCCTCGTCGGGCTCTTCAACTGCGACGGATGCGTTCCTGCCACCGGGCCGCTGGACGAGCGGATGACGAACGTAGCTATGGGGATCGCGTGGGCCCTCGGTTGAGTCAGGCCCGAAGATCGCCTGTCTGAGCTGGCGTGCGAGTTGTCGAAGGCGGGGCACCATGGGGCACAGTCTACGCCGCTTTTCAAGCGACGCGCTGGACTTTTCCGCCGGACAGTTCGAAGCGAATCGGGAACTGCGATGCCAGCCGGTCGCTGTGTGTCACGACGACCAAGATGTTTTGGTGAGCCTTGTGGAGATTGAGTAACAACGACGCGACACCCGAGGCCGACGTCTGGTCAAGGTTCCCCGTCGGTTCGTCGCAGAGGACGAGCCGCGGCTTCCGGACCAGAGCTCGCGCAATCGCCACGCGCTGCTTCTCTCCTCCCGACAACTCACTCGGCCGATGGTCGAGACGTGGCGAAAGGCCGACCTGCTCCAGCAGCGTTCGCGCGTACTGGGCATCGTCTCGTCCATTGCGCGGCGCCACGAGCGTCGGCACCAGCACGTTCTCGAGCACCGTGCACTGGGGCAGCAGGCAGTGATCCTGAAACACGAACCCGATCTGGGCGTTCCGGAAATCGGCGAGTCCTCGCGGCGGCAGCGTGAATGGATTCTGTCCGCCGAGCGTGATCTGGCCGGTTGACGGCGGCTCGAGTGCGCCGAGCATGTAGAGCAATGAGCTCTTGCCGCTGCCCGACGGACCGGTGATCGCGGCTGCTTCACCGGGCGATAGCGAGAACGTCACATGCGACAGTACGTCGAGAGGTCCCCGCGGCGTCGGATACGCTTTGCCAACGTCTGAGACGGCCAGCATTACGCGCTGTCCCTTAAAACGGCGCCCTTCGATGCAGGAGCCGATGCAGCGCCCGTGATCGATTCGTAGACCGTGATCAATCGATCTGTCGAGTGCGCGATCGTGTAGTGTGCGCGCACGCCGTCGTACGCGGCACGGCCGAGTCGTTCGCGCGCCGCGCGATCGGCCCATAACGAATGCAGTCCACTCGCGAGCGCGTCAGGATCGTCTTGCTCGACGAGCACGCCACCACCCGTCTTGTTGACGACTTCGATGAAGGCGCCGCGCTGCGGCTCCACGACCGGCACACCGCTCGCCATTGCCTCGAGCAGAAAGATGCCTTTCGGCTCATCGTAGGTCGCCGGCACCGAGAGAACGTCGAGGCTGCGCAAGAACGCACGCTTCCCTGCTCGATCGACCTCGCCGTGGTAAGTGAACTCGTCCTGCACCCCGGCCTTCGCCAACACCGCGCGAGCCTCGTCGAGATATGGACGATGTTCGGGAGCCATGTAGCCGGCGACATCGAGCCGCGCCGGCGCACCGTTCATGCGCGTGCGAAGGCGCACGTAAGCGTGGGCGAGCAGACGCAAGCCTTTCTCGGGCGCGATTCGTGCCAGATAACCGACACGAAATGGCGCGTCGCGGTCAGAAGACGAGTCGCGGCGCGAATAGCCGTCCATCGCCACCCCGAGCGGCACGACGGAAATGCGCTCGCTTGGAATCTCGAGGAACGACGACATGTATCGTGCGCAGTACTCACTGACGGCAATGAAATGATCGACGTCACGGACCTGGCGGCGGATCAGGGTGAGCGCCTGCTCACGATAGGGCGCGACGAGCGAGTCGATGAACAGCTCTTCTCCCTGCAGCGTGATGCAC
>JBKPRH010000037.1:0-14552 GCA_046765795.1 Acidobacteriota bacterium | reverse complement strand
CGCGGCTGCGGAGAGCGTGCCGACAATCCGAATCGCTCGGCACCCTGCCGATAGCTTTCGAGAAACGCGTTGCTCGACCACGGCAGGCCACTCTCCGGATGCACGTGCGCGTGATTCTTGATTCGCAGCTCGATGGGATCGATGCCCAGCGTGTGCGAGAGTTCGTCGATGGATGATTCCAGGGCAAACGAGCCCTCGGCTTCTCCGGGCGCACGCATCCAACCTGGGATCGGAACGCTCTGGCGAATCTGCGTCGCGCGCGTTGACACGTTGGAGCACGCGTACGCATTGGGAGTTCCGAGGGTGATCAAATTGATCAACTCGTCCTGCATGCCAATGGAGGACTTCGCGCTGTGTTCGATAGCCGTGAGCTGTCCGTCCCGAGTCGCCGCGATAGACAACTGCTGAATCGTGTTCGGGCGATGGCCGACCGACGTGAACATCTGCGCCCGCGTCAGCACGAGTTTCACGGGTCGTTTCGTGATCCGGGCGGCCAAGGCCGCAAGGATCACGTGCGGCCAGACGCGCAGTCCCGCGCCGAATCCTCCCCCGACAAACGGTACGAGCACGCGCACGTTGCGTGGATCGATGCCGAACGCAGCCGCCAGTGAGTCGCGTACTCCGTGGGGATATTGCGTCGTGTCATGGACGGTGAGCGCGTCACCGTCCCACACCGCGACCGTAGCAAACAGGCCAATCGGATTATTCGTGTTCTCTGCAGTCGTGTAGGTGGCCTCTAGCCGCACGTCTGCAGCCGCAACGGCGGACGCCACGTCTCCACGGTCGTAATCGGGCGTCCATGGATGGAACACACGAGAGGCTCGCGAGTCATCGAAGGAAAGAATGGGCGTGTCACGGTCATACGTGACCTCGATCATCGCCGCCGCCGCCTTCGCTTGCTCCGTCGTCTCGGCGACAACCATGGCGACGTGCTGGCCGTAATGCAGCACGACGTCGCTCTGGAATGGCGGCAACGGCTGCGGGCCAATCTCGGTCGATGGTCCATTCGTCAGCCGCGGCGCATTGAGATGTGTAATCACCGTCACGACGCCAGCGGCGCGCTCGGCAGCGTCCACATCGATGTGACGGATTCGACCGCTCGTTGCGGTGCTCCCCATCAGAACCGCATGTACAACGCCGGGAAGCGTCACATCGATGGGATAAGTGGCGCCACCCGTCACCTTGAGACGTCCGTCAACGCGATCCAGAGGAGTGCCGACGACACCGGCTGTCGCTGTAACGGTGCTCATATCTTCGCGTCCCTGGCGGTGGCGAACGCGCGCACGATGGTGCGTTTCGCCAGTTCGATCTTGAACTGGTTGTGTGCTCTCCCGACCGCGCCAGCCAGTGCGATCTCGGCTGCCTCGCGAAACGCATCGTCTGTCGCCTTGCGACCCGGCAGGGTCTGCTCGGCTTCGATCGCGCGCCATGGCTTGGTCGCGATTCCGCCCAACCCAAGCCGGGCCGCGCGAATGGTGTCGCCGTCGAGATCGAGGACCACCGCCGCTGAGGCCAGCGCGAACTCGTAACTCGAGCGGTCTCGAACCTTGAGGTAGTGCGAGCGCCGCGCCGCCGGCAGGGGCGGAATGACGATATGGGTGATCAGTTCACCGTGCTCCAGCGCGACTTCGACATGCGGAGTGTCGCCCGGAACTCGGTGGAACTCTGCGAATGGAATTGAACGTGCGGAGCCGTCGGCCCGAACCGTGTGAACCACCGCGTCGAGAACCGCCAGCGCGACGCACATGTCCGATGGATGTGTCGCAATGCACTGCTCGCTGACGCCCAGCACGGCGTGCCCGCGGTTGAAACCGTCGAGCGCGTCGCAGCCGGATCTCGGCTCTCTCCGGTTGCACGCGGCATGCACGTCGCGGAAATACGGGCAGCGCGTCCGTTGCAGGATATTCCCGGCCACGGTCGCCATGTTCCTGATCTGTGTGGTGGCGCCGGAGAGGATCGCTTCCGACAGCACCGGGAAGCGATCGCGCACGACCGGGTGCCATGCCAGCTCACTGTTGGTCACTGTCGCCCCGATCGCGATCGCGTCACCCGTGACGTCGATGCTCGACAGGCCGAGATGTCGCAGATCCACGACGGTGTCCGGTGTGAGCACGTCGATCTTCATCAGATCGACGAGTGTCGTACCGCCAGCCAGAAACATCGCGCCGGCCCTGGCGGCGACAGTGCTCGCCGCGTCTATCGTGCGAGCTGCCCGTTCAAATGTGAACGCGTTCATGAGCTACGCCTTCCCGCGGCGTGTCCTCGGATAATGCCATCCTCACGGCAGCGACGATGTTCGCGTAGGCACCGCAGCGACACAGATTGCCGCTCATCCTTTCGCGGATCTCGTCGTCGGTCAGTGTTGCGCCATTGACGATTTGTCGAACGTCTGGCGTGACATGACTGGGCACGCCAGCCTGCACTTCCTGGAGCGCGCACACGGCTGAGAGAATTTGTCCAGGCGTGCAGTAGCCGCATTGAAAGCCGTCGCAGTGGAGGAAGGCAGCCTGCATCGGGTGAAGCGCATCAGCTGTGGCGAGACCTTCAATAGTGATGACGTGCCGTCCTTCGCACGCCGCCGCCAGCGTCAGGCAGGACAGCACTCGCTGATCGTCGATGATGACGGTGCACGCGCCGCACGCGCCCTGATCGCACCCCTTCTTCGTGCCGGAGACCGAGCACGTCGCGGAGCGCGTCCAGCAGCGTGACGCGTGAGTCCACAGAAAGTTCGTAGTCTGTGGTGTTCACACGAAGACGTGTTCTCACAACTCCCCCACCATGACACCTAGGGCCAGTTCGGCGTCTCGAGTCTGAAGACCGCGCGTCATCGCCGCCGACTGCCGGCGTTGCGCTTCCGGATTGCCCGCCTGCTCGAGAAAGAGATTGGAATCGCGACGGAAGTCGTCAGCCGGCGCGAGCGCGATCGCGTTGATGCGGTTCTTGAGAGCAACCTGCCCGCCGGCTGGGAACGCCGCAATCCGATGCGCGAGCGATCTGACAATCTCACCGATCGCGCTGGCTGGCACGGCTCGATTGATCCAGTTGTATCGCTCCGCGAGCTCCGCGTCGTAGTCATCCGCACTCAACATGACCTCGAGGGCACGTGCGCGGCCCATCAAACGCGTCAAGTGCTGTATGCCTCCTGCGCCAGGGATGAGACCGAGCCCAACTTCAGGCTGTCCGAAGATCGCGGATTCACGCGCAGCAAATCGCATATCGCAGGCCAGCACGAATTCGCTGCCGGCGCCGCGGACGCGACCCTCGATCTGGGCGATTGTGACGAGGCGGCTTGCACTGAGATAGCGAAACAGGAGGCTCAGCGAGGCTTCACCAGCCAGCTTCTCGGCCTCCTTCCGGTACTCGCCAATTCGTGTCACGTCAACGTGTGAGATGAAGTAGTCGGGATCGGCGCTCCTGAACACCAGCACCTGAAGGGCATCGTCTGCTTCCGCGTGCTGTATCAAGGACACGAGATCGCGGACCAGTTCGGTGCCAAGAAGATTCATCGGCGGGGCCGCAATGTCTGCGAAGAGAACGGCGTCTTCCTGTCGGACTTTGAGGGTTTCGAATTCCATGCGACCTCCTCACCACTAGTGCGACGTCATCGCTTGCCGTAATCAGTAAAGACGTAATCTCTCGCCTTGGCTGTGGTGTGGCACGCGAAGCCGCACTTCGCATCGTTCCCTTGCGGCGGTGTGCCAGCAGTCGTGCCGGGCTTGAACGTATCGGTCGCGGCGTCGTAATCGAACACGCCATATCCCCATCCGCCGCTGTCCGCGAACCGCTTGCTGTCCTTCACCATGAAATCCACGTTCACGAGTTTGTCCGGCACGGTCGCTTGTTCGAAGAACTCGTTCGGTTTCGGGGTCCAGTGAACTTTGGCCATCTTCGCCCCGTCCGGAACAGGCTTGCCGTTGCCGGGAATGCCAGCCCTGTAGGCATCCATCATCACGGGATTGCCGACGATCACCGCGACCACCCGCTCGTTGCGACTGACGGAGATCACCGGCCATGTTTCGTAACCCTTGAACTCGGAGAACGCAAGTCCGCCCGGCACCTTCACGGTGTACTTGTCCTGCGCGGGCTTGTTCTGCGCGGACAGGGCAAAGCCACCTGACACGGCCAGCCAGACCGTCGTCACCCCAATCGTCAGCATGCTCGTGCGATTCATCTCGGGACCTCCACGACGCCACCTTATAAGCAGTCATGGATCGCGTCGATTAGACGATGGTATCGGTCGCGCCGCGGCTCAATACGATCGAACACCTGATCAGTTGCGCTATGGTCGATACCTTCGTCTGATGGACTCCACTCACTGCGTCTGGTTTTATGCATCATGGCTACGATCCATTTGCATCAGACAACGACCTCGACGCCCGAGCAGTTCCTCGCCGCACTCATCGACTTCGGGCCGGGCCGCTCGAAGCTTTTTGACAACAGCGCGGACGACTATCTCAAGGTGCATCATCGTGGTCCCTCTGACGCCGACGTCACCGAGGGCTCGAGTGGAATCTGGGAACGCCTCCACTACGATTGGTCCGATCCGAAACACGTCGTCATGAGGACGATCGACTCGAATCTCTGGGGCGGTCGCTCGGGGCACGTCTACAGCTTCACGCGTCGGGCCGACGGAATGACCGACGTGGACGCCGTCGTCGTGCGCGAGGGCAAGAACCTCAAGGGCCGCGCGCTCGGGCTGGTGCTCGGGACCGTTGGCAAGCGCGTCTTGAAGACGGCGTTTGACAACACGGTCAAGGCCATCGAAGTCCGGAGCCGCACCGCACAAGCGACACCACGCACGAACTGACCGGCCGTCAGATCATCGCGCGAAGGAACAGGCATCGCAAAATCATGTCCAACGAAGCCATCCTCGTCACCGGCGCCGCCGGCGGCGTTGGCTCGACGGCACGCGCCGCAATCGTCACGCTTCGGGAACAAGGCCATCGCGTACGCGGCATGGTGCGCAAGCTGGACGCCCGGGCCGACGCGCTGCGTGACATGGGAGCCGAAGTCGTGGTCGCCGACATGCTCGACATCATCGCTGTGCGCGCGGCCATGCAAGGCTGCTCAGTGGTGTATTTCACGATGTCGATTTCGCCCGACTACCTGGAAGCCGCAGCCAACGTCGCGGTCACAGCCAAGAGCCTTGGCATCAAGGCCTTCGTCAATCTGTCGCAAATGACGGTGTCGGAGATGAACGAGACAGAGACCACGAGCAGTCCGCACCAGAAGCAGCACTGGCTCGCAGAGCAGATGCTGCGCTGGTCCGGCTTGCCGGTGGTCTACCTGCGTCCAACCGCTTTCTTCGACGGCATGTTCCTGGTGCAGGGGGCCAAGGACATCCGTGACGACGACGTCATCCGCCTGCCGTTCGCCGACGGCAAGACCGCGTTGATCGCCGGCGCCGACGTGGGGGTTGCCGCCGCCAATGTGCTGGCCAAACCCGAACCGCATATCGGCAAGGTCTACGAACTCACCGGCGCCCAGTCGATGACGATGGCAGAGTACGCGCAGGAATTCAGCCGGTCTCTGGGCCGCACCATCCAATACGTCAACGTGCCGCCACAAGTCTGGGAAACCAAGCTCCACGAGGCTCAACTGCCGGCGCATCTGATCGCACACCTGATCACCATGGGCCAGCTGCATCGCGACAACCGCTACGACCGCATGACCGACTCTTTCCAGCAGTTGGTCGGCCGTGCGCCAATTTCCGCCACCGAATTCGCGCGCCAGCACGCGGCCGCGTTCACGCCTGGCTTAAGTGTGCGAGACGTGTGATCGTCGCGCCTACATCTCTTCAGCGCGGCTGGGCTGAAAGGCCCTGTTCTTTGCCTGCAACGCTCAGACTGTTTTCCACCTCGAAGACGCCGGTCACCTCTCGCGCGCGGACCTCGGCCAGTTGTCTGTCGGTGGAATTCGCCACTGCGCCCAGCAGCATCGTCCGGCCGTTCTTCACGATGATGTGGATGGGATAGATCCCCACCGGTTGCATGCCCGGGAAGTGTCGTTCGTCGCTGAGTTCTCGCAACACCTGGCGCACGCCGCCGGGCGCGTACCGTGACAGAAAGTCATCGGTGTAAATGCGATAGAACGAATCAGGCCGAGGAGACCGAAAGGCTGCGCGCGGATGTATGCGCTCATGGTTCGTCCTCCAATCTGTGTAAAGTTCCGCACGTCGAACACGAGGATTGGAACATCCGTGCGAACGCGGATCTATTGGACGAACGTGTCGATCGATACCTAGGTATGGGATCTGAGTGCCGCGTCCGTGATGGCGTCCGGCGCGAGGGGAATGGAAAACGAGAAGGTGGCACCGGGTCCGTCGTTCGGCTCTGCCCAGAGACGGCCTTGATGGCGCTCAACGATCGATCGGCTCACCGATAAGCCGATACCCATGCCGCCGCTCTTCGTTGTATAGAAGGCGTCGAACAATTTCTCCACACTCTGGCGATCGAGCCCAATGCCGGCATCGCGAACGGTCACGCGCACGCGATCGTCATGTTCGCGCTCGGTTTTGATCAGCACGTGTCGAGGCCGATCATCGACGGCGACCATCGCATCCGCTGCGTTGCGCAGCAGGTTGAGGACGACTTGCTGGAGCTGGATCCGATCGCCGGTGACGGTTGGGAGATCATCGGCCAGCTGCGACTGGAGGACGACGCGATTTCTCTGCAGATCACTCAACGATAGCGCAATCACCTCTCGCATCGCCTCGTTCAAGTCGAGCGGCTCGAGTGCGAACTCCCTCTTCGTGAAGAGAGCCCGCAGCCGCGTGATCACGTCCGACGCGCGGTTGGCGTCGCGAATGGTCCGCCGCGCCGTTTCTCGTGCGCCCTCGACGTCGAGCGGATCGGCGGCCAGCATTCGCAGACAGGTGGCGGCGTTCGTGATGATGCCCGAGAGCGGCTGATTGACTTCATGCGCAATCGATGCCGTCAACGCGCCCACCGTCGTCACCCGCGCCACGTGCGCGAGCTCTGATCGAGCCCTGTCGAGCGCCTCTTCAGATAGCCTGCGCGCGGTCACATCCTGCACTGCGGCGATGTACTCCATCTGACCATGTCGGTCGCGGATGGCATGCGCGACGGCGTGCAGATACTTAATCGATCGGTCGGGCATCAGCAGACGATACTGCCATTCGAAGTCGCGGCCGCCATCGCGAGCGTGTTCGATCATTTTCTCGAGCAGCGTGAGGTCTTCCGGATGGACACGTGTTCGGATCAGTTCCAGTGTCATCGGCACGCCGATTTCCAATTCGTAGATCCGATAGAGCTGCTCTGACCAGATGATCTCGTCTGTCGCGACGCGCCACGCGAAGTTGCCGACCCGGGCGAGGTGCTGCCCCTCCGTCATGAACGCTTCGCTTCGTGTGAGTGAATCCTCAGCGCGCTTCCGCTCGTCGATGTCGCTGAGCAGCACATACCAGCGAACGAGATGGCCGTTCGAATCGCGCAGCGGCAAGCCGCGTACTTGAAACCATCGATACACGCCATCGAAACGGCGGATGCGTGCCTCGAAATCGTATGGCTCGCCGGCCGCGATCGACTGCGCAAAGACGGGACCGATGCGAGGCAGATCCTCGACGTGCACCGTGCCGTTTGTGCCCCACTGCTTCATCGCCTCCAGCCCTTGACCGCAGTACTCGACAAGCTGGTGGTTGACGAGATCGACCTCACCGGCCGGAGTCAACGCCGCAACCAGCCCAGGAATGGTGTCGACGATCAAGTGCGCCTCGCGCCCACTTTCACGCAGGGCCTCCTCGGCGCGCCGCTGATCGTCGATGTCGATGACCAAGCCGTACCAGTGAGCGATTCGGCCTTCGGCGTCACGGAATGGCTCTCCGACGGACTGAATCCATCGATACTGGCCATCAGCACGACGGAGCTTGTAGGAATCGTCGTACGACGATCCTGTTGTGGCTGACTGCAGCCAACGTCGTACGGTCGCGTCGCGGTGGTCGGGATGGACGAGCTCGATCCACCGTCCACCAGATAGGCTTTCCGCGGTCCGGCCGAGATATTCGACAGCCCTCTGATTCAAGTAGTCCAGCTCGCCCTCGGGAGTCCCACGCCACACGAGTGCTGGAATCGTCTCGACGAGGAGGCGGAACTGTCGACGCTCGGCGACTTCCCTCGTGAGTCGCTCGTTGGCCGCAATTAGTTCATTCGTCCGGGCGCTCAGCGCATCAAGCGCGCTGCTCACATTCTGAGGCGGCTTGCCGCCCGTCCACTGCGCGGGCGCAGCCAGCAGGTTGACCAGATCGTTCAGGCAGTCGCGCAGCCGCGTCACTTCCGCATTGGAAGCCTCGCCGGCCGGGTCTTTCGTCATGGCGCACGCCTCCGATGCGTGCTCGCCGCGTCGAGCGTATCCGCACAGAGTAGCGCATCGCCCCGAGCAAGTATCAGTGGATCCGGCACAAGCCGAAAATGTCAGGAAGCGCTCACTCGTCCTGTTCCGCGAACACCTGTGCCTGCGTCTTGCCGTAGGGATGGAAACCCACCTTGTCGCCGCTGTCCCACGCGACGCGTTGCTGCGCCGTACTGATATCCCAATCGGGGCGACATCGTTGCAGCACGGCACGCAGATCGAGGCGCAGTTCTTCGACCGTTGGCCGGCCGAAGAACCAGTAGCCGTTGTAGATCTTGTAGACACGCAGGCCGGGTTCGAGCACCAGCGTGTGAGGAATCATCGGATTGTGCCGCGCGTCGGTGTATTCCGCGATGTCGAGGTCTCTTTGCAGCTTGCGCCCGGGGTCCGAGAGAAACGTCCAATGGGCCCCCACGCCGTTTCGGAATTCGTTGGTCTCGATCAGATTGTCCGTCGAGATCGTGACGAGCCGGCAGTAGCCCACCACCATCTCGCGATGCAGTTGCAAGAGTCCCTCGTGCTGCCTTCTGTCTTTCGGACAGTAACCACCGCGGGAGAGCACCAGCACGAGCGGATCGCCTTGCTGCAGCGCCGACAGCGTGACGTGGGTCCCGCGGTGGTCCGACAACTCGTAGTCAGGAAACACCGCTCCGGGAACGATGTCGCCCCTCATCAGAGCGAGGCCTCTACGTGCCGCGCGCCATCCTTGGCGGCCTCCTCCGTCGTCTTTCCCTGCTGCCGCGCAACCATATAGGCGGCATACCACCCCGACCAGTGGTGCTTCGGAGCGATCGGTTCGTACTCACCGTGGTGCTCTTCCGTCTCTCGCAGAAGAGCGGTCAGCGTGTCGACGTCGAAGTTGCTGAGCCCTCGTCCAGGGAAGCGCGTCGTGATCTCCTGGAGCAGGAAGCTGTTGCCGTCCGGATCGCTGAATGTGGCATAGGTCATGTACGTGTGACGCTCTGGATCGAGGCCCGGCACGGGTGCTCCGCCGATGCTCGTGAAATGGAACGGCTCACTCACGTGGGCGCCGCGGCTACTGAGTTCCCGACGCGCCGCCTCGATGTCGGACACGACGAGGTACAGATTCTTGACTGAGCCTGGCGCCGCAGTCGTGATTCCCTTGCCGAAGTGGATCGAGCACGGCGAGCCGGGAGGTGTCATCTGCACTGCCCGCCAATCGGGTCCGTTGGTGAACTCCCCGTCGAGCCGCCATCCCAAGCCCTGGTAGAACCGCTTGGCGCGATCGACGTCGGACACGGGAAGGACGACAACCTCGAGCTTCAAATCAACTGTTGGCGGTGCGAGCGTATCGGTGGCGACTTCGTTGATGGTCTGTGTGCTGTCCATGATGAACTCCGTATGTGGCTACGCCACCTTCGCGGCGAGCTCTTCGAGGATTGCGCCGAGGACGCGATTGAACGCAGGGAATGGATGGATGACGTCGGCAAGCGCCTTTAGCGGCGTGCCGAACTTGATGGCGAGCACGAGCTCGCCGATGATCTCGCCGGCGCGCGGTGTGACGAGCGTTGCGCCAATCAGCACTCCGCCCGTGCGATCGCCAACCAGCTTGAGCGCGCCCTTGTGAAAGTCGTAGATGTAGCCGCGCGCGCTTTCGGCCGGATCGGCAGCGGCGACGATGACGTCGATGCCTTTCGCGCGCGCCGCCGCTTCTGTCAGTCCCACGGATGCGATCTCCGGATCGGTGAATGTCACGCGGGGCACTGCCGTGTGATCGGCCATCGCGTCGATGCCGCGCAATCGGCGCGCGATCACCTGACCGTGGTAGTAGGCGAGGTGCGTGAAGCCACCGAGTCCCGTGACATCACCGGCACCGAAGATCCCTGGCCGCTCTTCGAGCGTTGCGGGATCGACTTTCAACCAGCCACGCTCCGTTTGTGCGAGCCCGGCATCGCGCCATGCCTCGGTGTTGGGACGACGACCAGTGGCAACGAGCAAGCGATCGGCCGAGACCTGGGCTCCCGACTTCAGATGAAGGACGACTGCTCCGCATCGGGATGATGACGCTGCCAATTGCTTTTCAACGCCAACACATGGGTCTCCGATCATCAGTGTGATGCCGTCTGCCTCGAGATGCGGGCGAAGCGCCTCACCCGCCTCCGGTTCTTCGAGGTGAAGGAACTTTGCCCCGGCTTCAATGACAGTCACTTTGGAGCCAAGCCGTGCGAACGCCTGCGCGAGCTCGACGCCGATGGCGCCGCCGCCGAGAATCGCGAGGGAGGGCGGCAGCTCTCGCGGGATCGCCGCCTGACGGTTGGTCCAGTACTCGACGGTCTCAAGGCCGGGGATAGATGGGATTACTGCGGTGCCGCCGTTCGCAATCACCACTTCACGCCGAGCGACGAGTCTCTCACTCGTACGGTCCGCCTTTAGGCGGACCGACACGATGCGCATGTCGGTCAGTGTTCCTTCCCCCCGAAAGAGCTTCGCACCAGTCGCCTCGACTGCGGCCGCGGGACGACGGTCATCGAGATCGCGCGCCATCCACAGGACGCGCTTCGAGACCTTGGGAAAGTCGACGGTCCATTCAACTCGCGAAGCGGCAAGAGCTCGAGCGCGATCGGCCTCGGTCAAGGTTTCGCTCGAGCGAAGCAGCGTCTTTGACGGCACGCATCCCCAATACGGACACTCACCCCCGACGAGCTCTCGTTCGACGACCGCCAGCGTCAGCCCGCTGTCTCGAAGACCGCCGGCAATCGCTTCACCGGCGACACCGCCCCCCAGGCACACCACATCGAACTCCTGCGTCAACCCCGTG
The DNA here is from genome assembly GCA_046765795.1 of Acidobacteriota bacterium. GTDB lineage: Bacteria > Acidobacteriota > Vicinamibacteria > Vicinamibacterales > UBA2999 > Gp6-AA40. Next base: position 3,406 of record JBKPRH010000037.1, on the reverse strand, counting down.
CCTCCGTGCGCCATTGAAGCACCTCGCCCGAACGGCTGACCATTGGACGATCGTGTCGATCGATACCAAGGTATGGGGAAAACTTTCGCGGAAACCGTTGTCAAATTAGCGGGTTCAGCGTCCAAAGGCACTGAAGTGGTTGGGAGACGAGGTCCTCATGCGTCGGGCGATTGCCTTGATCATGCTGATGTCATTTGCCTCTGCGGCTCGCGCCCAATCCACGTACGCGTCGCTCACGGGCCGTGTCACCGATCCATCCCACGCCGTCATCGTCAACGCCACGATTACCGCCGTCAACGCCGAGACACGAGTCCGCCTCGAGACGACGACGAACGACTCGGGCGGCTACCACCTGATCAACATTCCTCCCGGCTCATATCGCCTCGAGATCACGAAGCCGGGTTTCAGGACGCTAATCAAGCCCGACGTGACGCTTCACGTCCAGGATGCGCTCACGATCGATCTGTCCATGACGCTGGGGAACGTCTCCGAGACCGTCACGGTGGAAGGCGGTGCGCCCCTTGTGGATACCCGGTCGGGGACGGTGAGCACCGTGATCGACCGCGCATTCGTTGACAACCTTCCGCTCAACGGCCGCAGCTTTCAAACGTTGATCATGCTGACGCCGGGCACCGTCGTCACGCCGACGACGTTCAACGATCAGGGGCAGTTCAGCGTGAACGGCCAGCGCACCGATGCCAACTACTTCTCGGTGGACGGCGTCAGCGCCAACTTCGGCGTCACCGGCTACTTTCCCATGATGCAGACGGCCAGCGGCGCGCTGCCGGCGCTGAGTGCATCAGGGGGCACGAACAGCCTGGTATCGGTGGATGCGATGCAGGAGTTTCGCATCCAGACGTCGACGTTTGCTCCCGAGTTCGGGCGCACACCCGGTGGACAGATCTCGATCGTGACGCGCTCGGGAACCAATGCGTTTCGCGGCTCGCTGTTCGAGTACTACCGATCCGACGCGCTCGATGCCAAAGACTGGTTCGTCAACGCGAATCATCTACCCAAACCCGAGCAGCATCTGCACGATTTTGGCGGCGTGATCGGCGGTCCCGTGCGGCCCAACAAGACGTTCTTCTTCTTCTCGCACGAGGCGTTTCGCCTGCATCAGCCATCCAGCATGCAGACCGCGGTTCCCAACGTCGCCTCGCGCCAGCAGGCGCCAGCATCGATCCGGCCGTTCCTGAACGCCTATCCGCTTCCCAACGGCGCGGAGCTGGGCCCAGGGCTGGCGCAGTTCAATGCGAGCTTCTCGAATCCGTCTTCGCTCGATGCCTACAGCGTACGCCTCGATCATGAGGTCAACTCGAACGTGACCGCGTTCGGCCGCTACAACTACTCACCCTCGAGCTTCGATCAACGGGGCGGCACCTTCTCCACGCGCGTACTGAGCGCGACGAGCTCGGTCTCGTCTTCCGTGCACACGTTGACAGGCGGTCTCACGCAACTCCTCACGCCAGGAATTGCCAACGAGCTGAGAGCGAACTACAGCTATCATCGCGTGGGCATCACGTACGAGATGGACGATTTCGGCGGAGCGGTGCCGCTTCAGGATTCCCTGCTGTTCCCCTCCGGATATTCATCTGAAGACAGCGGGTTCCTTTTTCTCATTAGCGGCGCCGGGCAATACGCGCAGGGCAAGATCGGAAGCGACGAGCAGCGGCAGATCAACATCGTCGACAACCTCTCGGTGATCAAGAGCAGTCACCAATTCAAGTTCGGTGTCGACTACCGTTGGCTTGGCCCGTCCAGCAGTCCGTTTGCGTACCGAATGTTCGTGCAGTTCGCGGGCGTCACAGCAGCGCCCGGGGGCGCGCTCTCGGGAACCGCCGCATTCATTCAGGCAGGTGTGTTTGCCGACAACTCGCTGCGATCGCACAACCTCTCGATCTACGGTCAGGACACCTGGAGCGTCGGGCCGCGATTGACGGTGACGTACGGCGCGCGATGGGACGTGAATCCGCCGTTGAAAGGCAAGACCACAGACAACGATCCGTTCACCGTAAACGGCCTCGACAATCCGGCGACGATCGCACTCGCGACGCGCGGCACGCCGCTCTACAGCACCGACTATCGCAACGTGGCACCCAGAGTGGGAGTCGCGTACCAACTCGGCGGACATCCCGACTGGGAGGCCACGGTTCGCGGGGGCATTGGCGTATTCTACGACCTGGGCCAGGGCTCGCTCGGAGGCGTCACAAGCTATTTTCCGTACGGTGCGACCAAGATCATCCAGCCGTCGCCAGCTCCCTTCCCATTGAGCGCGCAGGACGCGGCGCCTCCCGCTTTCACGCTCGAACCCCCTGTGAATACCATCCTCGTCGCGGACCGGAATCTCAAAGTCCCGCGCAGCTATCAGTGGAATGTCGCCTTCGAGCAGTCGTTGGGCCGCAGCCAGAGTCTCTCGGCCACGTATCTCGCGGCGATCGGACGCGACCTGTTGCGGAACACCCAGCTAGTCAACCCGAATCCAAATTTTCAGTTCATTGGTCTGACCGACAATTCGGCGACGTCCGACTATCACGCGCTGCAGTTCAAGTACCAGCGGCGCCTATCGCACGGTTTGCAGGCGCTCGCGTCGTATACGCTGTCGCACTCGACCGACAACGCATCGACCGATGCGACGACGTATCGCAGCACGCCGGGCGAGAATGGCGCACGGGCGGATCGAGGCGATTCCGACTTCGACATCCGCCACTCGTTCACGACCGGCGCGACCTATTTTCTGCCGTCGCCAGACTCGCGCGGGGTTGCGCAAGCCATCGTGCGCGACTGGTCGGTGAACGCGTTCGTGCTGGCGAGATCGGCGCCACCGGTCGACGTGACTGGTCCGGTCACGTTCACGGCCAGCGCCGCCATTCGCTCCCGCCCCAACCTCAATGCTGGTGTGCCGCTCGAGATCTACGGCGATCAATATCCAGGCGGCAAGATTTTCAACCCGGCGGCTTTTACCGCAGCGCCTCCCGGGCAGCAGGGGAATTTCGGACGCAACGTGTTGCGCGGCTTCGGCGCCACGCAAGCCGATCTCGCGCTGCAGCGGCAATTCCGCGTGACGGAAAGGGTCGCCCTGCGTTTCCGCGTCGAGTGTTTCAACGTCTTCAACCAGCCGAACTTCGGCAGTCCGATGTTTGATCTCAGTAGTCCGCTGTTCGGCCGATCGACGCAGACGCTCGCAAGCAGCCTGGGATCCGGCGGCGCGAACGGCGGCTTCAGCCCGCTGTACCAGATCGGGGGACCACGATCAATGCAACTGGTGGCGAGGCTCGAATTCTAGAAACTGAGCTCCGGTGAGATGCGACATCTTCGCGACGGCAAGAGTGCTGGCGTGCGTGCTGGCGTGCTGTTCCTCTGCCTACGCGTTGAATCCAGCGCTGAACGTCAGTCAATACGGGCACAC
>JBKPRH010000036.1:0-26564 GCA_046765795.1 Acidobacteriota bacterium | reverse complement strand
CAACTACACCGGCACCGACGTCCAGCAGCGGGGACTGGCCGCGCCGAGCACAATCAAGGAGAACGGCGAGTTCAACCCGGGCGTCGGCGGCCCGCTCAAGAAGGACAAGCTGTGGTTCTTCCTGTCCGCGAAGTACGTGTTTGCCGACAACTTCGTCGGCGGCATGTTCTTCAACGAGAACGCGAACAAGCCGAACGAGTTCCGGTACGTGCGCTCGACGCAGCAGGCGATCCTGCATCAGGACCAGCAGATCGGCCAGATGCGCTACACCTACCAGATGAACCAGAAGAACAAATTCGGTGTGACATTCGACCAAGAAGCCTACTGCGGATGTCCCAACGGCGTCACCGCCACAGCGTCGCCGGACGGCGCCAACGATCGGCGATTCCCGACGCAGCGATTCGTCACGGCTGACTGGACCTCACCGGTGACGAACCGCCTGCTGCTCGAGGCCAGCGGCATCCATCGCGTCGAGCGCTGGGGCAACATGCATCTCCAGACTGGCAAGGGCGACAACGTCGATTCCATCGCTCCCGGGATCACGTCGGTGACCGACACTGGCAACCCGGTGACGGGCGGAACCCTCACCTATCGCTCGGCCGCGCAGTTCAACAACTCGTGGAACTGGAACCTCCACTACCGCGCGGCGGTGTCGTACATCACCGGGTCGAACACGTTCAAGGTCGGCTTCAATAACGCCTATGGCCATCACGAGAACACGACCTACAGTTCTCCAGCGATGCCCTTCAGCTACAACTTCACGTCCTTGGTGCCGAACTCGATCGTGTATCGCATCGTTCCACGCACAGTGGAGGTGAACGTCAATCGTGATCTGGGACTGTTCGTGCAGGACAAGCTGACCACGGGACGCTGGACGTTGACGGGCGCTGCCAGACTCGATTCGTTCAAGAACAGCTTCCCACCACAGGCGATTGCCGGGACGTTCTTCGGTAGGAACCTGAATGTGCGTTACGACGAGATCGACAACCTCAGTTGGAACGACATCACGCCGCGACTGGGCGCAACCTACGACGTGTTCGGCAATGGCAAGACGGCATTCAAGGCGACACTGAACAAGTACCTGGAAGGACTGGGCACGACCGGATTTGGCCCGGCGCAGGTGACCGATGCGCCCAACCCCATCCTTCGAGTGGCGAATCAGACGACACAGCGCACATGGGCCGATGGCAACCGCAACTTCGTGCCAGACTGCGATCTCAACAACTTCGCCCTGAACGGCGAGTGCGGGGCCGTCGATAACCAGAATTTCGGGACCGATATCCCTGGCACCAGTTACGACCCGGATCTCATGACCGGGTGGGGCAAGCGCTCGTTCAACTGGGAATTCACCACGAGCGTGCAGCAGGAGATCATCCCGCGCATGTCGGTGGAGGTGCAGTACGCACGCCGGTGGTATGGCAACATCCGCATCATGGACGACCTCGCCGCAGGACCACGGGACTACACGGACGTCACTGTGACAGCGCCGTCGGACTCACGGCTGCCCAATGGCGGTGGTTACGCGCTTACCGTCCCGAATCTCAGTCCGCTTGCCGGCCCGCCGAGCTACTTCGTCACGTTGTCGAACAACTACGGCAAGATGACGGAGCATTTCGACGGCGTGAACGTGACGGTCAACGCCCGCCTGCAGAATGGGCTGCTCCTCCAGGGCGGAACGGGCACTGGCCGTCAGGTCACCAATAACTGCGACATCGTGGACGATCTGCCGGAGATGCTGCACACGTTCTTCGGTGACCCGACGCGCGCCTTCTTCTTCGCCTCGACACCGCGCGAGTTCTGTGAAGCGAACAACGGATTCCGCACCTCGGTGCAGGGCCTCGCCGCCTACACGCTGCCGAAGGTGGACGTGCAGGTCAGCGCCTCATTCCAGAACCTGCCGGGAGCAGTGGTGCAGTCCAACGCCAATTACAGCGGAATCGGGTTCCCGGGTGCCGTTGGGTCCGGTCCCTTCATCCCGTTCAAGGCGGTGCAGATTGTTGAGCCCGGATCGCTCTACGTTGAACGTTTGAACCAGATCGACCTGCGGTTTGCGAAGCTGCTTCGCTTTGGACGAACTCGCACGAGCGTGAACTTCGACTTCTACAACATCACGAACTCGAACTCAGTGCTCGCAGAAAATCCGGCGTACTCGCCGTCCGGCATCATCCCGGGCTGGAGATCGCCGACGCAGATCGTGCTGCCGCGGCTGTTCAAGTTCAGCGCGCAGTTCGATTTTTAAAGGTAGGGCCGGTCCTTTGGACCGGCCTTCGCGGGCACGTCCGAAAGGACGTGCCCTACGGTCGGCAAACCGCGCGGGCGTACTTCGGCATCTCGCCACTGAGACGCGCGGCCTCACCAGCATTCTTCCCTCGCTCCGCTGACGCCACCGCGCGCCGCATCCACTCCATCGCCTCACTACAGCGTCCAAGCTCCGCGAGCGCGAGCGCGATCGTTTCGGCATGCGCAGGCGCCGGCTCGGCGTCATTCACGGCTCGGGCGATGTCGAACGCACGCGTGCCATTGCGCAATGAAAGATCAGGCGATGAGGCCAGCAGCCGAGCGAGCGTCGTCGCTGTCGCGGTGCGATCGGGAAAGCGCTGATGCGCCTCGTCCAGGATGGCAATCGCCTCGCGAAAACGCTCGCGAGCCGCGAGCAGAATCGCCAGGCCGACGAGACTGCCCTCGTCATCGGGTCGATACGACGTCGAGCGAGAGAACGTCTCGATGGCTTCCCCGTCGCGTCCTGATCTCACCAGCGCGCCGATCAGCGCTTCTGCCACTCCTGGTTCCTCGGGCGAAAGGCGGAGCGCCTCGCGAAGGTACGGGATCGCGTCTGCGTCGCGATGCATCTGCACGAGCGCGGACCCGAGGTTGACGCGAGCAACGACACTCGATGGCGCTGCCTCGAGGGCCTTGGTGAACGCGCTCACAGCGGCGTCGAATTGTCCGGCCTCGTAGGCACGCCTGCCCTGCATCACCCACGCGCGCTCGCCGCGCACGAGCGACTGCACCATCGTCACGAGCGGATCATCGGCGTGCACGCCCTCAGGACCGCGGCGCTCGAGGTGTTCGCGGGCCTCGTCCATCCGGCCCATGCCTCGATAGGCCATCGCCAGTGAGTAGTGAATCGCGGTGGCCTGCGGCACGCGGTCGAGCACCGCCCGGTAGTGTTCAACGGCCTCGCCAAATTTGCGCTCCCGCATCGCAACGTCGCCAAGACCACGGCGCGCGACTGCCGGGAAGACCTCGATGACACTTTGAAATTGCTCGCGAGCGTCAACCAGTCGATTGAGGCTCATGTAGATGTCGCCGAGCGCGATGGCAGCGGCGTAATCTCTCGGCTGCAGCCGACGCGCCGTGGAAAGCGCCTCGGCAGCCTCTTCTAAACGACCTGTCTGTTGATAGAGCACGCCGAGCAGATGCGGCCACTCGCTATTCCCTGATGCGAGCCGCCGCGCATTCAGATACGCGGGCTCGGCCGAGTCGAGAAACTCGTAGGCGTGATAGACGCGGGCGAGCGATCCGTAGGCGTCGGCGAGCTCCCTCGACGAGCCTCCCTTCGCAACAATGCCAGCCGTACGTTGCTGCGCGTCGCGAATCTGTTCCGCAACTGCTGGCTCGAGATCGTCGAGTCTCGGCTGCGGAACCGGAAGCAGGTTCTGCTGCGCAGCCCCGATCCCGGGCATCAGCAAGGCGACGAGGACCAACGCGACGGGCCAACACCGTGCCATGACTTACATCGCCGCGGCGGGTTTGCCGCGCTCGAGCCGCCAATAGCGATCCGCGACAAGGCCGCGAAACTCCTCGACGTCTCCCGGTCCCCAGTGCACGCGCACTGTCTGCATGGCCTGATCTTGATCGAGTCCGAATACAACGCGAGGATCACCAGACACGCAATAGCTGCCGTCGGTCTGCACGCGCTTGACCTGCGCGCGACCGCGGCGCACCAGTTCGACGCGCGCTTGCAGCGCATCGCGCCGGTATCGCGGATCCACCACGCGCACGCCGAGCCAGTGGCCACGCGGGCTGGCGTCGTTCATCAACACACGCGCCGGTCCGCTGTTGTTGAAGACGACGAGATCGGTGGCGCCGTCGTTGTCGAGATCACCGGCGGCGACGCCGCGCGCGACGAAGAGCGGCGAGAGCGCCGGCCCTGCTCGCTCTGTCACGTCCGTGAACTTCCCCTTGCGATCGTTCCTATAGAGCTGGCTTCGCTGCCTCAACGGATACGGATCGCCGGCTTGTGCCTGCCGGCTCAAATGCCTCACGGCCCCGTTGGCGATGAACAGGTCGAGCGCGCCGTCGAGGTCGTAGTCCACGAAGCGCGTGCCGAATCCGGTGAAACCAAGCTTGAACAGACCGCTCTCGGTGGTGCGGTCCTCGTAAAGGCCCTTGCCGAGATTGAGATAGAGCGTGTTGCCTTCGTTATCGAGGTTCGTGACGAACAGATCCTGGTCTCCATCGGCATCGATGTCGGCGAGGTCGATGCCCATGCTGCCCTGCGCCTGACCGTTGCGGTTCACCGCCACGCCAGCCAGCAGCGCCTCGTCCGTGAACGTCCCTGATCCGCGCTGATTGATCCATAGCTGATTCGGATCGCCATCGTTCGCCACATACAGATCGATCCAGCCATCGTCGTTATAGTCGGCGGCGAGCACGCCGAGGCTGCGGCTCGCGGCGCGACTGATGCCCGCGCGCGCCGAGACGTCGGTGAATGTGCCGTTGCCGTCGTTGTGAAAGAGCCGATCGGGCACCGGCGCATAGACAACCGGATTGCAGTAGTCGCGGGCGGAGCCGGCAGAAAAGCAGCCGCGCTTCATGTCGACGCTGAAGTCCACGTAGGTGGTGACGAACAGGTCGAGCCAGCCGTCGCGGTCGTAGTCGAAGAAGGTCGCACTCGTCGCCCAGGCTGGGACGTCGGTCCGGGTTCGAGCCGTGACGTCGGTGAACGTGCCATCGCCGTTATTGCGGAACATCCGGCTGGATCCGAGGAACGTGACGTAGAGATCGATCCATCCGTCGTTGTCGAAGTCGCCTGTTGCGGCGCCCATGCCGTAGCCGGCCGCAACGAGACCGCTGCGTTCGGTGACGTCGGTGAATCGCAGACGCATGTCACCGTTCACGCCGCGATCGTTGCGATAGAGCCGGCTTCGCGAGGACGGGCCGTGCCCGCTCCCCGACGCGCTGGGTCTCAACGTTGATCCCTGGACGGCAAAGACATCGAGATCGCCGTCGTTGTCGTAATCGAAGACTGCGCCGCCGCTGCCGATCACCTCCGGCAGCAGCAGTTCACCGGTCGCGCCATTGATGTGAGTGAAATCGAGACCGGTGTCCTTCGTCTTGTCCACGAAGATGGCGCGCGCAAAGAACGCGCGCGGCTGCTGCGCGGATCCGAGCGCCGCAAGGACAAGCAGAGCGACCGTCAGGCTCGCGAAGAGCTTCACGCGGGAATCTTACCGCGAGGGTCCGGCTGCCTTCGACTTCGCTCAGGCCAGGAAAGCCGGACACTACATCACGACGAGGGCTGTGGATGATGCACGGGATCGTCGTTCGTCCAGGGCGTGCGACACGGCCGACCCGCTTCGTACAGCGCCAGTGTCTCGGCGAGATGTGCCATGCCCTGCTGACGCCCGCTCTGGCGTGCCAGATCGATCGCCGTACGCTGCCAGCCGATCGCGTCCTTGAACCTGCCGCGTTCGGCCTGCGCCATTGCCATGGTCTCGGCGAGAGCGGACGTGCGCTGGATCTTCAAGAGATCTCCGGCAATCGCCTCAGCGCGTGCGCCATCGCGAGCGCGATCGTCCGGTGCGGCCGCGAGGAGACGCGCGAGCGCGTGCGCGAATCCGAATTGTTCCGGGAAGGCTTTTACATCACGCTCGAGACGATCGCGCGCCTCTTGATAGCGGCCAAGTCTCACCAGGCCCATCGCGTAACCAAAGCTCGCCTGCGAGACGGCGGGATTGATCCGCAGGACCTCAGCGTAGTGCGGGAGTGATTCCTCGACACGGCCACTCCGTCGCAGCGCGTTGGCCAGACTGAATCGCGCTTCGATGTATGACGGATCGTTCGTCACAGCCGCGGTGAATGCCTCAATCGCGGCCGAATCCTGGCCGCGTGTCTCCATCAACACGCCGATGCCAAAGTGCGCGCGTGCCAGCGACGGCTGCAGCCGCACGGCTTCGCGGTACTGCTCGAGCGCGCGATCGGCGTCGCGCTGCATGTAATAGGCAGTGCCGAGATTGAGACGCGTGAAGGCATTGCGCGGTGCGATCTCTATGGCTTTCGTGAGCTGCTCAATCGCTCCGGGCCAGTCGCGCGCGTCGAGCGCCTGCGCACCGCGCGCTTCGTATGCGGCGGCATTCTGCAACAGGTTCGCAACGTCGGCCATCAGCGGATCGGCAGGAGGAAGATCGACCTCGCCACGCTTGCTCAAGTGCATTTCCGCCTGCGTCCGGTTGCCGATGCCGCGATAGGCGAGCGCGAGCGGATAGTGAATGCGGGACGCGCCCGGCGCGATGGTCAGCGCCGCCTCCAGGTGCGTGACCGCCTTGGAAAAGTCCTGCCGCGCGAGCGCGGCGCGACCGAGGCCATACAGCACGGCACCCGACTGCGGCTCGATCCCGTGAGCCGTTTCGAGCAACCGCTCGGCATCGTCCGGTCGATTCGCCGCGAGACGCATCTCAGCGAGCCACACGAGACTCGGCACGTGATTCGGTTGAATCGCGAGCGCGCGTTCGAATGCCTGCGCGGCCTGATCGTTGCGATTGCTACGCCGGTCGGCGTGGCCCAGATAGTAGGGCCACCGCATATCTGACGGAGCAAGCGCGCCGGCATTGACGAAGCATGCTTCCGCGGCATCGAAGTACTCGGCAGCGAGAAACAGCTTCCCCATGTCGCCATACGCGTCCGCTACTGCGCCCGGCGTGGAGGTGGTGTCATTGATCGTACGAGTCAGTAACTCGTGACGCTCGCGCAGCCGCGCCTGCACCTCGGGTGACGCACTCGCAATATCGGGCAAGGCCACGGGCCGCAACTCCGGCCGGGGGCTCTTTCGGGTCGTCTCGTTCGCACCACCGCATGCGATTGAGAGCGCGAGCAACACCACGGCCACGCACCGTGTCACTGGTCTTTCCCTTCGCTCAGGGCGATATAGCGATCCACCATCACATCCGCGAACATCTCGGTCCGTCCGCTGGGCCAACGTACACGCACACTGACGGGCCCAGCGTCATCACCAAGTCCGACGAGCACACGCGGATCGTTCGCTGACGCATAGCTACCGTCAGCACGCGAGCGTCGAAACACGGAGCCGCCCTTCTGTCGAATCACTTCGACGCGCGTGCCGACTGCCACCTTGAGGCCAAGCCAGTGCTGTCCGGACGCCACCTGATTGATCAACAGTCGCGTGCGACCGTTGTTGTTGCCAATCAGCAGATCGAGATCGCCGTCGTTGTCCACATCGCCGACCGCGACACCGCGCCCCACTTCCGAGAGCGCGAACGCGGCTCCCGCTCGCGCGGTGACGTCCTCGAGACGGCCGCCGCCGGCATTGCGCAGGAGCAGCTTCTTCTGGTGCATTGGGAACGGGTCTTTCGCCTGCCTCAACGCTTCGACGATCTGCACCGTTCCGTTGGCCGCGACGAAATCGAGAAGACCGTCGTTATCGAAGTCGAACCACACGGCGCCGAATCCGGTGAATGGCAGGCTCGCGGGACCGATCGTCGAAGGGGCACTGGCATCCGTAAACACACCCGTGCCGTCGTTGATGTAGAGATTGCTGCCCTCCGCGGTCAACTCGGTCATCACCAGATCTTCGTCGCCGTCGTTGTCGAAGTCGCCGGCATCGACGCCCATGCTGCCTTCGGCTTTACCGCTTGAAGGCAGCCCCACGCCGGCAAGCAGCGCGGCGTTGTCGAACGTGCCGTTGTGCCGATTCAGCCAGAGTTGGTTTTCCTTGCCGTCGTTGGCGACGTAGATGTCCATCCATCCGTCGCCGTTGAAATCTGCCGTGGCAACGCCGAGCGCCGGACCGTACTCCGTGCCGACGCGCGAACTGGTGGTCACATCGGCAAAGGTCCCGTTCCGCTGATTGCGATACAAACGCCCGGGCAACGCCGGATAACTGCTCGGTGTGCAGTAGTCGGGCGCTCCAGTTGGGCTCGAGCACTTCGTGTTGCCCTCGAGGCGATAGCGCAAGTAATTGCCGACGAAGAGATCGAGCCAGCCGTCGCGATCGATGTCCACGAACGCCGCCGACACGCTCCACGAACGCTGATCCGTACCGCTCGCCTTCGAGACGTCGGTGAACGTGCCGTTGCCGTTATTGCGAAGCAACTGGTTTGGCGCGTCGAACTTGGTGAGATACAGATCGACCCAGCCGTCGTTGTTGAAATCGCCCGTGGCCACGCCCATGCCGTATCCGCGAGCTTCGATGCCGCTGGCCGCCGTGACGTCGGTGAAGTGCAACGAGCGTGTGCCATCCGGGCGCACGGTCAGATCGTTCCGATAGAGCCGGTCGTTCGGGCGCTGACCGTCAAATCCGCCGCTTTGCACGAGGTAGACGTCGAGGTCGCCGTCGTTGTCGTAATCGAACAGCGCCACACCCGGGGCGAGGATCTCCGGCATATAGAGCTGACCGGTCATGCCGTTGATGTGGACGAAGTCGATGCCGGACTCAACCGCGCGATCGACAAACCACTCGGGCTGCGGCGTTGCGGTAGCGGCGCTTGCCCCGCTGGAAGGCGGGTGCCCCCCCGATGAGCCACAGCCGGCGACGATCACGAGGAGCGCGAGCCCGGCTTGGCGGAGCCCCATTCGAAACGTAGTCTACTTCCTGGCCGGTCGGAACGGACCGCGCCCTACTTCTTCGACGCCAGGTCGATCGCCTGCAGCACTGTCCTCGTCATTCGCGACACGTGATACGACACGAGTACCGCGCAGCCACCGACGAACGCCATCTGCGCGGCGGCCGCAGCAAACAACAGCTTTCCGTTGCCGCCGCTGTCGCGCGCGTGCGCCATCATGAAGGCAAATGTGGACAGGAACGCGAAGAACAGGACGGCGATGGCCGCGAGCATGAAGTGCTTCGATCGATCGACTCGCTTGAGGACATAGAGGACAGTTTCAGGTTCTTGTGCCATCTCGGTTCTCCGCGCACGCCGACGCGTGCGCTCTACGCAGCGCCTTCAATCCGAAGGCGAGCCGCGACTTCACGGTTCCGATGGGAATCTCCAGCACCGCTGCGACATGCGCGAGCGGCATCTCTTCTCGAAAGTGCAGTACGAGCACCGCGCGGCTCGCGGGGGTCAACGCAGGACTATCGAGTATTTCGAGGATGGTGTCGTCCGGCCGGGCGATCTCCGGCGCGGCGAGCTCCCCGATCGCGGCGTCATCGACGGTCGTATCCCGCCAGCGCTTCCGCTTCTTCAAATAGCGGAACGCCGCGCGGCTGGCGATGCGGAACGCCCAGGCGCGACACAGGTCGGGCTGCTCGAGCCAATACAGCTTCCTCGACACGATGAGCAGGACGTCCTGCAGGATGTCGTCGGCATCATCCGCCCCGACCAGCCCACTGATATAACGCCGCAGCGGTGGCTGTACGGCGCGCAGGACCAGCTCGAGCGCCTCGCGATCCCCGCATTGCGCCCGGAGCACCCATGTCGCTAACTCGATCGAGGTAGGCGTCAACGCTCTCTAAGAGACTTGCGTACAAGAAAAGGTTCGATCGGCTACACTCTGCGACGCCAATCCGAACCCAAATCGTGGACCAGCCGACAGGAGCCCATTATGAAGAGACTGTCGTGGACGTGGGTCATCACCGCCTCACTGGGAATCGCTGGAATCGCCGCCTGCAGTAGTCCGAGCCCGTCAGGCCCGGTCAGCACCACTGCTCCGGCGGTAGCTGCCACCGATGCCGACAAGCAGTGGACGATGCCGAACAAGAATCAGTCGGCGACGCGGTACAGCGCGGTGAGTGAGATCAACACCGAGAACGTGAAGAACCTGAAGGTCGCGTGGTCGTTCTCGACGGGCGTCCTCCGCGGTCATGAGGGCGAGCCACTCGTCGTTGGAAACACGATGTTCGTCCACACGCCGTTTCCCAACATCGTGTATGCCCTCGATCTGAGCAAGGAAGGCGCGCCGGTGAAATGGAAGTACGTGCCCAAGCAGGATGCGAACGTCATTCCGATTGCCTGCTGCGACACTGTCAACCGCGGCGTCACGTATTCCAATGGGAAGATCTTCCTCAATCAGCTCGACACGAACACCGTCGCCCTTGACGCCGAAACAGGCAAGGAACTCTGGAAGGTTAAGCAGGGCGACTACAAGCAGGGCCAGACAATCACATCCGCGCCGATGGTGATCAAGGACAAGGTGATCTCCGGCATCTCCGGCGGCGAGTTCGGCGTGCGCGGATTCGTCACCGCCAACGATGTCAACACCGGCAAGCAGATCTGGCGGATGTACAGCTCGGGACCGGAAGCTGAAGTCGGGTTCCCGGGATCCGTCGAGACATGGAAAGGCGAGGAGTGGAAGCGCGGCGGCGGGACCACGTGGGGCTGGTACAGCTACGACCCTGAACTCGATCTCCTCTACTACGGCACCGGCAACCCCGGCTCGTGGAATCCCGATCAGCGTCCCGGCGACAACAAGTATTCGATGACGATCTTCGCGCGCAATCCCGACACCGGCAAGGCGGTGTGGGCGTATCAGAAGACGCCGCACGATGCATGGGACTACGACGGCATCAACGAGAACGTCCTCGTCGATGTGAATCTCAACGGGCAGATGCGCAAGGTGCTCGTCAACTTCGATCGCAACGGCTTCTCGTACATGCTCGATCGCAAGACCGGCGAGCTGCTCCAGGCGAATCCGTTCGTGTTCGTCAACTGGGCCAAGGGCGTGGACCTCAAGTCGGGCAAGCCGATTGAAGATCCCGAGAAGCGGACGTCGGCCACGAAGAACACGAAGGACATCTGTCCCTCGGCGATGGGCGGCAAGAATCAGCAGCCCGTCTCGTACTCGCCGCGCACCGGCTTCTTCTACGTGCCCACCAACAACCTGTGCATGGACTACGAAGGCGTCGAAGTGAAGTATCAGGCGGGCCAGCCGTACGTCGGCGCGATCGTGGTGAGCAAACCGGGGCCAGGTGGCAATCGCGGTGAGTTCATCGCGTGGGATCCGTCGACCGGCAAGAAGGTCTGGGGCATCAAGGAGCCGCTGTCGGCGTGGGGCGGTGCGCTCTCGACCGCCGGTGACGTCGTGTTCTACGGAACGATGGAAGGCTGGCTGAAGGCCGTTCACGCGAAGACCGGTGACGTGCTGTGGAAGTTCAAGACTCCGTCGGGCATCATCGGCAACCCGATGACCTACGTCGGTCCCGATGGCAAGCAGTACATCGCCGTGCTGTCGGGCGTCGGCGGCTGGTCGGGCATCGGCGTCGCCGCTGACATGAGTCTCGAAGATCCGACCGCTGGTCTCGGCGCGATCGGGGCGTTCAAGGACCTGGCGAACTTCAGCAACCAGGGCGGCGTGCTCACGGTCTTCTCGTTGCCGTGAAGACTCTCTTCAGATGGACGCTGTTGGTGTGCATAGCTCTCGTCTGCCCGACTTCCGTGCTCGGGCAGACGAGGGGTCCGCTGCGCGTGTGCTCCGATCCGGAGAACATGCCGTTCTCGAATCAGAAACTCGAAGGCTTCGAAAACCGGATCGCATCGCTCATCGCGAAAGAGCTCGGAACAACGGTCAGCTACGTCTGGTGGGGACAGCGGAGAGGCTTCATCAGGAACACGATGAACGCGACGCTCCAGGAGGGACGCTGCGACCTCGTGATCGGCGTGCCCGAAGGCTATGACCTGGTCAGCACGACACCACCCTACTATCGCTCCACGTATGTCTTCGTCTATCCCAAGGGCAAGGGACTCGCGGTCAAATCACTCGACGATCCGATCCTGAAGAAACTGAAGATCGGCGTGCACTTGCTCGGCGACGATTACACCAACCCGCCGCCGGTGCACGAGTTGTCCAAACGCGGCGTCGTCGACAACGTCGTCGGCTTCAGCACGTTCTACTCTGATGAGAATTCGCCCGGCACCATCATCGACGCCGTCGCAAGCGGCAAAGTGAACCTCGCGATCGTGTGGGGACCAATTGCCGGCTACTACGCCGCTCGCCAGAGCGTGCCGATGGCACTCGTGCCTGTCCCGTCAGGACAGGGCGATCTGCCCTTCGCCTTCAACATCTCGATGGGCGTCAAGAAAGGTGACACGGCACTGATGGCGCGCGTGGAGAACGTGCGTCGTCAGCGAAGCGCAGAGATCACGGCGATCTTGAAGGAGTACGGCGTGCCGTTGATGGTCGCGGGACGGACACACGCGAAATGACGACTCAATTGCGACTGATCAGTGTGAGCGGACTCGTGTTCGCTGTGACGGTGTTCTGTGTGCTGCCGAACGGAACCGTACCGCTCGCCGCACAGACGACAGAGACGTACAAGACCGTTTACGACGGCTGGAAGTGGTGGCACGTGTACTGTTATCGATGCCACGGCGTCGATGCCCTCGGCACGACGAACGCGCCGAACCTGACCGATCCCAACAACAAGCTCTCGTCCGCGGAGTTCATGAAGATCGTGATGAACGGCGTGCCCGACAAGGGCATGCAGGCGTGGGACAAGCTGCTCGACAAGAAGCAGGTCTCGGAGATCCATCTTTACGTTCGCGCACGAAGCGACAAGGTGCTTCCGCCAGGACGGCCGGATGAAGTCGGTCCCAACGGCAAGCCGTGGGTGCCGCCTGCGGGCTGGCCCTCGAAATAGTCCTTGGTGCACTAATGAAGCGTCTCTTTCGCGGGATTCTCTTTGAGGATCGCCGTGACCTTCCCGTGCGCGACGACAACGTCTGGCACTTCCTGGAGCGCGGTCAGATAGCGCTCGGCGTACGGCTTCTCGGTCTGATCGGGCGCGACGAGCCGACGCGCCTGCGTGAGGATCGCGTCCACATCCACCGGCGTGTCCGGCGCTTCCTCGTCGAGCGCCTGATCGATGCGCACGATCAGTTCCGAGATCGGATGCAGCCACGCGAACTGCGGCGCGGTCATGATGACCTGCAGCAATTCGCCGCCACCCATCTTTCGGCCGTGCTCGCGCTCGTAGGTCTTACGCTCCCATTCGAGGAGCGTTTTGTGCAGTGGTAACAGCGCGCGGCGGAGTTCGGTTAACAGCCGGCGCTCCGAGTCTTTCATGATGTCTTCCAACGAATGAGCGTCACTCCCAGCAGCAGGAGCGCGACACCGCTCGCCCGCAGCGGCGTGAGACGGACGACCGTGCCACCAAACAGTCCATAGTGATCGACGACCAGCGCCGCCGTCAGCTGCCCGACGATGATCGAGGCGAGCGTCAGGGTCGCGCCAATTCTCGCCGTCAGCAGGATCGTCACGACGATGAAGGTCGCGCCGAACGCGCCGCCGGTCCAGACCCACCACGGCGAGCCGCCCAGGTCGACGTTGACTGGTGCCGGCTGCCGCGAGGCCGCGGCCACAAGCAACAGCAACAGCAACCCGACGACGAATTGCGCAGCCGCTGCCCAGATTGGACCGCCCAGCAGGAAGCCAAGCCGTGCGTTGATGACCGACTGCGCAGCCACACCCGCGCCCGTGAAGAACGCGAGTAGCAAAAAGAAGTTGTTCACCGGCGCTCCGCGGAATGGAGCCTGATCCGTTACAGGTTCCAGGTTCCGGGAAGATACCTCACTCGAGCGGGCTGGTGGAATCGAACCGGGTGCCGGTGCCCTCCAGCACGTGGCGCGGCATCCGGAGAACGTGGGCGCACTGCAGACATTTCAGTGCGACATGGGTTTGACGTAACACTGGCTCTGGCAGCATCAGCGCCGAGGTGGCGCCGCATTTGGGACAGCGATAGGCGTCGTCAAGATCGTTGGACATCGATCGTTTATTACCCGGAGCGCGTGCTCCTTATTCCTGTTTCCCGCCCGCCGATTTCTCGAACCGGCTCACGGCCTTCGACCGGAGTACCCGAATAGACTTCCATCCCCATGGTGCGGGGCGGAATCGGCAGCCCTTTGGCCTTGGCGTCCGCGACCAGGCGTTCGTACGCGCGCTCGCCGCTCAGCGCGTACCCCACTGCGCCGTTGCCCTCGTGGCATGAGTACTCATAGAACTGATAGTTCGGCTGCTGTGTGATCGTGAAACGCACCGTGAACGGCGCTGTCCACGTCGCCGGATCCTCGACGCGAATGCGGTAGTCGATCATTTCCGGATCGATTCGCGTGAACCGCTCGGTCAGCTTCAACTGATCGCTGTGGAGACCTGAGAAACTGGTCTCCCAAGCCGCGGCTGTCTCTCAAGCCGCGACCGCCGCCAGCTGCTGCCGGTGCGTCGGGCTCCTGTGCTTCGCTGATCAACTGCAGGGGTAACAGCGCGATCACAGCTGACGCGAGCACGGCAGGCACGAGCAGACGGTTTTGCGGCATTTTTGAGTGACCCCCAGACTGGACCGTGCCTGGGCAGGACCCGGCAAATCGGCCGTGAAATCGCCATTTTCCCATGGCGACACCGTCCACGCCATCCGGGTTCGTCTGGATACGATCGGCCCTATACTTTTGGAACAACGTCGAACGGGCTTATTCCGTACATCGACGTGTGGCATTCGTGTGTGGAGGCGTCGGTCATGAGAACGAGCCTGATAGCTGTCCTGGGGTCCCTGGTTATGGCGTCGGCCGCGTCAGCCGCTGACTCCCCCACGTTCTATAAAGACGTGCTGCCCATCCTGCAGGCGAATTGCCAGACCTGCCATCGACCTGGCGAAGTTGCGCCGATGTCGCTGCTCACATACGAGCAGGCACGACCCTGGGCGCGCGCGATCAAGAACGCGGTCGTCTCGAAGCAGATGCCGCCCTGGTTCGCCGATCCGGGCTATGCGCATCTGTCAAACGAGCGCCGCCTCGTTGAACGCGAGATCAATACGCTCGCCGCATGGGCCGACAACGGCGCACCCGCTGGCGATCCGACAACGGCACCACCCGCGCTGAAGTTCGAGAGTGGCTGGAACATCAAGCCCGACATCATCATCGAGATGCCGAAGCCGTTCGACGTTCCCGCCCGCGGCACGGTGAACTACAAGTACATCGTCGTCAAAGGAAAGTTCACTGAGGACCTGTGGGTCTCCGCGGCCGAGATGCGCCCTGGTGATCCCGCCGTTCTGCACCACGGCAAAGTATGGGTGCGGCCGCCCGGATCGAAGTGGATGGAGAACGCCGTGCCCGGCGAGGCGTACGAAGCGGAGAGCAATCGCGACATCTTGGGCAAGAACGCGATCGAGGAAGGCAACGACATCCTCGGCAAGTTCAATCCCGGTCTCGGCGCGCAGCGCTTCGACATCAACGGCGCAGCGAAGTTCGTTCCGAAGGGATCGGACCTGGTGTTCGAGCTGCACTACACCACGTCAGGCAAGCCGTCCGCTGACATCTCGAAGCTCGGTCTCGTCCTGGCGAAGGAACCGCCGCAGACGCGGTACTTCTTCCACGCCGGACCAACCGCGCTGAATCTCGCGATTCCGCCCGGCGATGGCAAGGCGGAAGTCGTCAGCGAGATCACCTTCGGCGAAAACGCACGTCTCGTCTACGCGCAGCCGCACATGCACCTGCGCGGCAAAGACTTCGAACTGCGTGTCGTGAGCCCCACCGGCCAGTCGCAGACCGTGCTGAAGGGCAATTGGAACTTCGAGTGGCAGATGGGTTATCAGTTCGCCGAGCCGCTCTCGATGCCGAAAGGTTCGAAGCTGCAGCTGGTGAGCCATTTCGACAACTCGACGGCGAACCGCTTCAACCCGGACGCGACGAAAAAGGTCGTGTGGGGACCACAGAACTGGGATGAGATGAGCAACTGCTTCATCGGCGTGCTCTTCGATCGCAGTATCGCGCCGGAGAAAGTGTTCCTGCGCTCGGGTCCGAGCCTGCTGCCGCGCGGTGAAGCCGGCCCGACGCTCGAGGCGCTCAATCGCGTCGATCCGAACGCGGTCGCACCGGCCACTAACGGCAACATCAACGCGAACGTCGCACCGGCTGGCAATGGCGGTCCCGGGGACTTCGACCAGAAATAGTTTCTGCCTGTTTCCCACGGCGATCGGCTCGTGTGCGATCGCCTGGTCGGATCGGGGGGTCACCTCGGTGTGGCTCCCCGAACATACCGACTCTCACACGCGAGCCCGCGTCGTTCGTCGCTTCCCGCACATCATCGAGTCTGCTCCACCACGGTTCGTGTCGCACGCGATCGAGGGCATCGTCGCGTTACTCGACGGTGAGCCGCGCAATCTCACCGACATCCCGCTCGACTGGGACGAGGCAGTACCGGAATTCCATCGACGCGTCTACGATGTGACGCGCACGATCAAACCAGGAACGACGCTCTCGTACGGTGAGGTCGCGAAACGCGTCGGCGAGCCCGATGCGGCACGCGCCGTTGGTCAGGCGCTCGGACGGAATCCCATTCCGATCATCGTGCCGTGTCACCGCGTGCTCGCCGCCGATGGAGGTACCGGCGGCTTCTCTGCACCGGGTGGCACGGCCACGAAGCTTCAGTTACTCGCGATCGAAGGCGAGAGACTGCTGTAGTGAGACAGGTGTAGTGTCCGGCTTTAGCCGGACCTGTGGGTCCGCCTAAAGGCGGACACTACGGTTTTGCCGTCGCCTTGTTGAAATCGCCACCCTTCATCACGGTCAATGTCGCGGGATCGATGTACTTCCGCATCGCCGCCGAGATCTGCTGCGACGTCAGCGCCTGCACCTTCTTCTCGAGATCGGCCGTCCACGCCAGCGTCCTGCCGTAGTGCGCTCCGTTCACGAGACTCCCGGCGAGCGTGGCGTTCTGCTCGCGATTGAGCTGCTGATTCTGCTGCCAGCTCACCTTCCCCGCCGCGATTTCCGCGTCACTGAACCCGTTCTTCAGCAACGTGGCGATCTCGTCCTTGAATGACGCTTCCACCTTCGCCGCGTTCTCGGGAGCGGAGATCGCATTCGTCACGAACAACGCACTCTCGTCGCCGGGGCTCAGCGCCAGCGCGGAGCTAATCCCGTAGCTGAGACCTTCCTTCCCGCGAATGCGAGCAAACAGCCGCGAGTTGATGCCCTGACCGAGCATGAAGTTCGCGAACATCAGCGCCGGATAATCGGGGTTCTCATCGGTGATCGTGATGCGCGTGCCAGCGAGGAAGAACGCGTTGGTCTTGTCCGGGGTTTCGAAGACGCGACTCACGGGCTCAATCTTCTGCGCCGGGTTCTTCATCTGCGTAAACGGCTTCGGGCTCTTCCACGTGCCGAGACCGGAAGACACGATCTTCATCACCGCTTCCGGGTCGAAGTCGCCGACGATGGCGACCTCGGCGTTGGAGGCGCCGTAGAAGCCGGAATGGAACTGCTTCACCTGATCGAGGGATACCCCTCTCAGCTCGGCGATCTCCTCATCGATCGACGGCACATAGCGAACGTCGCTCTTCGGAAACGGATTCACGTGCTGCTGGAACGCGCGCGCGGTCACCGCCTGTGGCTCGGTCTTCTGACTCTCCATCGCGGCGAGCGCCTGCTGACGCAGCGTATCGAGCTCGACCTGCGGGAACGACGGCTGACGAAGCACCTCGTTGGCTAGCTCCAACACTGCCGGCAGATTCGCAGCGATAGTCTCGATGTTGATCGTTGCGCCAGTCGCACTACCGCCGACGAACATCCGCGCCTTCAGCCGATCGAGCTCGTCCTGGATCTGCTGCCGCGTACGCTTCGTGGTACCGCGCATCAGCAACTGGCCAGTCATTTGCGCAATCCTCGCCTGACCAGCCAGCGACTTCTCGTCACCAAACGACAGACGGATGACGGCCGATACGGTATCGCCGCGTGTCTGCTTCGGCAGCAACATCACTTTCGCGCCGCCGGGCAGTGTGACTCGTCGCAAACGAGACTCGATGTTGGCGGGCGACGCGTCGAAGACCTCGCCTGCTGAGACGGCAGCATTGCCCTTGAAGTCTTTGAAGACAGCAACGAGATCCGGCGCGGTGGGAATCTCCGCGCGATCCGGCTGCTCGGCCGGGATGAAGACGCCCACCGTACGATTCGCGGGCTTCGTGTAGTACGTCGCGACGCGCTGCACGTCCGCGAGGGTCACTTGCTTGAGGCGATCACGGTTCAGAAAGAACAGCCGCCAGTCACCCATCGACGCCCAGTTGCTCAGACTCAGCGCCATCTGCTCGGAGTTGTTGAACTGCAGCTCGATGCCTGACAACAGCCGATTCCGCGCTCGCTCGAGTTCTTCACTGGTGAACGGCGTCGTCTTCACCGCATCGACCGTCGCCAGCAGCGTGTCTCGCGCATCGTCAACGGACGATTCCTTTCGCACTTCCATGAGCAGCACCCACATGCCCGCATCGCGCAGCTGGAGGCCCTGGCCACCGACGTTCGACGCTTTCTTCGTTTCGACGAGCGCTTTGTAGAGGCGGCCCGATGGACTGTTGTCGGCAAGGATCTGCGACGCCAGCTGCACTGCCGGGAAGTCCGCATGCGAGCCAGGCGGCACGTGGTAGCCGACGATCACGTTCTGCACCTCGCCGGTGCGGCGCAGCGTGACCATGCGTTCGCCGTCCTGCGTCGGTTCGTTCGTGTAGATCTTCGGAAGCGTACGCTGCGGCTTCGGAATCGGGGCGAAATACTTGCCGATGAGCGCGAGCGTCTTGGCTTCGTCGATCTTTCCGGCCACCACGAGGACGGCGTTGTCCGGCTGGTAATGCGTCCGATAGAACGCCTGCAGTCGATCAATCGGGACGTTCTCGATATCGGCGCGCGAGCCGATCGTCGATTTGCCGTAGTTGTGCCACAGATACGCTGTCGACAGGACGCGCTGGTACAGGACGCCGAGCGGATTGTTCTCGCCGGCTTCGAACTCGTTCCGCACGACAGTCATCTCGCTGTCGAGATCCTTCTTTGCGACGAACGAATTGACCATGCGGTCCGATTCGAGGTCGATTGCCCATTCGAGATTGGCGTCCGATGCTGAAAACGTCTCGAAGTAGTTCGTGCGCTCGTACGACGTCGTGCCGTTCGGCCGTGCGCCGTGGTCCTGCAGTTCTTTCGGAATGTCCGTGTGTCTGGTCGACCCCTTGAACAGCAGATGCTCGAGCAGGTGCGCCATCCCGGTCTCGCCGTAGCTCTCGTGCTTGGACCCGACGAGATAGGTGACGTTCACCGTGATCGTGGCCTTCGACTGATCGGGGAACAACAGCACACGCAGGCCATTCGCCAGCGAGTATTCCGTGATGCCCTCGACCGAGGTGACGCGCTGCACGCCAGGCGGCAGTGCCGCCGGAGTCTGCGCCCAGACGCGATCAGCTGACGCACACACGAATGGCGCCAGCACCAGCCACAGGATCCGACGATGCTTCATGACGCGCTCCTTCGACGTGGTGTCCGGCGTTAGCCGGACCAGGTCCGCCTACAGGCGGACACTACATTCACACAGGTAACCCCGGCGGACCGTCCTGACACTTCGGGCACAAGCGATCGTAGATATCGCAGCCGTCCGCGCCGTACTCGTGCTCGCACACGGTGCAGTGCAGGATGAAGACACGTTGTCCCGGTGCGCTCCCCTCGCGCTCCGTCTTCCGGATCACCTGCTGACCGTCGCGGTTGCGGAATCCAATGCTGGTGACGTGGTCCCACGCGAACTCGGTATTGAGCGCAGTTGCTTTGCGCGCCCGTTCGATCTGCGCAGTCGCCGCCGTCTCGTCCAGGCCGATCTCGCGCAGTTTGATCCGGAGATCGTCCTCCGTCAGCAATTGCTGCTGTTCAAAGAATCGCCGCATGGCGTCCTGCCATTTCTCGCCGGGCTTTGGTGGCGGAAATGTCCGCGCGAGCATCATTTCGGGATAGATAATCGCGAAGCGCTCACCTTCGGGCATCGGCACGCAGATGACGAAGGGGGGACGAACGACGTTCGACATGTTCGCTAACGAATGGCTTTCAGTTCCGGCGCCACACCGTCAGGTAACGGGAACTGATCGACAACCATCATCATCGCGACGAGTTGATAGGCGCCCAGCGTGCCCACGAGATCGACCACGCCGCGATCGCCGCCGAGGACGCTGCGCGCCGCCTGCAGCGTCGCATCGCTCACCTGCTTCGTCGTCAGCAGTTCGTTGCAGAAGTCATAGACGACCGCCTCGTCACGGTTCATCTTCGCCGGGCGACGACCATCGCGAATCGCGTTGATCACGTCTGCGCTGAGGCCAGCGCGCTCGGCTGCACGTCGATGGACGTACCACGCGTAGTGCGCGGTCCACGCGCGGGCACCCATGATGATCGCGAGCTCGGTGAGCTTGGGCGGGACGACGGAATAGCCTTCACGGCCGGCGAAGCGCGCGTAAGCAATCGTCTTCTGCGCGAGATCCGCAAACGTCGGGCTGGCGATCATCACGCCGAGCGATCCACTGATGTCGCCGCGCGGACCGCTGAGGACGCTCTTCACGAACGCCTGCTGATCGGCGGTCATCGCGTCATACGACTTTGGACGTGGGATGCGGCCGCCGCGCAGATCGGCGACCGCCTTGCGCAACTCGTCGATCGTCGGCGGCTTCTCGGGCGCTTGCGCTCGCGCGATCACGAAGCCGAGCACAAGGCCAGCGACTCCGATCACGCAGGCCGTGAGGACTCTGGCGGGCGTTGGCATGCAGGCGTTTATACGCCTTCAATGCCCAATGCTCAATGCCCAATGCTCAAGGGCGCTGGGTTGAATAGACCGCCGTTTTGCCTGTCTTGTCGAAGCTCAGGACGTCGTACGGACGCGGGTTCGGGCCTTCCATTCCCGGAGATCCGATCGGCATGCCGCCAACAGCAAGGCCGGCCACCTTGGGCTTCTCTTTGAGCAATCGATGAATCTCGTCAGCGGGGACATGTCCTTCGATGACGTATCCGCCCACCAGCGCTGTGTGGCACGACCGTGCCTGCGCGGGAACCTTGTAGACGTCCTTGACCGCCTGGATGTCTGCGACGTTCTCGCTGGTCGGAGCAAAGCCCTTGCGGCGCAGATGTTCGACCCAATTTGCGCAGCAGCCGCATGTGGCGTCTTTGAAGACCTGAACGGGAATGGGTTTCTGTGCCTCGACACCGCCGGTGGTCAACGCGACGACCAACGCGAGGGCAGCGAGTCCGAGTGTTTTGCGCATGAATGAATGCCTCAAGGCCATTGTAGCCTCGGGCAAAGTGCAGAGTAAAAAGTCGAAAGTGCAAAGTTCAGAGGGAACTTTGCACTTTGCACTTTGAAGTTTGCACTTTTAGTGGAACACGAGTTCTGCGGACGCAGGACCTGACCCGCACGAATTGTGCGAGTGCACACGGGCGTAGAACGTCCCGTTCGTGCCCGATCCGCCGCCTGTCCACGTGTAGTCGGTGTGCGTCGTGTTGTCGCGCACGAGATCTGACCCTTGCGACGTGGTGCCAATCTGAACGTCGTAGTCGGTGGCTCTCGCACCTGCGGTCCACGACAGCACTCGGGTGCTGCCGTTCTGTGACACCGCGAGATTCGTCGCGGCGCTCGGCAGGCACGAGTTGCTCGGTGGCGGTGTCGGCGTCGGCGTTGGAGTGGGCGTCGGTGTTGGTGTGGGCGCCGTTGGTCCCGGACTGGGATTCTCTCCGCTGGCGCAGGCGCCGGCCAGCAAGGCCAGCACTACGATCGATCGAAGACCGAGTCGAATCACAGACACACTCCTGATCAGGACAGGCGCAATGGCCGTGCCTAACCAGGACTGCGAAGCGCAGTGCAACACTGTAGAGCTATGGCTTACGATTTCGGCCGCGACCGATCAGTTTTGTGGTTTCGGTCGTTCCGCTAACCCGGCGTCCCGTCGTCGTCGGCCCCGAGCTCTTCTTCGGCGTGCTTGACGTCGTGACTGTCGGCACCCGTCACATCCTCGGTTAACGCGACAGCACTGGTGTGCCACTCGGCGTCGTCATGGGGGTCGATCCAGGAATCTGTTTCGACAGCGCCCTTCCCGAGGTCTTCATCAATTCGCCGGTCCACGCGTGGGTCCATGTGTCTCTCCCTTGCGAGGTAGCGGGCCGCTTCGACGGGGAGCGGTAATGGGGGGACTCTACACCCGCTCCATGCCGAGATCCAGTGTCGTTTTCATGACGGAACCATATGTGTGCATCGGCCGTCTACAGCGCCATGTTTGCCGATTTCCGTTACGCCCTTCGCAGCTTGCGTCGATCGCCGCTCTTCGCGATGAGCGTGACCGCCACAATCGGCATCGGTCTTGGCGTCCTCTGCTCTGGCTTCACCATTCTCAATGCCTACATCCTGAAGCCGATCGACCTGCCCGAGCCGCACACCCTGTACGAGTTGAGCTGGGATACGAACACTCAGCGCCGCCACCGTTTCACGCTGCGCGACTTCGACGCTCTACGCGACAGCACTCCGCACTTCTCGCCGCTTGCAGCCGGCAGCGAGACAACGGTGATGCAGGACGGCGCGACGATGGCGGGCCTGCTCGTCACGGGCGACTTCTTTCAGGTCTTGCGCCTGCAGCCAGCCATGGGACGCCCGCTGACCCCTGCCGACACTGCGGCACCAGGTCAGGGAGCTGTGGTCGTGCTGTCGAATGCGACGTGGCGGACGCGCTATGGCGCCGATCCCGCGATCATCGGCAAGACGATCGTCTTGCGACACCAACGCTTCGACGTCGTCGGGGTGCTGCCTCGCGGCTTCTCGGTGCCGGGGCTGGAGTTCGTGGGCTTCTTTGCACCGCTCACGATGGCCGGTGCGTTCGACGTTCCCAATCCGTGGAGCGAGGCCAGCCCGCCATCACTGCTCGCGATCGGCCGGCTCGCCGGCGGCACGAGTGAATCACAAGCACGCGCCTGGTTCGATGTGTGGCTGCATCAGCAATTCCCAACCGGGTCCGAATCAGCTCCCATTGCAGTTCGGGTCGAGTCTCGCGGGAGACGCATTCCTCTCGACGGCGTCGTGCTGACGATGTTCCTGTTGATCATGTCGGTGTTCGCGCTGGTGCTGCTCGTGGCGTGCGCCAACGTCACCAATCTGGTGCTGGCCCGAGGCTTTGGCCGTCAGCGTGAGATCGCCGTGCGTCTGTCGCTCGGGGCCAGACGTGGCCTGGTGATTCGCCAGCTCATAATCGAGAGCCTGGTGTTGGCTGTTCCGTCAGCAGTCCTCGGCCTCGCCTTGACGATGGTGACCGTGCGTGCGTTTCCATCGCTGATGGTCGCGACGTTTCCATTACGTGCGATTCCGTTCGAGGTTTTGCTCGCGCCCCTCGATCCCGACTGGCGAGTGCTCAGTGTGCTGGCGATTGCGGCCGTTGTGTCATCGGTGCTCGTCAGCCTGATGCCGGCGCTGCACGTGACGCGTGCCAATCTCGTGCGCGCATCGAAAGGCGACGAGGCGCTCGACGCGCGTCGCTCACGTTTGCGCACCGGACTCGTTGCGCTGCAGATCGGCGCGTGCGTACTGTTCATCGTGGCGGCGTTCGGATTCGTCGAGCGTTCGACGACCATCGCGAATCCTGATAGCCATCGCAACTACGAGCGCGTCGCCGACGTCCGCGTCGCTCCTCGTCTGCGAGCTGCGGTCGTGTCACGTCTCGCCGGCGATCCGGCAGTCGAGCAGATCGCCGCGGCCTGGCGGCCGCCGATGACGGCGACGCTTCAATCCCTCGATGTCCTCGCCTCTGAGTCGCGTATCCAGCAAACCGTCGGCTTCACGGTCGTGTCTTCGGAGTACTTTCCTGTCTTCGGCATTCGACTCGTGCAAGGTCGAGCGTTCACCGCTCGAGAGGCCGATGAAGGAGCCGCGCTGGCGATTGTCAGTGCGGCGACCGCGCGCACGTTGTGGCCCGGCGTCGACCCCATCGGCCAAACGCTCGATCTGCTCCCTTCGCAACGGCCCGCCATACGTCGGCCGACACACACCAGCGTGCGCGTGATCGGCGTTGCCGAGGACGTCGTCAGCGGTTCACTACAGGACGGCGTCGATAAAACCTGCGTCTACTTCACCACCGGATTCCGCGATCCAGGCGAACTGTCAGTGCTCGTGCGCACACGAGGAGACACGACAGCCGCAAGGACGGCCGTCAACGACGCCGTCAACGCGATCGAGAAAGACGCGCCGTACCGGTTCACTCCCATCATGGACATGATCGGCGGCCAGGCGTGGGTGTTCAGAGCGTTCTCCGTCACCGCGTCCGTTCTTGGCGGCATCGGCTTGCTGCTCGCGTTCTCCGGCACGTACGCGGTGGTGGCCTTCCTCGTCACCCAGCGCACGCGCGAGTTCGGCATCCGCATGGCGCTCGGCGCAAGCGTGCGTCAACTCGTCGAAGGACTGATGAGTGAGACGCTTCGAACGGCGTCAGTGGGATTGGCTGGTGGTGCCCTCGTCGCGTTTGGGCTGAACCGGTTGGCGGCCAGCACGCTCATGCTGGCGCCGCCGGTTGTGCTGCGACCGTATGTCGTCGCCGTGGGCATCATGCTGCTTGCGACGGCAATCGCCGCGCTCCTGCCATCACTGCGAACCACGCGCATCGATCCCTCGAAGGCTTTGCGCGTCGAGTAGGTGTAGTGTAGTGTCCGGCTTTAGCTGGACCCCGTATAATGCGCTCCGTTCGAGGAGACGCCCGTGAGGTACTTCGCCAAGCCCGGTGTCGCCATTGCGTTCGGCGCGTTCATGCTCTGCGCCGAAACGTGTCTCCACGCCGAGAGCTTCCTGGCCGCGGACGCAACCGCGTTCGAGCTGCCGTTCTACGACTGGACTGCTGGCGTGTTCCTGTTGACGACCGGTGTCATGAGCCAACGCTCGTGGACCCTGACCCGTCGTCAGTATCAAGCGGTGGCCTGGGCATTCATGCTCAGCCTGCTGTTCGGCGCGTCGGTGTCGTTCGTGCAAGAGTGGCTGACACCACCCAACGTCGTCGAATGGGGTATCTCGGAAGGCGGTTTCGTCGCCATCATCGTTGCGCTCGTGATCATCGCGCTGTTCGGGCTCGTCAGCACGCTGAGGGCCGACGACAGGGGCAACCGATGAAAGGCTTACGGTTGCGCAACCCATGAAGAACCTACGGTTGTTTCTCGCTCTATCGATACTCTGTCTCGCCTCCGCGTCAGTATTCGGAAAGGGACCGACGACTCGTATCGTCCTGACCGCGCCGGGCCTCGCATCGCCGATTGAGATCGTCGACAGCACCGCTCTGAGCGCGTTTGCTGTGTGGAGCGGGCCTGGCGTTCAGGTGAATTCGCAGGAACAGACGAGCGGCTTTATCGCGGACTGGGCACACGGCATCGTGACCGATCGGCCGAACGGGCTGCCGCGGTATGAGGTGTCCTTCTACGCCAAGTACGCCAACCGTCCCCTCGACTCACAGCAGGAACACCTGTCGTATGTCGTGTTGTACGAGCCCGACCGAGACGGCGGCGGATACATCTATCTACCCGGCAAGGGTGATCCGCACTACGCGCTCAATGTAGGGACAATCTATCGAGATCGTGAAGGGCACTGGTTCCGCGCCACAGACGCGTGGAATCAAGCAGTCAGAAAAGCGCTCAGGGGTCGTCGCTGACGCGTCTTAGCGCGCGTCGATCAACCGAATCTCCCACGCGTCGAGACGACGGTTGGAGCCGACGGCGATGCGTCGGTTCACTTTCACTTCACGCATCAAGCCACGCTTCCGATCGAAGACGAAGGTGCCTTCGTCAGACATTTGCATCGGTGGAAGATTGATGAATTGCTCGGGCGGCGTTGGCGAACCAGCTTGCTTCGCTAAGGACCGCGTGAGACGCATCAGCGCCGCCGGGTCGTACGTGGTCGTTGTTTTCAGCGACGCGACATCGGCCGTGGCAGACTCCATTCGGACGCGGAACTTGGCAGGGAGTGGGTCGCCGCCGAGCGGGCTCGGTTGCTCAATATCGACGACCGCTTCCTCGCCGACGGCCAACGCTGCCCCGTTCAATCCGAGGTAGGTCGCGGCATCACGAGTGGCCGACGCGATCAGCACGTCGACGGACAGGACCTGCCCGATCAAGTCGAGAAAGCCCTTGCGCTGTTGCTCAGGCATTTTCGCGGCGAGATCGCGAACCACTGCGTCGACGACGGTCTTCAACTTCGGCGCGACTTCGTCCTGATTCGCCAGTCCCTTCAGTTCGCCGTCGGCGTTCAGGTTCAACTGAAATCGGATGTCACGAAGTGCCTGCGAGGCAAAGCCAACCAGTGGATTGGCTGCCATCTGCGGGTTGGCGAAGACGGTGGGGCCCGGCACCCATTCGATGACGGAACCATCAGCGTTCGTGGACAGGACGCGAACGTCCACGCGCGTCGTGCTCTTGCCGTTCTGCTGTGGCTGCGCCGAGTTTTCGCGGATGCGAATGACGTCGAGCTGAAACGAGTCGCCCGCGCGAAGAGTGGGGACGATGGAGATGTCCTGCGCGTCAGCCGGCGCCGCGATCGCGAGCAGGCCAATCAGGGATAACGCAAGGTGCCATCGACGAGCCGATCGCATCTGCTGTTGC
>JBKPRH010000035.1:0-39284 GCA_046765795.1 Acidobacteriota bacterium | reverse complement strand
TCCAACTGACGATCACGATCGACGCGGTCGGCGCGCTGCTCATCGTCTTCGCGAATCCGTCGCCGCCCGCCGATAGGCGTCGAGCGTGATCGACGCTGTGCGCGACCAGCCGCACCCATGGAAAACGCGCGCGGACGAAGGCGGCAGTGCCATCGGACGATCCGTTGTCCACGAGGTTCGTCTCGGCCTCGACGCCTTGCTGCGCAGCGACGGCATTCAGACACGGCTCCAGATACTGCCGGCCATTCCAGCTGACGATCACAATCGACGCGATCGGTGCGCTGGTCATGATCGACGCGAACCCATCCGCGCGGGCGCGACCTGCCGATACGCCTCGAGCGTGATTGACGCGGTGCGCGCCCACGTGAACTCCTTCGCGCGCGCCAGGCCCGCCTTCCGCATCCGCCCCTTCTGCCACTCGTCGCTCACGATCTCCGCGATCGCTTCCGCCCACCCCGGCTCGTCATCGGGATCGAGCAGGATACCGGCATCGCCGAGCACTTCTGGAATCGACGCCGCGCGCGACGCGATGACCGGCGTACCGCACGCCATCGCCTCCAGGACCGGCAAACCGAATCCCTCGTAGCGCGACGGATACACGAGTGCGGTCGCGGCGCGATAGAGCGTCAACAGCTGCGAATCCGTCACCGGCCCCAGGCACACGACCGCATCAGGCGACCCCGCTTCGCGCGCGTAGCCGCGCAGCCGATCGCCGATGCCGCGATCGACACCAGCCAGCACCAGCGAGAGCTGCGGCATGCCCGGACGTCGCTGCGCCTCGAACATCGCATGCACCACGAGGCCCAGGTTTCGTCGCTCGTGCAGATCGCCGACGTGCAGCAGGAATGGCGGTGTGATGTCAGCCGCGAGCGTCCCGTTCGGACGATCGACGGGCGCGAAATGATCCGACACTCCCAACGGCGCGACGGCAATTCGTTCGCGAGGAATCTGATACGCGGCCGCAATCTCGCCGGCCGAGAACTCGGAATCGGTCAACACCCGGGCCGCGCTCCGTGCGCTCCGCCGATAGAACATGCGGCGCATGGCATCGCGCTGATAGGGATACCACTCGGGATGACGCTCGTAGCTGACATCGTGAATCGTCAATACCACAGGCGCACTCGACCACAACGGCGCGGTGTACGAGGGCGCGTGAATCACATCCACCCGAGCCCTCGCAGCGGCGCGCGGCAAACCCATCGCGCTCCATCCGAGATTGGTCGGCGGATGCCACGACTCGCTGACGTGCGCAAGGTCCGCAGGTATCTCGTCGCGATCTCCTCCCAATGCCACGAGTTCGAGCGACGGATCGGCGGCCTTCAAGGCTGGCACCAGGGCGGAAACATACCGACGGACTCCGGCCGCTGGCGAGCTGAACGCGCGACCATCGATGCCCACGCGTAAGGTCAGGTGATCTCCATTCGCAGACGCCTTACCGGTCGTTCAAGCAACGCGCAGATCTCGCGAATCCTGACTTCAACATTGCCGTTGATCGCCGGGCTGCTGAGGAGCACTTCGTCAACCCTGTATACGCGCATCACTTGTTCGAGCTGATCGATTGCGCCGTGCACCGGCACGCCAACAATCCAGCGATGCGCCTTCAGCGGGTCGTCGTCAATGAATCCGATCGGGTTCATGCGCCACGCCGAATTGGCCCGCATCTCACGCACGAGCAGCCGGCCGTAGCCGCCGGCACCATAGACGAGCACGCGGCGGTGCTTCTTATTACGCTCGGAGGCCAGGAGATTCATCGCCTGGAACGACACGCGCGTGGCGATGATCGCCGCCCCCAGCAACAGCGCATCGAGCACAAAGACGACGCGCGAGGAGCCCTCGCCGCGATAGAGGTAGTAGGAGGCCGCCACGGTGAGCAGCGATCCGATGCCCACGCCGCGCACCACCGTCGTCAGGTCGCGGAGGCCAAACGTGTCCCACGAGCGTTGATACAGCCCCGACGCAAGCAGCGCCAGCAGCTTGCACCCGAGCACGATCGGCAGCGTGGACAGAAAGTACTGCAGAAACGGATCGAGGCTCGCGCCCTCGAATCGCAGCCGATACGCGACGTAGTAGCACACGGTGATGAGCACCAGGTCGAGCATCACCTGCCCCGCGTGCCAGCGGAACGCCAGGTCTTTGAGGAACGGCGCGAACGACGACTTCTGCAGCGCGATGAAGTCCTGCGCGTTATAGGCGGGCACGCGCGCGAGGTAGATGCCGATCAGGATCACGATCACGCCGAACGACGCCACGAAGGGCATCATTGGCTCGACCGCACTCCACTTCTGAATTCCCCACGCCGCCAGCCCGCCGATGAGCGCGAAGAGATACAGGATCCGGACGGCGCTTCGCTCCGAGAAGCCAAGCGACACGAGCCGGTGCGAGACGTGATCGGTTCCGCCCTTGCTCGCCTTCCGTCCGGCAAGCCGTCGCAACACGAGCACGAATGCCGTGTCGAAGAGCGGCACGACGAGGATCAGCACGACGAGCACCGCCGGGCTGACGAACGCCACGCGGGCGTTGAAGATCGGTACGAGTGACGAGCCCGCCAGCATCGCGCCGATGAAGAGGCTGCCGCAGTCGCCCATGAACAGCCGTGCCCGCGGACGGTTCCAGAAGAGAAATCCCACCAGCGCGCCGACCAGCGACACCAGCAGCGCAACGAGCATCGGTCCAAGCAGTGGGCCGAGCAGCGCGGCCAGAAACGCGGTCGCGATGATCGCGACGCCAGTGGCCAGGCCGTCCATGTTGTCGAGCAGGTTCATCGCGTGGCAGAGCCCCGCGAACCATATGGTGCCGATCAGCGTGTACTCGGGCGGCAGTGCGCTATCAGGATCGGCGCCGGACAACGCGAACACGAGGAAGGCGCCGATGACGAGCGACGCCACGAGCTTGGCGATCGGCGACAGCTGCAGTCGATCGTCATAGAAGCCGACGACGAACATGCCAAGCGCGGCGAGGAGCACCCACGCCCACGCCGAGCTGGCCGAGGCAGCGTCCGGACTCGCGAATCCGACCAGAATGAAGCCGGCGATCGTGCCGATCGCGATCGCAATCCCGCCCATGGTCGGCGTCGGCGCACTGCTCCACCGATCGGGGCGTGGCGGTACCACCGCGCCGACCACCGGCGCAATTCGGCGTACAACCGCGCCCATCGCCACCGCCGTTGCGGTGGCAATCACGAAGGTGAGAACGGTAATCACGACCGGCGTCGCTGAGTCACGAATTCACAAGCTGCGGCGTGTGGGCGGCCTTGTCGCGAAGGACGAATGGCCCCCTGCCGAGAATGCCGTCGCAGATTGTATCTAGTCCTTCGGATTCGCCGGGAAGGAGGTGCTGCAAAGCCTCGAGCTTGAGGCTATAGATGGGATATCCCGCTTTCGGCTGAATGAACGGCAGCGGAATCATCCGGTTGAAGAAGAAATGGTAGGCGTAGCGGCGGGCCCTGGAGAGCTGGGCCGGACCAAGGCGTTCGGGAAATGGCAGACGTTCGAGGATTTTGAAGTATTCCTCGGGCGTGGTCGCATCGTGGGTCAACCCCTTGTTGCGGATCCAGGCCTCGCCCGCCACGATCACCGGCAGCCCGACGGCGGTCAACTCGACCCCCATCTTCGTGCCGTAGATGATGGCGCTGTTGCACAGAGACATCAGCGCGTACGTGCTGAGTCCGCTCTCCGGCGGCACGATGTGGATGTTTGGTGCGAGCGTCGGGATGTGCTTGCGCAGCTCACCGAGGATCGGTTGGCGCGACGGCGGGAACCCGCTGATCTCGGCCGGGTGCACCCGCACCAGCAACTGCAGATCGGGGCGCGTCGCGAAGTAGCGGCACGTCTGCACCAGCCAGTCCAACATGTTGACGAAGGCGTTCGCCGGATAGTGCAACTGCGCGTCCCACGAGACATTCGTCAGCAGGCCGATCACTGGTCGTGTGCGATCGAGCCCGATCTTTGCGGCGATGTCGTCCGCGTTCTGCGTGGTCGGCCGATGGAAGACGATCCAGTCGAACATGCCCTCGCGACGACTGGCGAGGTACTGCATCAGATCCTGTTCCTGCGCCGGCGAGAGCTCGTCGTTCTCCCAGTGCGACAACGGCTCGCTCATCAGCGTGTGGTGATAGGTGTCGTCGTGGCTGAAGATGAAGCGCCGCTTGCGATAGGCGACGTTCCAGGTGGACACCTTCACGCGCTCCTGACGTGCCACCTCGCCGATGAGGCCCCACGGCACGTAGATGCCGTGCGTGAAGACCGCCGACGTGAAGCCCACCGATTGGATCAGCCGTCGTGTGGCGAAGGCCGTCAGCAACGCTGACTCGAGATACCGCCGCAGGACCGCTTCGCCGTGCGGCTGATCGTCCAGCGATCCGGTCGCGAAGAAACGCAACGCCCCGGCGTACGCGTGCTCACCGATGGCAAGGCCATCGAGCGTAAACGCTTCGATCTGTTCGAACGGAATCGTGGTCGCACGACGACGGGCCTGGACGCGGTCCTCGGGGGTCAACCAGTCGCCGTAGCGATGAATCGTCAGTCCGAGCTGCTGATAGACGCGCTCCGCCGGCCACTGACAATCGCGGCACAGGTCTCGCGCCGGTCCGTGCTCAGCGAACCGCGCCACGTTGGGATAGAGCGACGCCTCGCATTCGGCGCACGCCGTCATCGCGCCATCGCAGAGCAGGACGTGCACGTTGGCGCCGCGGAACGTCAGCGCTGCGGCGAGTGCGCTTTCAAGCGTGACCGCGTGCGCGTAGGAGCCAATCGCCGTCGCGAACAGCACGCGTGGACCATTGGCCGCGGCCGCCCGCGCCGATTGCCAGCGTGCTGAATCCGCGGCGATCAGCTGCTGCCAGTCGGGATAGGCACCCGAGCGCGCGTGATACCAGCGCCGCGCCAGCCGCGTCGCACGCCACAGCAGCGGCAAGCGGCGAATGCCGTGCTTCATGCGTCGCCTTGGTCCGGCTGAAGCCGGGCACTCCGCAGCCCCTCGTCGATGAGACGGGCGAATTCTTCCGCTGCAGGCAGCTCATCGAACGCGCGCCACGGCCGATGCGATCGAAGCTCGTCGAGCGAATAGCCGCCAGTCGCGACCGCGACGGTCCTCGCGCCGATGGCATTCGCGCACTCGACGTCGTGCGGCGTATCACCGATCACGAAGATGCCGTTGTCGGCGACGGGGCCGGCGTCTCGAGCGAGCTGCAGCGCCCTCGTCGCAATCGTCGAGCGCGCGCCGGCGTCCTCGGCAAACGCGCCATCGACGAAATAGTGAAAGAGGTTGTAGTGGGTGAGCTTGGCCCGCGCGCCACCGCGTGTGTTGCCGGTGAGCAGATACGAGCGCACATCAGATCGGCCGCTCATGAGTTCGAGAATCTCACGCACGTTGGGCAGCACGCGACCCTGCTTCTTCGGCAACTCCTGCGGCAGCAACGACTCGTAGCGCCCCACCATCTTGTGAATGGTCGTCTCGTCCACCGGCACGTCGAGCATCTCGAAGGTGCGCACCGCGATCTGATAGTCGGTCAGCCCGGCGACGCGGAAGGACGCCAGTTCAAAGTCGCGCTGCACGATCTCGCGGACGGCCTGCTCCCACGCCGGAACGCCTGCCTTACCCGTGGTCAGCAGCGTGCCGTCGATATCCCAGAACAGCACGATCATGCGATCTGCGGCACCGCCCGTTTGAAGCTCGATACAAGACTCGCGACGTCGAGCTTGTGATGTGCGAGCACCTCGTCGTTGGTGCCGCACTGCGGCAACGCCATCACGCCGACCCGCCAGACGCGGGCTGCCGGCTCGAGGCCAAGCTCGGCGATCGCCGTGGCGACCATCTCGCCCTGTCCACCCTTCAGATAGTGATTGTCGAGCGTCACGATCGATCGTCGCCCGCCGACGACTTCGCGCAGCCACCGCAGATCGATGCGATTGAGCCACGGCAAGTTCACCAGGCGAATGGTCGCTCCGGTGCTCTTCTCGATCTCCTCGACGGCTTCATACGCGCTCGCCATCAGCCACGGTCCATACCCAAAGCAAATCGCATCGTCACCATCGCGGACAACCCAGCCTTTACCGATCTCGACTTTGTGATGCGAGGGATAGCCGAACGGGATCGGCCACTTCACCGAGACGAGTCGCAGATAGACGCTGTCCACGGCGGTATTGACCGCATAGTCCACCAGCGCACCGACCTCGGCTTCCATGCACGGCTCGAGGAGCGACAGATTCGGCACGCCTCTCAGCGCCGAGATATCGCGCACCGACTGATGCGAGTGACCGGGGCCGCCGGGAATCAATCCGGCCAGTGAGCCCACGTAGATCACCTTCGTCCCCTCGGTGCACTGGTTGTAGATCTGTTCGTTGGGCCGCGCCGACAGGAAGCACGCGAACGAATGCACGATGGGCAGCACGCCGCGTCGCGCCATGCCGCTCGCCATGGACACCATGTCCTGCTCGGCGATGCCGCACTCGACGAAGCGATCGGGATAGCGCTTCGAGAACTGCACGAGGCCGCAATCCTTGATGAGATCCGCATCGAGGACGACCAGGTTGCGATGACGCTCGCCTTGCCAGAGCAGCGCCTGCTCGTACGCGGCAATCAGGTTGTCGGTCTTGCGTGGCTCCCGGCGGGGATTGCGCTGACGCGTCTCGGTGCGCACCGTTCCGAGGCCGAGTTCCTCGAACAGCGCGTTTGCGGACGTCAACAGCTCGTCGAGCCCGTCGGTGTACTGCTTCTCGCCGGGTGCGCCGGAGTGATAGCCGTACAGCTGGCCCTCGGTCATCGCCGGACCTTCCATGAAGGAGACGCCTTTCCCCTTCACGGTGTCCGCAATGATCACCTTGGGCAGATTCTCAACATCATCGAGGGAGCGAAACGTCTTCTCGAGCGCCGCGACGTCGTGACCATCGCAGCGGACGACGTGCCATCCGAACGAGCGGAACTTTGCCTCGATGTCACCAAGGTCGCTGACCTTCTCGACCCAGGTGTCAGACTGAATCTTGTTGTGATCGACGATCGCGACGATCTCGCCAAGACCGCGATTCGCCGCTGACGACAGCGACTCCCAGAACTGGCCTTCCTGCAACTCGCCGTCTCCGGTGAGCACGAACACGCGTCGCTCGAGGCCGGCAAGACGGTTGGCCAGCACCATGCCCTTCGCCTTCGAAATGCCCATCCCCAGTGAGCCGGTGTTGGCCTGAATGTAGGGCGTTTCGATGTGCGGATGGCCGGGCAGTCCATGCAGACGTCGGAGCTGGTGCACGAGGTCTTCGTCGAGCAGACCAAGACCAATCAGCACGTTGTAGAGCGCGGGTGCGTCATGGCCCTTCGACGAGAAGAAGATGTCCGCCTGTTGCGGCCCCTTCTTCAGATCGCGCATCTCGTTCAGGAACACCCAGCTCATGATCTCGAGCGAGCTGAAGCTCGTCCCGATGTGGCCGGACCACGCGCCGGCGATCATGTAGAGCGTGTTGATGCGCGCCAGCGCCGCGAAGGCGCGGGCACGGGCCACGTCCGAGACGTTGGCGTCGAGCAGACGGTTGAACTCGTCTACGGGTACGAACTGCAGCTCGAGCGATTCACCCTGGTCTGTCTGAATATCACCCATTTCAGACCTTCATAGTCCCATAAGGCTCGGTGTTCACGGTTGGCAACGTTACTTTTCCCTCCGCGAGCAACCGCTCGGCCACCATCCAGTCGAAGGCGTCGTTGATATCGAAACCTTCGTAACCTTCGGTGAGAAACGGCACGAGGACATCACCGGCAATCGTCCTCCGCTCGCGCACGACACGCGTCCACGCCATTTCGAGCGAGGCGTTTTGCACAAATACTCGAGGCAGCGCCTGATACGGCGTGCTGTGCCACGGTTGTTCTCCGTTACCGAATGGCAATAACGGAGACATCCGCTGCCCGCGCACAATCCACATCTTCCCCGGATGTTGCGTGCACAGCTCGACCGCTCGCAGAGAATCGACGCCTTCCTGCGAGGTGAACGTCGCCCACGCGCGTCGAATCGTGTCAGCGGTGCGGAACGGACTGGTCGGACGCAACAAGCTGAAGCAGTCCCAGTTGCGTCCCTTCGCGCTCAGCTCACCAATTGTGTACTCGAGCCACTCGATGTCGGGCGAGGTGTCGCTGGCCAGCGCAGGCGGACGAAGGAATGGCACTTCGGCACCGTAGTGGCGCGCAATCGCCGCAATCTCTTCCGAGTCGGTCGAGACGATGACGGCATCGAAGACCTCGCTCTCGAGCGCCGGGGCGATCGTGTAGGCAATCATCGGATGACCGCCGAGCACACGCACGTTCTTCCCTGGAACCCGTTTCGACCCGACGCGGGCCGGAATGAACGCAACCGCCGAAGGAGATCCAGTCGTGCTCACTTCTTGGTGCTCACTTCTCGGTTCGTGTTCACGTTCAGGTTCAGTTCAAGGTTCGTGGTTCGACGTTCGATGTTCGCGCCGGCGTTAGCCGCCGCGCGAACCTGAACACGAACCGAGCACCGAGAACCGGGAAGCGTGAACGACATGTTGTCAGACTGCGCTCGGGTTGTGATTGATGTAGATCGTCTTCAGATCTGAATACACGTCGATCGCCTGCGTACCCGCTTCACGCCATCCATTGCCCGACTGACGCAGCCCGCCGAACGGCAGATGCGGCTCGCTGCCGTAGGTGCCTCCATTGACGACGGCCACGCCGGATTGAATCCGGTTCAGGAACGTCATCGCGCGATTGATGTTCTGCGTATGAATCGACGCGGTGAGTCCAAACGGTGAATCGTTCGCCAGCGCGATCGCGTCCTCGAAATTCGACACGCGATACAGACAGGTGATCGGCCCGAACAGCTCGCTGCGGGTGATTTCGTCGTTGAGCCCGACGTCCTCAATCAGCGTCGGCGCAACGAAGTAGCCGTCGCCGTACGAAGGTCCGTTCAACCGCTCGCCGCCGGTGATGACCGTCGCACCCGCGGCCTTCGCCCGCGTGACTGCCGCGAGCATGTTCTTCATCTGATCTTCATTGATGACCGGGCCGTAGTCGTCGCTGTCGGAGGTCCCAACTTTCAAGTTGCGGGTCGCCTCGACGAGCATCGCCTTGAATCGATCGTACACCTGCTCGAAGACGATGATGCGACTGCCGGCCGCGCACCGCTGCCCCGCATTACTGAACGCCGAACCCAGCGTCCACGTCACCGCATTCTGCAAATCTGCATCGTCGCAGACGATCAATGGGTTCTTGCCGCCAAGCTCGAGACACGTTTTTGCAAGGCGCCGACCGGCGGTCTCGGCGATCCAGCGACCGACCTCGCACGATCCCGTGAAGCTCACGATCGCCACGTCGGGATGCTCGACGAGTGGCGCTCCGGCTTCTTCGCCGAAGCCGTGCAGCGTCGTGTACACACCTTCGGGAATGCCCGCCTCGCGCGCAAGCACGCCAAACGCCCACGCCGAGAGCGGCGTGTCTTCGGCGGCTTTCAGGATTGCGGAGTTGCCGCACAGCAGCGCGGGAAACGCTTTCCACGCCACGTTGGCAATCGGCGTGTTCGCCGCGATGATGAGACCAGCGACACCGAGCGGCTGCCGCACGATCATCGCGCTCTTGTTGGGGACGGCGCTCGTCGTCGTCTGGCCGTAGAAGCGGCGGCCTTCCCCAGCGACGAAGAATCCCATCTCGATCGCGGCATCCGTCTCGCCGAGCGCGTCCTTGCGTGACTTTCCGGTTTCGCGCGCCACGAGATCGGCGATCGCGCCGCGATGCTCCTGCATCAGGATGGCAATCCGCCGCAGAATCTCGCCGCGCTTGACGACGGTGGTCGCGGCCCAGGCCGGCTGCGCCTTCTTCGCACACTCGACAGCGGAGTTCACGTCGGCGGCGCTCGAACGCGCCACACGACAGCACTCGCGGCCGGTCGCCGGATCCATCTTGGAGAACGTGCGGCTGTCGGCGGCGCCGCGGTCGTGGCCGCCCATCTGATTTGGAACAATCGACGGGATCGAAAGGTCAATGTTCACGTAGTCACCAGTGCAGTGCGTTCGCGCCCGTTGGCAAAGACGATCAGCGCACCCAGCGCCAGCGCCACGGCCACGAATCTCCAGGTCCACCCGGGCCACAGCATGTCGGGCGTGACAGACACGTCAGCAGGCACCGCATTGGTCCAGGCGTAGTACGGAAACCATTCCGTAAAGTATCGCGTCAGGTCCATTCGCTGAAATGGCATTTGCGTCACGAGCGTCAGCGCGACGACGGCCGATAACAGCACCGTGGCCTGACGTGGCCGCCACTCCTGCGAACATCGCGCGAACAGCACGACGATGAGCGGTGTCAACGCGGTGAGATACCGCCAGATGTCGATGCCCACCAGCGCCGTGACGACGATGATGGGCACGGCAAACCCGAGCCATTCCGGCTCTTCTCGAATCACGCGCCAGCAACGCTGAGGCTGTGCGGCGAGCACCAGCGACACACCACCGGCGATGGTCAGCAGGAAATAGAAATAGAACGCCGGGAACAACGGTCCGGTCCACAAACCCGTATTGCGGATGAACGTCTGCAGCGTGTTGCCTTCGGCCGTCGCTCGCGCAACGACAATCAGTCGCACGGCCACGTACATCAGCGCGGCAGGACCATAGGTAGCGAGCGTCGTCGTCAGCGGAACCCGAAGACGACGATCGCGCCACGCACCGAAGATCAGGACGACAGGCGCATACTCGCGAGACAAGACCGCAGCGACAGACGCTCCGCCCGCCGCCCATCGTGGTCCGGCAATGATGTGCCACACCGCCAGTGCCATCATCGCGTGTCCGCCAAGATCGATCAGTACTGGGTAATAGGCCGGCAGTTGATAGGCGTTCGACACGCTGATGCAGAGGATCGCGATCCATCGCGCCAGTGACGACGCGCCGTACCATTCCATCAGCTGTGAAAACAGAAATGCCAGCAGACCCGTGAAGGCGTAGTTGGTGATGTCGAACGCCTGCGCAGCCGAGCCGGTCATGACATACGCAGGGTGCGTCAGCCAGACAACCAATGGCCGCAACTGCGTATTCGGTCCGCCGGCCTTCCAGCCCTTGTCCAGCATCGCCACGTAGTCGATGCCGTCCCAACCCGCGCCATTGGCGACGGGGATGCGCCCGAGCGGAATGTGAAGAGCACCGTAGATGACCATGGCCACAAGCGCCACGGTCAGGTGCTTCACCACGCTGTACTGCCTCCGGCCTTTACCACGCGGTGAAGCCTCCATCCACGCGAAGCTCGTGGCCGGTGACGTAGGACGAGGCAGACGAGGCGAGAAAGATCAACGGGCCCTTGAGATCTTCGGGTTCAGCCATGCGCGCGAGCGGGACACGCGCGCCGTACTTCGACTTGAACTGCTCATCCTGGCCGGCCAGCACACCACCGGGTGACAGCGTGTTGACCCGAATGCCACGGCCTGCCCAGTGCGTGGCGAAGAACTTGGTCATATTCACGACCGCGGCCTTCGATGCGCCATACGCCGGTGACTTGATGAACGGCGCGTTGCCGGCGAGGTGCGCGTAGAAGTTGGCGTCGGGCGACACCGAGGCGTACAGCGACCCGATGTTGATGATCGAGCCACCACCAGTGGCCGCCATGCGCTCACCGAAGACCTGCGTGACCTGGAACGTGCCAAGCAGATTGACTTCGACCATGCGGCGGAAGTCGTCGATCGGCAACTGGTGCAGCTGATGACGGCCGCCCGGGCTGTCCGGCGGTTGATCGATCCCGGCGTTGTTCACGAGCACCGACGGCTCGCCAAGACGCTCGGCGACGAGGCTCGCGGCGGCTTCGATCGATTCGCGTTTCGTGATGTCGCACTCGACGCGCTGAATCGCGCTGCCAGCCCGCTTCGCCAGCTCCTCGAACCTGGCGGTCGGCACCGCCTTGGCGATATCGAGAGCGGCGACGCGCGCGCCGGCTTCAAGGAGTGCTTCGGCCCACACCGTACCCAGCTTGCCGCTGGCACCGGTCACGACGGCGATGCGGTTGTCGAGAGAAAAGCGTCCGTTCACCGAAGCGTCACCCCTCGACCGTGCCCGGGGTGGCGCCGCGCATGTCGAGGCGTCACGAACGAGCGAACTCGGCGTCGGCCTTGCTCAGCACGTCGAACGTGAGGAAGTCATCCTCATGCAGCGGCTTGAGCGTCACTCGGCCGATGACCTTGTCGAGATCGTACGGCGGGATACCACCACCCGGCGACTTCATGACCACGTCCTTCGGACCAATCACGTGACCGCTCGGCAGGTTGCGCGCGACGACCAGGCTCTTGCCCATCTTGATGATCGGCGCGCGTTCGCTCTCGTAGAGCTTCTTCTTGCCGTCGCCCATCGCCTTGAACGTGCGATCGAGGTCGCGGACCAACTTGCGCAGGCCGACCGGTTCGAGCGAGAACGCATGGTCGGTACCCTTCATCGCGCGATTCAACGTGAAATGCTTTTCGACGATGCGCGCGCCGAGCATGTACGCGGCGACCGGCATCGCGATGCCGTTGTCGTGGCTCGAGAAACCAACGACCGCCTCCGCGAAGTGATCGCGGTAGGTGCTGATCACTCGCAGGTCGAGCTCTTCGAATGCCGCGGGATATCCGGCAGTGCACTGAAGGATCGCCAGGTTCGGGTTGATCGGGAGGATCGCGTCGTAAGCGCGCTTCACGTCCTCGAGCAACGCACCGCCGGTCGAGACGATCATCGGCTTGCCGAACGAGGCCACGTGCTTCAGGAGCGGCACGCTCTTGAGATCGCCTGAGGCGATCTTGTACGCCGGCACATTCAGCGACTCGAGAAAATCGGCACTGGCGAGATCGAACGCCGTCGAGAAGAACTCGATGCCCAGCTCTTTCGCATAGGCCTGCAGCGCGACGTATTCCTCCTTGCCGAATTCGAGGAACTCGCGATGCTCGCCGTAGGTCGCGCCAAAGCTGTTCTCGTTGTCGTACGGCTTCTCGTAGGCGGCGCGGGTGTAGAGCCCGCGGTTGTCGCGCTTCTGCAGCTTCACGGCGTGCGCGCCGGCCAGCTTGGCCTCGCGAAACAGCTCACGTGCTTTGTCGAGGCTGCCCTGGTGGTTATGTCCGATTTCGGCGATCACGTAACACGGGGTGTGGTCGCCAATCTCTCGCGCGCCGATCTTCAGTGTGCGTGCCATTGAGTCTCCATTACGTTCGAACGACGGGCCTGAGCTGCGCGACGAGCTGGTCCCATCCGTATTGGCCGTGCGCGATCTCGCGCGCGGCGCGGCCGATGCGCTGTGTCTGCTCTGCATCGGGCAGGCGCTCGCACAGGTTGATGTCGAGCACGTTGTGCATGTGGGTGAGGCCAACCGGCGAATGCTGGTCCAGGTTGGTGATCACCGCACAGCCGACTTCCATCGCCGCATTCACCGTGGTGTTGTTCGCGCGCAGGCCCTTCTCGAAGAAGGCGGCCAGGAACGTACAGTCCAGCAGGTGATTGAACACGGCCGTGTCGGACAGGTACCCCATGAAGTAGACCTGTCCGTTGAAGATCGATTGGAGCTCCTCGAACCGCACGACGAAGGAACCGTCGAAGCTGGTGTTCTCATGGAGCGCCGTTGACACGTACACCGAATAGCTCTGCCCGGTCGCTTCGAGCAGATCGTGCAGCCGGCGATAGAGCGGCACGCGAATTTTGTGCGCCATGCCGAACGTGAACACCGACAGCTCGGTCCGCTGGAATCGCTGCGGATTCAGAATCGTGCCCGGACAAAACAGTTCCTGGATGTCGGGGCGCAGCGTCCGGAGCTCGGTGAAGAGCTCGCTGTTCCCGCAATAGACCTTGGCGGAGGCGGCCACGAGACGCTGCTCGACCTCGGTTCCGTCGAACGCGTGCAGGAACAACTCGAACTGACCGGCTCTCGAACTCGCCCACAGGTCCAGATCGGCAGCGTCGGCCGCGCTGAACTCCGACAGCTTGAGCGACAACAACGGTCTCCGGTGACTGCCCAATTCCACGGCCCGGAGCCCGACAACAGGAACGTTCAGGTACTTCGCCAGGATGGCGTTGAACTTGGCAATCCCACACGTCCAGGGATTCAGGTGATAGCCCGCGATGCAGTCGATCATTCGGTTGTAGAACGAGGCTCGACAGTATGTCGAAGAGCGTTCATTTTACGACAGGCAGTCAGCGGTGACCACCGCTCGATCTTCCACGTGATAGCGTAGAGC
Organism: Acidobacteriota bacterium; assembly: GCA_046765795.1. Lineage (GTDB taxonomy): Bacteria > Acidobacteriota > Vicinamibacteria > Vicinamibacterales > UBA2999 > Gp6-AA40. Next base: position 25,120 of record JBKPRH010000035.1, on the reverse strand, counting down.
CTTCGCTTCATGTCCGCGGAAAAGGCCTCTACAGCAGGGCTTCGGGCCGCTCGAATCATGGCCGTGCTCTTCTGCACGTGCAGCGTGCCACTGCTGACCTTGGCGCTCGTGCACTGGGCGTATGGCGTCCAAATCTCGGCCTACCATCCGCTCATCAACGACGAAGTCGCCTACTGGCATCAGGTATCGACCTTCACCCACGCCGGCTTCAGCGGCGGATACTACACCCTCGAAGAAGCGACCAATCCGTCCGGCTTCACGCCATTCGGCCCCCACGGTCCCGGATTCATCGTCCTGTACGGTCTCGTCGGATCGATCGCCGACTGGCACCGCCATAGCGTGGTCATCCTGAATTTGATCGCGCTGGGGTGTGCGGGTTGGATCTGGGCCACTTGCGCGCGACTCACGCTCACCCGGCTCTGGCTGTCGGCCGCGTTGCTGTGCACCTTCTGGGCGACACTCTATTGGGCCGCGACAGGGATGCAGGAATCCTTTCATCACGCTGGCGCAATCGTGATGGCGGCACTCTTCGCGCGCATGTTGTCAACGCCAAGCTCGAAGCCGACCGCCATCGCGGGCAGCATTATTCTCTTCGCGCTGGCGATCACTCGGCCGACGTGGCTCATCCTCATGCCGCTCTGGGCTGTGGCGCTGCTGCGTCAGTCGAGTGTTCGAAGGCTCTGTGTCGGCGTCGCGGCAGCACTGACAGTCGCCGCGTTGGTTCTGGTCCTGTACAGCAAAATGACCGCACCTTTCTCGACGGGGTTCTTCTTTCTCAGGGTGATGAGTTTCTCCGTCGGTATCCAGTCCGTGATCGATAACCTGACGTTCAACGTCAACCGGACGCTGAGTGTGTCGGATTATCGGCCCCTGGAAATTCTGCTGCGCGTTCAGTACTGGACGTTCCTGGTCGTGGTCTTCGCGCTCGTGATGCGAGGGGTGTGGAAACGTTCCAATTGGCGCTCGGCGCCCGCCATCCATCTCGCATTGGGCGGCAGCGCCATGGTCACCGCGCTGGGGCTGATGCTGCTGCTCTACACCTTGACCAACCAGGCGGAGTTCCGTGTGCTCTCAGCGTTTCTGCTGTTCGGTGCGCTCGTGACGCTGGCAGCCCCGGGCCGCGCGCCTGCGATTGTCATCGCGCTCCTGATCGTCTCGAACATCGCGACTGTCCGCACGTTCGTCGACGAGTTCGCAGCAGGACACCGCGATCACTTCATCTGGGATCGGCGAGGCGTCTTTGAGCTTGACGATGCCCTCTCGGGACATGTCGCCTATCAAATGAACCGGCCGCGCTGGTGCAACACGCTGCTGACGGCGCAGTATCCGCCCTATCTGATCGCCGTGCCCCCCGGCATTGGCCTCTCCGTTGTCCGAGAGCCGGATCGCGTCGCAATGCCGCCTCGCTCGCGATACTTGCTGCTCGACCCGCCATCGTTGACGGAGTTCAAAGCGCCGCTGAACGTGAAAGCGATGGCGACGCTGCCGTACGGAACGCTGTACGAGAACCTCGACGCGCATTGCGAGCCCGACCCGCGCGGGAAGTGACGCGCGTCAACGGAAGCACGGGAGGTTTTGTCGCCCGAAGGCGCGAACCGGTGTTCGCGCGCGCTCCGCGAACACATGCAGTACACGATCGCTTCCGACCGGCATGCTGCCCACATCGGCATAGCGCTCGTGCAGATATCCGCGAACGATGGGGGCGCTGGTGCTGTCCGGAGACCAGAACTCCTGGAATTCGACGAACGCGAGCGGCACCGACTGACCGCGCCATCGCGACACGAGCGACTGCTCCTGCCGCGAATTGAGCGCGTAGTCAGGAAGAATACTGAGACGCCCCGCGCCAAATAATCGGCCTGCAAACGGTAACAGCTCAGGCTGATAGGTCATCAACACCACGCGATCGGTGGGTGCCGTGCAGCGATTGATGTACTGCGAGATGTCCAATGGACCTTCAGGCGAGGGCTGATCGATCGCGGAATGTGGCAGCGTCGAGAGATACGTCGAGAGCTGCTGCGTTTGATACACGGTTGCGTGCCACGAGTGCCGGAGTCCTGCCGTGCCGAGCTGATTCCACACGAATCCGACGCTTGCGGTGGAGAGTGCGGTAGCACCGACGATCAGGACGATGGTGACCGACCGTGCCGCGCGCCACGCGCTCGGCTCTCCGGTTCTCCATCGTGCCAGCTCGTGACTGGTCCAGGCTGCGAGCACGGCGACCAGCGGACCGATGTCGCCAAGTCTCACGGCGACGTTTCCGCGAATCATGAGCGGTGATGCAAATGCGGTCATCGCGGCGATGGCCAGGATCGCCGTGCGCGTGGCGGACCATTCGCGCTCTGCGCGGCGAACCCATACGAAGGCGGCAGCCGCAAATGGCAGCAGACGCGTCAGGTAGTACAGCCACGCGGTGCCGTTCTGTTCCACGGTGAGGAACTGCATGATCCCCACCGCGTTGCCCGATTCATCGCGCTGTGTGAATCGAGGCCAGACCGCCAGTTCCGTCCGCTCCGCCTCGTCTTCACTCAGCGCTGCGCCATCACGCAGGTACTGCACGAGACCGTCATGTCGCTGCACCCACAACAACGAAGGCGCGAGGAGAACCACGGTGAGCGCAATGTAGAGACCTGTCCGTCGAATGCGTTCCGTGCGAGAGCTGCCAGCGGCGTACGCCAGCAGCAGTCCCACTCCAGCGTAGACCGCCAGATCGTGACGGAACAGGAATGCGATCGCGGTCACCACGCTGCCGGCCACCACGCCGGCCACGTGAGGACGTCTGCAGTACTGCGCGATCGTCAGCGCAGCCGCAGACAGGACCAACACCTTTGGATAGTTGTAGAGCGTGGGCGCGACGAACACGCTGATCAGCGTCGCGGCCGCGGCCCACGCAAGCGGCGCCACCGACGCGGCGGCCAGAAACGTCAGCGCAGCGGCCAGTCCGACCGCGGCCACTGTGAGCAGCGCCTCCGATCGCAGGTTGTCGCCAAACCACCGCTGCGTCAGCGCCGACGTCTCGTACGTGAGCGAAGGCCACGCACCCTGCAACCCAAGCCCGTCGAAATCACGAAGCGGCTGCTCGCCGGCTTGCACCTGTTTTGCGTACGCGAACGGCACGAAGTGGTCGTTATCAAAGCCACCGAAACGTCCACCGAGCGTGTTGAAGCGGTACAGACCGGTGAACGCGAACATCAGCACCGCAACGATCGTGCACACGAACGCGCGGCGCCATGCGGCACCGGCCGCCTCAGGAGGCGTGTGTTGAAGACCCGGCATGGAACGAGAACGCGACGGCGTCGAACGCTCTCACGTCGAGGGTCGTGAACGAGGCGGCATCCATCCCGTGGTAGACCTGCCGTGCTGCGTACAAGTGCGGCGCCAGAAGTTCGTCGTCCGCGTACACCGCCAGGGTCTTGGTGCCCAGCAACGGGGCCAGCCACGCCAGTCCTCCGCACGTACCGACGAACGCGGATGCGCGCTGGATCACCGCCGCCTGAACGCCGAGATTCCGCTGCGGCGTGAGATGACTCGCCAGGTGCATCACACCGGGAATGCCGTCGAACAGCAGATCCTGATGCTCATCAACGGCGAGCCCGGTGTCGAGTGACACGACGGGACTCTCGGCGGCGACACGCTCGACGAGCGCGCGCAACAATTGACGATTCCGTTCAGTAGCCGGAATGGCCTTGCCACTGTAGAACTTCATCGCGACGAAACGCTCCGGCAGCACCGGCACACCCGGAACGTCGCCGAGATCGATACGCACGTACTTCGTGTGCTCCTGCACGTACTGCAGCGACTCATTGCCCAGCCAGAACTGCCGCAGCAGCCGGAACATCACCGATGGATGGCAGACGGTGGCGCGTTCGTCTCCAAGCTGCTCGCGTACTCGCGAGAGGATCTCGCGGTCGAAGTCGGCCATCGCATGTTGCTTCTGCTCGCCTTGTCGCTGGCGCTCGGCGTTGCGCGCGGCAAAGGTCGGCACGTCGTACAGGTCGAGCAACTCGATGTACCGCGTCGCAACATCGCGATACCAGCTCGCCACGCCGCCGCGCGAGACGACAACGAGGCGCGACGGATCAACACCGTACCGGTCGCAGTACCAACGGAGGAACGGCACCCAATACAGCACCTCGTAGCCGACCTCGGACAGCCAGGGACCGACGATGATGGGACCGTCCCCACGCGCGACGCGCCGCAGTTCGCGACGCACGGACAGATCGGTCAGCAGCCGCGGCGTCGTCTGCACGTGAATCCGTTTCCAATATCGAGCCGTGCGCACCGCACCGACGTAGACGTGCGACGCGGCGTCGCGGCCGGCATCGACTGAGCCCCGAGCCGACGCGCGCAACGCTTTTGACGTCTCACGTACTTGCTTCAGAGAACGCTGACTGCGATGGAACAGCTTGCGGCGGAGTTTGGCGGCTCGGTTGACGATCACCTGGCTGATGTTTCGGAGTGCCAGTCGCAGGTCGCGGCGCTGTCTCACCACCAGTCGCGACGTCGATTCGGATCGATACTGGCCGTGGCGCGTGCGGCGTTGACGATACGGTCGATACCCGTCGGACCGCACGCGGGGCCTACCCCGGCCATCGTGTCCTGGATGCCGGTGAGGGCCGCCGGGATCACCGTGGCCCAGTTATCGCCGAGGACCGTGACGCGGTAGATGTCACGCGCCAACTGCGTGCGCCGCGACTCGTCCAACGCACTGGTTCCACACGCGACGAGCGCGTCAGCGAGCGCGCGACTGGCGGTTGGGTCCGGGGGGAACTGGCCGAACGAACGCAGGCGATCGTCGAGGTCCATCGCGGTGGACGACGCCGATCCGAGACGTGCCGCGAGATCCGCAATCTTCTCTTCTTGCTCCGCCGTCGGCGGAGGATCGAGCGCGGGCCGCCACAACATGAACGCCATCACACCAATCACGAGCAATGGCAGCACCTGCAGCCATCCCATACTCGCGTGCTGATCGGCACTCATCCGAAGCAGGGTAGCACGCCCGGTCCTGACGACGTGGCGGTACGCCCGCCGCGGCGAACGAGCACTCGCAGCGGGCCCTCCGTCGATGAGACCTTGCCCACCTCGTCGTACCGGGCTTTGAGGTAGTCCCCGAGGAGATGGAACTCCTGGTAATCGATCTCGGCTCCGCCAAGCACGATCGGAACGGATTGCGATTCGAGCCTGGCGATCGTCTCGCGCATGTAGCGTTCGTCAGCGTAGAAGTCGACGACGAACGCCGGACGCCCGCCAGCAAACAGCCGCTCCGCAAACGGCAGCACATCGGTGTAGTAGCCGACAACCAGCACGCGATCGGTCGGTCGCGTGCATCGATTGAGGTAATCGGCAGCCTGCATGCGATCCGCGGCCTGCGCCTCGCGCAGCGAACGCGGCATCGCCGCGAGCTCAGTGGAAATCTGGGACGCGCGCGCAAACGTGAGCCAGGGCTCCAAAAGACGCGACGTCCACAGTTCACTCATGACGCTGCCCGAGCGCCACGTCGCCAGCACCGTGAGTGCGAATAGGACGAGGACAGGCAGGCCGGTGATTAACGATCGCCGCGAGGGCCAACCAGCAGTGGCCCTGAAGAGCAGCCACGCGCCAAGCACCGCAACTGGCGACGCCATGTCTCCGAAGCGCGCCGACAGGTTGCCGCGAAGGAAGGAGTACCAGAGCGCAGCCGTCATGACGCTCAATGCCACGAGAGCGGCGGTCTCCGGCCCTGACTCCGGATGCGTGCGGCGCCTCCACAGAGCGAGTGCCACGACGAGGACGGGCACGCTCAGAAACAAATAGTAGAGCCACGCTTCGGCATTCTCGTCGGTCTTGAACACGTGCAAGGGCGACAGACCGCCATCGAACGTCATCACCGGCCATCCGATTTCCGTGCGTTCGACTTCGTTGCGGCTCATCTCCAGGGAGTTGCGCACGTACTCGCGGATACCCCGGTAGCGCTCGATCCACCACAGCGACGGCGCCATCAGAAGCGTCGTCATGAGACCGTAGGCGATGACGCGTGTGACACGGGTTCGCCACGGAGTGTTGCCGGTCAGCACGATGATGGCGAAGAACCCGATCGCGCAGTAGACGATGTAGTCGTGCCGGAAGAGAAACGCAGCCGCGGACCACGCGCTCATCGCGGCGACGAGCGCCCATGACGGACGTCGCGCGTAGCTGATGATCAGCAACGCGGCAACGGCGGTGACGAGGACCTTCGGATACCCATACAACTTGGGCGACAACAGCGCAGAAACCAGCGCCGTCGATAACGCCCATGGCCACGGGGTCAACACGCTGCCGGCAAGAAACGTGATCGTCGCACCAAAGGCCACGCCGCCGACGGTCAGCAATGCCTCCGAACGAAGGTTGTTGCCAAACAGCCGCTGCGCGCCGGCAGACAACTCATACGTGAGCGACGGCCGTGCGCCATGCACACCATCCATGAAGTCGCGAAGCGGCTGCTCGCCGGCCTGCACCTGCTTGGCCAGCGTCATGTAGAGGAAATGATCGTTGTCGAATCCACCGAGCGAGCCGCCAAGCGTGTTGAAGCGATAGAGAAAGACCCACGCGAACAGCAGGAACGCGACGACCCCGATTGTGATGCGGCGGCGGCGCGTCACCGGATCGGCGAGCAGGCGCGTTACCTGCGTCATCCGCGCACTCACCCGAAGCACGGGAACCCGTTCGGGCCGTCTGGCGTCCCAGTCAATCCACGTCGCGTCCAGACGCGAAGCGGTCCCTGGCTGCTGATCACCTCGCCGTGGTTGTCGTACTGCGCGTGAACGTAGTCGGCTAGCGCACGGTACTCGTGGAGATCGAGCTCGCGGCCGGCGAGCACGATGGGGACGGACTGTGACTTGAGTGCCGCGAGTGTCTCGCGCTGATAGCGCTCGTCCATGTAGTACACGATCACGAACGTGGCGCGTCCCGCGGCAAAGAGACGCTCGGTGAACGCCAGCACATCAGCGTAGTAGCCGATCGCGATGACCCGATCGCTGGGCCGAGTACAGCGATACAAGTAGTCGGACGCCTGCATCCGTCCGCCGGCCTCCGCCTCACGCAGCGCTCGCGGCATTGCGGCGAGATCCTGTGCAGCCTGCCTCGTCCGGGCAACCAGATCCAGCGGCTCGAGCAGACGTGCCGAGCGTAGTTCGCCAGCGACGCTGCCCAGGTGCCACGTACAAACGATGGTGATGAGCAGTGTGACGATGGCGACCGGGCCAGTCAGCAGCACGTGCGGCCATGGCCGCTGTCGTGTCGTCGCTTGTGCAAGCAGCCAGGCGGCGAGCACGACGACTGGCGGGCCCATCTCGCCCAGGCGCCCTGCGAGGTTGCCACGCAAGAACGAGTACCACAGCGCCATCGTCATCAGGCTGAGCGCGATGATGGCTGCCGCTCGACCCGTGCGCCGATCATCTCGAACGGCCTGGCGCACGGCGATCCCAGTCGCCAGTACGGGCACGGCCACAAACAGGTAGTAGAGCCATGTAGCGGCGTTGGTGTCGGTCTCGAACAGCCCCATCGCCGACCGCACCTCGTCGAGTGAGAAGACGGGCCAACCGATCTGCGTCCGCCGATACTCGCTGCGACTCATCTCGAGCGCATTGCGCACGTATTCGCCGACGCCTCGATAGTGCTGAATCCACCACAGCGACGGTGCGAGAAGCACACCCGTGATGACCGCGTACCCGAGAGCCCGTTGGACGCGTTCGCGCCACGACGCCGTCGTCGAGACGAGCATCAACGCGCCGAACCCCACCGCGCAATACACGGCGTAGTCGTTCCTGAAGAGAAACGCCGCCGCCGTGCACACGCTCATCGCGGCCGTGCGGCGCCAGGTCGGCAATCCGCGCGCGCCGACGATCAGCCATGCGGCCATCGCGGTGACGAGCACCTTGGGATAGCCATACAGCTTCGGCGCGAGCCAGACCGACGGCATGACCGCAATGAGCGCCCACGGCCACGGTGCGAGGACCGCGGCCGCCACGAAGGTGACAGCGGCGGCGAGCGCCATACCGCTCGCGGTCAACAGCGCCTCGGAGCGCAGGTTGTCGCCCAGGTACCGCTGCGCGGCCGCCGAGAGTTCGTAGGTCAGTGATGGCCGTGCGCCCTGAAGACCAGCGTCAAGGAAGTCGCGCAGCGGCTGCTCGCCGGCCTCGACTTGCTTGGCATGAACAAAGTGCAGGAAATGATCGTTGTCGAAGCCGCCGTATGCGCCGCCCAGCGTGTTGAAACGATAGAGGAACACCCAGCCGAACAGCAGGATCGCAACGATGGAGATGACGACGGGCCGGGGGATCCGGCTAGAGGCCCGCTGATGATCGTCCATCAAACGCCGCACTCACACCCGCGGTGCCCTCGATCAGATAGAGCGGTCTGCGCCGCGATTGATCGAGGGCGCGCCACACGTACTCGCCGAGCATCGCCAACGCGCACAACACAAGGCCGGTGGCACCGGCGATCGCGCCGAGCAGCACCACCACGGCGGCCTGCAAACTCTCGAAGACGGTCAGGCCAACGACAATCGACAGGAAGCCGATCGCCATCAGTGCCGCGCCGAGCAGCCAGCAGGCCTGGACCGGCGCATCGGAGAACGCCGTAATCGAATCGACGACCAGCTTGATCTTGCGAGCGATCGTCCAGCCGGATCGTCCCGCCGCGCGCGGCTGCTTGTCGTACTCGATATATTCCTGTCGGAACCCCAGCCAGGTGATCAACGCAAATACGCTGACGTGCTGCTCGTCGCAGCGACGGAACGCGTCGATGACCATGCGGTCGATGAGAAAGAAGTCGGCACCGCGCGCCGGAATCTCCTTCATGCCGACGATGTTCCGCATGATCCAGTAATAGATCGAGGCGAACCCGGCATGCGTTCCTTCGCCGGGCTGCTCGCGCCGCGTCGCCCAGACGACCTGCGCGCCGCTGCGCCACTTCTGGAACAGCGCGCCGAGCGTTTCCGGCGGATCCTGCAGATCGGACGCCATCATCACCGCGGCGTCGCCACGCACGTGATGGAGACCGCAGGTGATCGCCACATGCGACCCGCGGTTGCGGGCGAGGCGAATTCCTCGTACGTGCGAATCCGTCAGCGCGAGACGCTGGACCACCGCGAACGTATCGTCGCGCGAATGGTCGTCAACGATCAGCCACTCCCATTCCTCTCCGAGCTGCGCCATCGTCTGCGTGAGACGGGCGTGCAGATTCTCGAGGTTGACTGATTCGTTGAATGCCGGCGTGAGGATGGAAATCATCACCCTAGCGACACGGCACGCTTGAGTGCCGCGACGACCCGCTGCTGGTCCTCGTCAGTCATCTGGTGATAGAGCGGCAGCACGATCGCCGTGTCTTGCGCCTGCTCACCACGCGTCAGCGGGCCCGGTGCGCGCCACGATCCCGGCGGATACGCGGGTTCACGATGCGCGTTCATCACACCGCGGCGCGTCGAGATGCCCTCGTCCAAGAGACGCTGCATCACGCGCCGCTGATCGAGCGGCGGTTGCAGGCGGACGGTGTAGCTCTGCCAGTTGGTGCGGGCCCACTCCGGCTCAATCGCCGGGATCACTCCGGGAATGCCGCAAAGACACTCGGCATACGCAGCAGCTAATGTGCGACGCCGTTCGACGATCGCCGGCAGGCGCTTCAACTGTTCGCGACCGATCGCGGCCTGGATGTCGGTCATGCGGTAGTTGTACGCCGGCACGGAGTACTCCTCGAACACGACCTGCGATGAGGAGTGGCGAACCGTATCAGGCACCGTCATCCCGTGCTGACGCAGCAGGCGGAACGTCGCATCGAGTTTCTCGTCGCGCGTCGTCAACATTCCACCGTCGCCGGTCGAGAGCAGCTTGCGCGGATGAAATGAGAAACACGCAATATCGGCGTGCGGCTTGCCGATACGTTCCCAGCGTCCGTCCCAGAGCAACTCGCTGCCAATCGCGCATGCGGCGTCCTCGACGACGGGGATGCCGCGGCGTCTGGCGAGCGCGAGGATGGGCCGCAGCTCGCAAGGCATGCCGAGCTGATGCACCACAAGGATGGCTTTGGTCCGATCGGAAATCGCCGGCTCGACGAGTGACGGATCGATGTTGAACGTGTCGGCAGTGACGTCCACGAACACCGGCGTCGCATTGCAGTAGTGCACGGCGTTGGCGGTGGCAATGAACGAATGGCTGACGGTGATGACCTCATCGCCGGCACCAACACCGAGGGCGAGCAGCGCGAGATGCAGCGCCGTCGTACAACTCGAGACGGCGCAGGCATACGGCGCAGCGACGGCAACCGCAAACTCACGCTCGAAGGCCGCGACCTCAGGACCTTGTGTGACCCATCCCGACAAGATGGCGCGGCGAGCGGCCTCGGCGTCGCGTTCGTCGAGCCAGGGTCGTGCAACAGGGATCATTAGACAGGAATCCAATTGCGAACGACTTCCTTCTCGAGCAGTTCTTCGGGGCTCTTCTTCTGATCGCGATACCACTGCAGCAGACGCTGCAGGCCGTCAGCCATCGAGACCCGAGGCTCGAATCCGAGCAGGGCGCGAGCGCGTGAGACATCGGCAATCAGCCGGTACACGTCGCCGGGTCGCGGCTCATCGTGCACGATCTCGGCGTTCGGCCTCCCGGTCACAGCCGCGACTGTTTTCGCCAGGTCGGCAATCCTCACATCAGTGCCCGAGCCGATGTTGATCGTTTCGCCGACCGCGTTCGGATGTTCGCCGCCGAGCAGAATGCCTGCCGCGGTATCGCTCACGAAGGTGAAGTCACGCGACTGCGAACCATCTCCAAACACAATCAGCGGCCGGCCGGCGAGGCAACGCAGGAGGAACTTGGGGATCACTTCCCCACTGTCCCCTTCGTGATGCGACCGCGGGCCGTATGTATTGAACGGACGGATAACGACCGTCGGGTAGCCGTAGGTGCGGAAGTACGCGCGCGTGTAGGACTCGCCCGCCAGCTTGGACCCGCCGTAGACCGTGCATGGAAATGCCGGGTGATTCTCGCTGATGGCGTCGCCCAGAATCGGCGTGGACTCCACGCCGCCATACACCTCCGAGCTCGAGACGTACACGAAGCGTGGGACATCGGCTTGCCGCGCCGCCGCCAACAACGTCAGCGTGGCCGTCGCATTCACATCGTGGTTCTCGTGAGGCGAATGCACCGAGTGCCGCACACCCAAGCATGCGAGGTGGTAGACGATGCGCGCCTCGCGCAGATGCGGGACCACGGCGTCGCCGTCGCGCACGTCAACGACCTGGAGCGTCACATCGCGCGACAGCACATCGGCAACGTTCTCGCGTTTGCCGTTGACCAGGTTGTCGATGATCACGACCCGCTCGCCGCGCGCCGCGAGCTGACGCACGAGTTCCGAGCCGATGAACCCGGCCCCGCCGGTCACAATGACTGTCGATCGATCTGCCATCAGCCTCGTCGCCCGAGCACGAGAAACGCCACGCGGCTCACCGCTCCGAAGTCCTGGAGCTGCACCGCCAACTGCGCCGCGGTGCGGTTGATGGCCGAGTCATAAACGGGCGACTCGGGGGCGACGGCCATCGGATGGACCACACGCGAGACGAAGTCATAGACACCAAAATGACGACGGGCGTCGAGTGTGAAGAAGCGATCGAGATACGGCAACAACTGCGACTCTTCAAAGTCCACGTTGTGCCAGACCGTCGGCATTTCCGAGAGGCCCATTTGCGCGCGCATCGCGTTCAGGTTGCGACGGCCGTCGGCCAGACCCTCGACGAAGATGAACCGACCGCCCGGCTTGAGCAGCCTGGCGATCTTCTCAATCGCACGCTGCTGGCGATCCCAGCTCTCGAGATTGATCAGGCAACGTACCGACAACGCGACGTCGAACGTCCCGAGCGCCTTCGGGTCGAGGTCGAGCGCGTTGCCCACTTCAAAGCGCAGATTCGGCTTGCCGGCCGCCGCGGTCCGCGCCCGCTCAATCATCGACTCGCTGAAATCAACACCGAGCGTCTCGCGAACCAGTGGCGCCAGCAGACGCGTCGCGTAGCCGGATCCGCAGCCGACATCGACCATCGAGTCGGTCGCGCGAAGAAACGGCTTGATCGTCTCGATCTCGAGCCAGCGCTGCCAGACGTCCGAATGCGTCGCTTCCGCATCGGTCAACGACTGATCCTGCGCGCGTGTCTCCCAGAACTTCTTTACCTGCGAATCCTGCACCTGCGGCACCGGTCCTCCTGGCTCAACGTCGACGCTGTGAACGGTCATTCATTCTAGCCGAGCGCATTCGGCGCTCCCGTTGCGCGCCAGCACGACAAACGCCTTCTCGCTGGTGAGCGGCACGCGCCACGCTTCGTGATAGTTCGCTCGCACATACGATCCAATGCGCGGATAGTCGCCGAGCATCTCGCCCTCGGTCTGACTGTCGAGGATCACGAACGGCACATCTTCCGACGACACACGCTGCAGCAGCATCGTCGCGTCGCGATCGCTGGTGTAGTAACCAGGCGAGAACGATACGTGCCCGCCGGCGAAGGCGCGGTGCGTGTAGAAAAAGACTTCTGGCGCGAAGGTCAGTGTGAGCAACCGCGAGCCGGGTGACGTGCAGCGCACCAGCGATGTCACCAACGTGCGATAGGCGGGCGACAGTTGTCCGGTGCGCTGATCGGGCGGCGACAGCACCCGTCGAATCGTCCGCAGACGCAGACTGATCCCGTCGATGCCGTTCGCGATATTCGTCCGTTCAATCTGCGTTGAGGCATCGCCAACCGCGGCGGTCCCGGCGACGATCATCACGAGGACGACGGCCACGGCCAGCCTGCGCATGACCGTGGATCGGACCGATGCCGTCGTTCGCCAGTCCACGCCGGTTGACCTGACGTGCCACAGACGACCCGCCAGCCACGCCATCAGCAGGGAGACGGGGACCAGCACGTCGCGAATGCGCGTCTCGATCGGATCACGCAGCATCGTGACGTTCATCGCGAACTGCATCACGAGCGACATGGCCACCAATGCACGAATCGTCGGTGTTGACGTCGACCAGGTCTTCGCCAGGACCACGGCCGCCACGATGGGCACGAGCCACACAAGATAGAACAGCGCGGCGGTGGCGTTGGCACGAACGTGCATCCCTTCCCCGGGCCCATAGACGTTGACCAGCCAGCTCTTGACCCCTGTCGGCGCAGAGACTTGCAAAGTGAACGCGGAGCGATCGATGCCCTGCGTGTCCGCAGCGAGCGGGTCCTTCACCAGCCGCTCGATGTCAGACCTGGACCATCGGCGCATCTCGTAGGTCCAACTCTGTGGCGAATTCATCGATTGGCGCACGAGTCGATGACGAGTTTCCGCGTCGGCGATGCTGGCCTCGGACGCGTTCGGCTGCCAGCGAACGTTGATCACCGGCCCGTGCGCGAACCGCTCGAGCAGTGGCCGGCTCGAATCAACGGCGAACGATGGCGGCGTCCACCAGTTCGCCCGCTGCGCTTCGCGCTCCGAGAAGACCATGGCCTCTCGCACGTAGGTCCCCAGGCCCTCGAAGACCTGAACCCAGATGAGATACGGAGCCACGATCAGCACGGCGATCCCCACGACGCGCGCGACCGCTACGAACGTCAGACTGCTGACGCCGTGATACGCGAGCATCATCGCGATCGTGCTCACGCCAAGAAACACGCCGAGATCGTGACGCAGGAGGAATGCGACCGCGACGGCGACGGACATCAACTCGGCGCGGAGGTTATCCTCCCTCGCGCAATACCAGCCCGCGACTGCGCAGCCGAGCGCCGGCGCCAACAGCTTCGGATAGCTGTACGTGACGGGGTACACGGCCACCGGCAACAGTGCCGTCAGCGCGGCAATCGTCGCCGAGCCCGACATCTGTAGCGCGACGACATACGTGAGCGCTGCAGCGATGCCATACGCGATCGCGATCACCCACAGCTCAGAGCGAAGGCCTTCGCCAAACAGCGCCTGACCCGCAGCGGAAATCAGGGGCATCAGCGGCAGCCCGCGTTCGACGAAATCACGAACCGGCAGGTCGCCCATGGTGATCTGCTGCGCGACCGAGAGATGCACGAAGTGATCGTTCGAGAAGTCGGTGAACGAGAGATAACGATACGCAATCGTCGACAGCGCAAGGGCCAGCGCTCCGATCGCGAGCCGCTTCATACCGGGCCCTTCGACTCGGCCTCGTCGGCGCGCCAGCCCGACGAGCGCTCGCTCACCGCAAGGCCGACGCGCGAGAGGCCTCGCAGGTCCACTGACGTGAACTCGGCGGCGCCGGTCAGCGCTCCCGCGTGCCGCGTGACGAACAGATGCGGCGCCAAAAGACTGTCGCTGTCGTAGATCGCCACCGTGGGCACGCCCATGAACGGCGCCTGCCAGGCCAGCCCGCCGCACGCGCTGAGGAAGAAACGCGCCCGCGCAATCAGGGCGAGCTGCACGTCGAGGTTCGTTCGCGGCGACATCAGCGAACGGGCGCTGATGACGTTGGGGATTCCGTCGAGATCGAAATCGCGATGCTCGTCGATCCCGAGATCAGCCTCGAGCAGCACCACCGGCGCGATCGTGGCTGCCTGTGCAACCACAGCGCGCACGGCGTCACGCGTCTTCTCGTGCGTGGACAGCGCCGGTCCCGCGTAGATCTTCGCGGCAATGAAGTCATCGGGAATGCCCGACGTAGGGCGGGTCCTTTCGGACCGGCCAATGCGGCCGGTTGCAACGTGACGCGTCCTCCTCCACAACAGATCGAACGGCAGGTTGCCGTGCCACACGTTGCGGAACAGCCGGAACATCAACGATGGATGACAGACGGCCACCTCGCCCAGGCCGCGCGTCGACCGCACAGCCGCAACGAGCTCCTCATCGAGGATGCTTGTCGCCGACTGCTTCTGCCCTCCGCCCTCGCCTTCCGATCGACGCTGCGCGTTTCGCGCCGCGAGCTGCTGCGGCGTCGTCAGGTCGAAGATGTCGACGTAGCCGGCGGCGAAGTCGCGATACATCGACTCCATTCCGCCGCGTGAGACCACGATCAATCGATCGGGCGGGATGCCGAAGGCGTCCTGAAACCAGCGGAGAAACGGAATCCAGTACAGAACTTCGTAGCCGACTTCGGCGAGCCACGGCCCCACCACGATCGGACGCGTCGTGGCGGCCAGCGCCGCGATCTCGCGATCGATCGCCTCCGCCTCGCGCCGGAACGCGCGGTGCTCCTGCGCGCGCGAATGACGCCGCATCGCACGGACCATCGGCTTCGGCGCAGACTGCAGCCGTCGAGCGACCTTGAAGCCGACATTGCGCAGCGCGTCGAATGCGCTCACACCA
This sequence comes from Acidobacteriota bacterium, assembly GCA_046765795.1. Taxonomy (GTDB): domain Bacteria; phylum Acidobacteriota; class Vicinamibacteria; order Vicinamibacterales; family UBA2999; genus Gp6-AA40. The sequence goes on along the minus strand of JBKPRH010000035.1, from coordinate 9,836 downwards.
ACACGCTACTGGTCACGCGAACGCGCCTCTATCTCCGCAACCACCTGCCCGGGCACACACCACGACGCGCCGTCTGGGCTCAGATACTCGACGATCTCCTCGACGCGCAGATCGACGGCCAGGCACGTCAACCGGCGTCGCGTGTCGCCAGTGCCGATCGCGCCGGTGCGATCGAGGAGTTGGATCAACTGGGCCGACCGATGCCAGACCGCGGCCTCGAGACCGGTGACCCGATGGATCGATGAGGAGATCGCAAACGGACGGACCTCCACGAGCGTGTTGGGATCCTGACCCGCCTGCAGGAAACGCACGACCTCTGAGACGCTGCCCATCGCCGCGGCCTCGGCCAGGTTGCGCATCGGGCCCTCGGACCCCAGCGTCCGTCCGGACAGCTCGAACACCACGAAGACGATCACGGCCAGTGTGACCAGACAGACCGGAACCGCTGCCGCGAGCAACACCGACGAGGACACGCGCGGCTCGTTACTCACGGAACCACTGCACCCACTCGCCTAACACCACCGGCCGCATCGGATGCTTCGAGATGGCATCGGCCTGGAGCTGCCGCTTCAGCGCGAGTCCGGCGGCATCGGGCTTCAGGCCTTGTCCCTCGATCCAATCGTCCACGTACACCCACTCATTGCGCACGACGCCCCCCGTCGCTCGCATCGCGATGTGTATGCCGATGGCGCGGGACGCCCACGTGCCAGACAGGACAACGAGAAAGACGGTCAACACCGCGAGACGTACACGGCTGGCCGTCACCGTGCCGGTCGATATCAACGCTTTCACCGCAACCGTGAGGGCGGTTGCGTAGAAGATTCCCGCCGGACTGAGAATCACATCCTTGGTGTAGGTGTAACTGATCGCCGCATTGGCGAGCGTGACGGCGAAGAAGATCGCCACCAGCTGATCGTCACGCGTGAATCGTCGCGCGAACCAATCCGTACGGCGGCGCCATGCGTACCACACCAGCACCAGCGTGCCAAGGAGCGACGCGATCACATTCGTCACCGGCGGGATCAAGATCTCAGCGCGGTACAGCACATCGTAGGTAGTGCCCCACACGCCGGCCCGCGGTTCAGAGAACAGCACCGAGAGAATCGACGTGCCGACGTTATACAGATAGAACACGCTCGGATGCCGTCCGAACCGCTGTTCCAGATCGTTGGGCTCGAGCACTGAGAAACCGAATCCCGAGCTCCGCTCGCCAATGCTGGGCGTGCCGACGTCCAGTACCGCGAACCGCAGCGCGAGATAACCGGCCACGAGCAGCACGATGACGGCAACGCCCCATCGCGACACGCCACGCGCACCGGCGAGGTAGGCCGCGACCAGCACGACGGCGATCAACAAGCCACTTTCGACACTGAGCGCTGCAAATACGAACAGCACCGCGGCCGCGACGTCGCGCCACCAGTGCGGACGCCCGAGCGCAAGCGCCGCCGCAAGGTAGCAGCAGATCAGGATCGTCATGTAGGCGTTGATCGGAAACGCTTCGAGAATCGTGCCCTCGAAGGTGTGGATACCGAACAACGCGGCGAGCCCAATGGCCGTGGCCGCTGCGCCCGCCGCCGTGCGTGGCTTGACCAGGACCAGGAACAAGATCGTCAGCACCACGACCTGACCGACGTGCCAGCCGCGAAACCACGCGTAGTAGTTCCCTCCCGACAGGTCGTACACCACGCGAATGTGGCCCCACAGGAACGGCCTCAGAAATCCAGCCGCGTGGAACTGGTCGTAGACGAGTCCGCCCAGCGTGCGTCCCGATGCCTGTACCAGATTGCCGTAGCTGTCCGACACCTGAATTGGAATGTCGAACAGCAAGTAGCTCACGCCCAGGACGACGAGCGCTGCGTACGCGTAGGACAGCCAGGTCCACTGATTGGGACGATCGAGCGCGGACTCAGTCATTCGTCAGGGTCTGGCCAATACACCGCGAAGCGCGTCACCGGGGTGACACGTGCCGTTGCCAAGCCTGGCGCGTGCCGTACGGGCGTTTGCATCGGCAGCCAGACACGCGAGCTCGTTCGGGACCGTCGCGCCTTTGGCGACGAGGAAGTCCAGCATCGCGGTCGCGTCGACGAGCACGGCTGCCTCGAGCGGTGTCACCAGAAGCGGCCGATCGGTGAGGATGCCCGGCCGCACCAGACCAATCGCGCGAACGTCCGCGCCTTCCTCGATCAAGCGCGCCGCCGCGGCGTGATCCCGCATGACGATCGCTTCCGGCACGCTGCGCGGCGGCCCCATCGTCAACGGGTGCGCGCCGAGCAATTCGGCGCACGCGATCACGGCAAGGCTGACCGTCACGAACAACGCAGGCAGCGCAAGCGCGGCGTGGCGCATTACCAGTCGATGTCGAACCAGGCCGCCCAGCGCGTCGATGGCTGGAATGGCGTCGGGTGATTCACGAGGGCGTCGCGTCGGAGCGTATCGTGCAGCGCCCGCGCGTCCGCCGTTCGCAGAGCGATGCGCTGTCGGTCGAGCCAACTGTCCACAGTCACCCATTCGGCGCGCTGCTCCGCTGCGGTCCATCGCAGGTTGTAGTGATTGCCGGCGACGCGAAAGGCCCACCCACAGGTCAACACCGCAAACAGCACCAACGTGACCGCCGCATGGCGTTGCGGGATTGCCTGAAACCACGTGCGCGACGCGGCATACACGGCGAGACCAAGGAACACGCCCGACGGGCTCATGATGACGTTCTTCGTGTACGGAAAGCTGATCACCGCGTTGGCGAGCAGCACGCCAGCGAAGACGATGACCAGACGATCGGACTCATCCAGGCGCCAGCGGTGGATGGCTTCGCGGCGGCTCCATACGAACCATCCGATGAGGACCGTCGCTGCCGTCGAGGACACGACCGAGACCAACGTCCACGGATGCACCGTGCCGCTCGTCAGTTCCCACGCGAAGCGCCACGCGCCGCCCTTCGGCTCCGCGAACAGCACGGTCGCGATCGAGCTCACGATGTTGTAGACGTAGAAGATCCACGCCCGTCCTTCGAAGCGACGAATCAGATCGGCTGGCTCGAGAATCGAGAACCCGAATCCCGATGCGCGCTCGGCCAGTGATGGCGAGCCGACGTTGAGGACGAGCATCCGAACCAGCATGTAAGCCGCGACGCAGACCGTCATCGCGATCACCGCGTTCCGTGAGATGCCACGCATGCCCACGAGATACGCGGCGACCGACACGACCCACACCAGCACTCCGGACTCGACGGTCAGGATCGAGCCAGCCAGCAACGCGATCGCGAACGCATCGACGTACCAACGGGGTTGCTCACGCTGCGCGAGGGCCAGCGCCGCCACGCACGCGATGGCGATCGTCAGGAACGAGTTGATCGGAAACGCTTCCCTCACCATCGGCACGAACGTGTGCGCACCAACGACCACTGCGAGTGCGAGCGGTACGAGCGCCGCGTCTCGTGCATTGCGCGGCCGCATCACACAGACGCACAAACCGATCAACGTCGCGACCTGCAGGACGTGGATGCCACGGAACCACAGGAAGTAGTCGCCGCCCGACAGATCGTAGACAGCTTTGATCTGCCCCCAGAGCAGCGGCCGCAGGTAGCCGCGCTGCGAGAGCTGATCGCGCAGCACCTGACCGAGCGTCGGCTCCTGAATCGCGAGCAGATTGCCAAAGCTGTCACTGACCTGAATGGTGAGCCCGACCAGGAAGTAGCCGAGTACCGCGGTGACAAGTAAGCCGTAGCCGTAGGCGACGACTTGCCATCGCTTGTGATCGGTCACCGATAGCACGGCCACCCTGTCGTCGCATCTGCGTGAAGCGGCGGCAATCCACTCCGGACCATGACGCGAACCGTTCGATCGCTGCTCGTCGGTATCTCGGTGAGCGGCCGGAAGTTGGCATCGACAAACGTACTGATGCCGGGCGCCGTGGAACGGAACGAGGATTCCTGATCGCTCAGCATCACGGCGAAGGCGACTACCTGCTGCCGTACGCGATCGAGCATCTGCTGCTGTTCCGTCTCGGATTGGTAGTAACCCTCGAGAAAGGTGCTGTGGCCGGCGGCAAACGGGCGCTGCGCGTAGACGTAAATTTCCGGCGCGTTGCCGGCAACGAGCAATCGGTGGCTGGGCGTCGTGCAGCGATCGAGATAGTCGAACAGACCGACGAGCGACAGAATGCGGCCGTCGGGTAACTGCTGCCGGTCGTACCTGGCCTTCAGCTGCGCGGTGCGATCGCGTACGAGCTGCGGGAGCGATGACAGCCCCAGACTCAGATTCGTGCGCGCAAGATTCTCCTGCGTGCGACCGACCACCACGACTGACGAGGCCGCGACGAACATGAGCGCCGCGGCTGCGGTGAGTCCGATCGACCGCAGCGGCATCGAAGGCACGCGCAAGGCGCGTCCGGCCAGCCACGCGGCGACGAGCACAGCCGGCACGATCGCGTCGGGCAGACGCACCGGCAGCGGATCGCGAAGGAAGTTCATGTTGGCGAGAAACGCCAGGACGACGAGGGGCGCGCCTATCAACGCGTCCCCGGTCCGTCCGCGTCGCACATCCAACGCGACGACTGCTGCCGCGATCAGCGGCAGCGCATGAAACAAGTAGTAGAGCCGTACGGCATCGCCCGAGCCGTACTGTTCGAGATGAAGCGCCGTGCGATCCGCCTCACGCTGGCTGAACTCCCACGAACTCCACGCCGCGCTGAAGATTCCCTGGTTGCGCTGGACATATACGGCGTACGGCAGCAGCACCACGAGGACGAGGACACACAACGTCACCAGACGCGTCTTCATGACGCCTGGATCACCAGGCGCAAGCGCAACGGTGACGAGCGCGGCCAGCCCAAGGTGAAGACCATGCTCTTGCCGAAACAGATAGGCAACGCAGACGACGAGGGAGATGAGAAAGAGGCGAACACCGGTCGGCTGACGAACCCACGCCCAGATCGCCAGCGGACCGAGGGCGTACAACAAGGCGCGCGGATAACTGGCCGGCAACGGAAATGCCACGACGCACAGCGCGCACGCGAGCACGGCGACGACCAGCGACCGAGATGCCCGCCATGCGGCGAGCACGACGAGCACCGATGTCACTCCGTAGACGATGGCCATGAGCATCGCTTCGGCAAAGAGCGAACGGCCGAAGACGACTTGCGCAGCCGCCGAGGCCGCATACATCAGCGGCATCCCGGGATCGGCGAAGTCTCGGGTGGGCCACTCGCCGAGCCGCATCTGCTGCGCAGCAGCGAGGTATTGAAAGTGATCGTTCGAGAAGCCTTCCAGCCCGAGATAGCGGACGAGGGCCGTCACCACTCCGGCGATCACCGCCGCAGCGACCACCGCCGGTGGCACACGCACGCCGCCGTTAGATCTTTTCGAGAACCAGGACACGGCCTTTGCGTCCCCAGTCCATCTTGTCCTCGAGATCGGGCCGCGAGCGGCAGCCCTCGAGCACAAACATCAAGCGGAGCATGTCTTTGTTGAGGAGCGTAATGTGCGAGGGATCCAGATCGTCGCTCGTGTTGAAGTCGAGCAGCGTCGGCGGGTTCGGGTGGAACCGCGTCGTGACGTAAATGAACTTCGAGGTGAGGCGCACCATGTTGGCGACGGCCTTCTTCACCTCGAGCACCGTCAGGTGCTCGAGCACCTCGCGGCAGATGACGAGGTCGTACGAACCGTCCTTCTTGATCGACGTGTCGCTCGCATCGCCGATCGTTATACGGTCCCTGACCTCCGGCGTCGCCAGCTTGAGACTCATCTCGTTGTAGTCGATGCCGTCGGCCTCGACACCAATTTCGTGCAGGAGATGCATCAGCGCGCCGGGTCCGCAGCCGAGATCGATCACGCGTGTTGGCTGGAACGTGTCTTTGATCAGCTGCGGGTTCTTCGCCTCGATGCGGCGACGCGTCTCCAGCGAATAGTTGTTATCACCGGCGCGCCATTCGCCCAGCCAGTAATTCTCGTCGTAGTGCTGTTGCCCCGTCGGCTTCTGCGCCATGACGGCGGCTTCGAATTCGGTGATGTTCATGAGTCGTGTCACTGCTCCTGCGTGAACTGCTGAAGGATGCGGCTCGACGAATCGAGCACGGTGTCCAGGTAGACGACCTCGATGCCATGGCTCGCACAAATCGTGACCTGATCGGGCGGAAGACGCCCGCGCCAGTCACTGCCCTTCACGTAATACCGCGGTTGCAGTTCGCGAAGAATGGTCTCGGTGTCGAACTGATTGATGTGCGTGTACGTGATGTAACGGATCGCGTCCACGATCGCCGCGCGCTGATCCTCAGGAAGCAGCGGCCGGTGCTTGGTGCGCACATAGCGATCGGACGCCACGTTACAGAGGAGCGGCAGTCCGAGCGCGCATGCGGCCTTGAAGTACTCGATGTGTCCGCGGTGCAGCGGATCAAACGCGCCGTCCACCATCGCCACTGACTGGCGGTAGTCCTTCAACTGCTCAAATGTGAGGATCACGACTTCACGAGCAGACCCTTCTGCTTCAACTCGTCGTAAGCGCGATCGAAGAAGTCTGTCGCGACGTCGGGCGTCGTCCTCGCCCATTCAACCAGCTCGCTGAATCCCTGATCGAGCGTGACCCGCGGCGCAAATCCAAGCGTCGTCTTCGCTCGGGTGATGTCGGCCGTGTTGTGACGGATGTCGAACTTGCGGCCGGCCTGCGTCACTTCCGGCTCGATCGATTTGCCGAGGATGCGATTCAACGTCTTCGCGATCTCGAGAATCGTCACCGTCTCGCCTGAGCCGACATTCACTGGCAGGAAGTCCGCGCCGGGCGTCTCGATCATCAACACCAGGCAGGCGACGACGTCGTGGATCGAGACGAAGTCGCGCAACTGTCTGCCGTCCTCGAAGACGACCGGCTGGCGATCGTTGAGCAAGCGGCTCAACCAGATCGCGGCGACGCCGGCGTAGGGATTGCTGAGACTCTGTCGCGGACCGTAGACGTTGAAGAACCGCGGCGCAACCGATGGGATGCCATACGTCTTCCCGATCAGCAGCACCATCTCTTCCTGGTGCAGCTTGGTCATCGAATAGATGTTGTCGCGATAGAGCGGCTTGTCTTCCGGCGTCGGAATGGAGGCGACGTGGTTGCCGCACATCGGACAGCGCTGTTCCCAGTCGCGTGCGGCGAGCTGCTCCTCCGGGCGAATCGTCGGCGCCACCGATCCGTGCGTCGCGCAGCGGTAGGCGCCCTCGCCGTAGACACCAATGGACGAGGCGACCAGCACTTTCTCGACGTGGTGCGTGTTGTTGACGAGGATGTCGAGCAGCAGCGCCGTGCCACGCGTGTTGACATCCACGTAGCGATCGACCTGATACATACTCTGGCCGACACTGACCGCGGCGCCGAAGTGCACGACCGCATCGGACTCGAGCACCAACGGCTCGAATACCGCTCGGTCGCGAACGTCGCCGCGGATATACGTCGCCTTTGGGTTGGCATACGACGGCCACTGACCGGAGCGATGGACCTGCGGTTCCAGATTGTCGAGCACCTTCACGCGGTACTCGCGCGCCACGAGCGCGTCAACGAGATGGGATCCAATGTAACCGGCGCCGCCGGTCACGAGGATCTGGCGAATACTCATCCTTCAACTCCCAACGACCAATTCCCAACGCCCAACCACTCTCAACTCCCAACCTCTAACTCCCAATAACTCTCAAACGCGAACGCCCAAAGACGATCACGATTGGGAGTTGGAAGTTGGGCGTTAACGCAATTGTTGCAACCCCGTAGGCAACACATCCAGGCATCCGCCGTCCCCGATCGACTCGAGCGCAGAACGCGCCATCAGCAGATGCCGCGCCGAGTAACCGCTGGCGTCGGAAAAATACGCGGTCGATCGCACACCGAGAAACGGCGCGAGATACGAGAAACCGCCATACGTGCCGACGAACGCCGACGCGCCAGCGACGATCGACGTCTGCAACGCGAGGTTTTCGCGCGGGTGCATGTCGTGCGGCAGCGTGCGAACGCCGAACGATTCCGCCTCATCGCTGGCGTGATCATCGAGCCGGAGATTCGTTGCCAGCGACACGACGGGACCTCGCTCGCTCAGCGCCTGCAGTGTGCGACGCACGAACGCGCGGTTCTCGGGAGTGTCCGGGAAACAGTCGTTGAAGTAGAACTTCACGGCCGTGTACGGCGTGTCCGGCAGCGTCCCCATGTTCTCCGCACCAAGCCGCTCGTACTTTGCGAAGCGGTGCACCCACGCCTCATCCACGTGCCCCCACCAGAACGGACTGAACAATCCGTACATCGTCGAGGGATGCAGCATCGATCGGCTGTGGATGTCGGTCGTGAGCTCGCGAAGCACTTGCCGCTCGAACGCCAGCACCTGCGTCTGCTTCTGCTCGCCGTTGGCGGCAACGCGCTCATCGTGACGGCGACGGAATTCCTCGGGCGTCAGGTAATCGAAGATGTCGCGATAACTCGTCGCGAAGGGCCGATACCACGATGCCGTCCCACCACGCGAGACGATCAAGAGCCGCTCCGGCGCGACCGTGAACGTCGTCGCAAACCATCGCAGGAACGGCACCCAATACAACAGCTCGAAGCCGACTTCGCCGAGCCAGGGACCGACCACGATCGTGTCACGCCCGGCAGCGAGACGGCCCAGATCCGCCGCCAGCCGGCTGGCGTGCACGCGGGCGAGCTGCGCGCTGATGCCGTGCCGCACCGCCCTCGGCACGAGCTGACGAACTCGTTTCATCTCAGCGGCCGGCGAGTCGACGCTCGGCCTCGGCCCAGTCTGCAGGTGAGTCAATCGACAACGAATCCGCGGCGTCGAGGATCAGCGGTTGACACCGCTCGCCGTAAATGTTGCCCCACTTCTCGATCGTCGTCCGCCAGCACGCATACACGGTTCCGTCACGCGAATACGCGAGCCGCGCATCCTGTCGTCGCGTCACGCTCGCGCCTTCAGCGAGAAACGGACGCAGCACGCCGTCTTCGATCCGCATGACGTAATCCGGCGACAGATGCCGTGGCAGTTCGACGACGGTCACCACCGAGTCGGCGTTCTCCTGGAGCAGCGCGTTCACCGCATCGCGCACATGCGATGGACGACGCAACGGCGACGTCGGCTGCAAGAGCACGACGACGTCGGTCGTCCAGCCGTCGGCCGCGAGCGTCTCGATCGCATGCTGAATGACCGGCAGCATCGGCGTCTCGTCCTGCGCGAGAGAAGACGGACGCATGAACGGCACTTCGAGTCCGGCGCGCGTGCCAGCGTCGGCGATCTCGTCCGAGTCCGTGGATAGCACGATTCGATCGATCACGCCGGAGTCGCGAGCGGCGTGCGCCGTGTAATCGAGGAGTGTCCGGCCGGCGAGCTTGCGAACGTTCTTGCCCGGCACTCCCTTCGATCCGCCGCGGGCGGGCACGATCGCGAGAACGCGGCTCATGCCGGACGAGGCGCGTTCTGAACGAATCGAATCTCACGAAATAAGTGGGACACGCTGGCCGCGTCGGGCAACGCCTGTGGGACTGGCTGCGTCGGCCGGCACAAATAGCTCACGTGAAGGTGATCGGCCGCGTAGGCCGCGCGCATCGTCTCGAACCCGGATCGTCGCAGATAGGCCGTCATAGTGTCCTGTGTGAGGTAGTACGGGTGATCGATCTTGGTGGCATCCTCCACCGACCAGTTCCGCAAATACGCCGCACGGAAATCAACCACGTCGACAAACAAATACCCGTTCGGTGTGAGCAACTCGCGCACGCGCTTGAGCGTCCCCGCCACATCGAGCAGGTGATCGACGGTCTGGCAAATCAAGACGAGGTCGAACTGTCGCCCGCCGAAGTCGTGCTCCTCGACGAGCCCAGTGATCGTTTCGAGCC
>JBKPRH010000034.1:0-15449 GCA_046765795.1 Acidobacteriota bacterium | reverse complement strand
GGTGCCGATCGAACAGAAATGGCCGGCCGCCGTACGTCCGCATGGTCTCGTAGACGCCCTCGCCGTAAAGAAATCCGTGATCGAACACGGAGATCACGGCGTCGCGCTCGCCCGTAATGCGGCCGTTGACACTCACAGTGGCTGCCATAGGACAATTGTTTCCCGTCCGATGCGAATCCTCAACGCCGCGCAAATGCGCGAGGCCGACCGCTACACCATCGAAGACATCGGCATTCCGTCGCTCGTGCTGATGGAAAACGCCGGCCGCCAGGTGGTGGCGGCGATTGAGGCTGCCTACGAGTCACAACTCGATGGCCGTGTCGCCGTGCTGTGCGGCCGTGGCAACAACGGCGGCGACGGCTTCGTCGTCGCGCGCACGCTGTTGCAGCGCGGCATCGATACCTCGGTCTTCGTCATCGGCACGGTTGCGGAGATTCGTGGCGATGCGCGCACCAACCTCGACATCCTCGGCCGCCTCGGTGTCACCGTCGTCGAGATCAATGACGAACAAACGTGGGAGCTGCATTTCTCCGAGATCGCCCGCTGCTCTCTGATCGTGGACGCGATCTTTGGCACCGGTCTGCGGTCGGCGCTGGCCGGCATGCTCGAGACGGTCATCGCCGACATCAATGCCGCCGACATTCCCATTGTCGCTGTGGATCTGCCGAGTGGGATGTCGGCCGACACGCCGCATCTGATCGGCGATTGCATCGATGCGTCACTCACGGTGACACTTGCAGCTCCCAAGCTGCCGCTCGTCCTGCCGCCAGGTGAGGCCTACGCTGGCGACGTCGTGATCGCCGACATCGGGATTCCGCTCGAAGTGATCGATGCGGTGGAAGGCCCGCGCGTCGAACTGCTGACGCCGGAGCAACTCCGTGGACTCGTCGGACCGCGAGCGGCTGATTCTCACAAGGGCGACTTCGGACGTCTGACGCTGGCCGCAGGATCGATGGGAAAGACCGGCGCCGCCTATCTCGCCGCGATGGGGGCACTGCGTTCGGGTGCCGGCCTGGTCACGGTCGCAACCCCAGCATCCTGTTTGCCGGTCGTCGCCTCGATGGGGCCGGCATACATGACGGTGGACCTGCCAGACGATGATGCCGGGATGGTCACCGCGGCGGCTGTCGACCGCCTGCTCGAACAGACACACGATGTGATCGCGTGCGGGCCCGGATTGGGACGCTCGGCCAACGTCGCAGAATTCGTCCGCGCGCTGCTCGATCGCGCGACGTGCCCGTTAGTGCTCGACGCTGATGCCATCACCGTCCTGGCCGATGACCCGGGACGACTGAGCGGGACCGAAGAGCGCAACGTCATCATCACGCCGCATCCAGGTGAGATGGCACGGCTCATCGGCGCATCGGTGAGCGACGTGCAGAACAATCGACTCGAGGTCGCGACGGACTTTGCGACGACGCATCGTGTGCACGTCGTGTTGAAAGGGCACCGTACGGTTATCGCCACGCCCGAAGGCCACGTGTTCATCAACCCGACCGGCAATCCCGGAATGGCGACGGGCGGGACTGGCGACGTGCTGACCGGAATGATCGCCGCGTGGTTGGCCCAATTGCTCGACGCCGAAGCCGCGTGCCGGCTTGCAGTGTTCCTTCACGGCGCCGCCGGCGACCTCGCCGAGGCGCGCGAAGGGCAGGCGGCGATGACCGCAACCGATCTGCTCGATCACCTGGGTGAGGCGGTGCTCACGCTCGTGCGCGGTAGCACGTCTGAGGAGTCGTGAGCGCCGCCGAGTCGCGTGTCACGCGCTCAGAGGACGAAACCGCCGACGTTGCCCGCAAGCTCGCCGCGGCGCTGAACGCCGGTGATGTGATCCTGCTCTCTGGAAACCTGGGCGCTGGTAAGACGGCGTTCGTGCGCGGCCTGGCATCAGGGCTGGGTCTCGATCCTGAAGACGTCAGCAGTCCAACATTCACCCTCGTCCACGAATATCGCGGCGGACGCCTGACTCTCTATCACGCCGATCTGTATCGTCTGGAACGGATCGCGACTGAGGATATCGGTCTCGAGGAAATGGGTGTCGGTGATGGTGTGCTGGCGATTGAGTGGCCGGATCGTCTCGCGCACGCAATGCCTGGCGCGCGCGAGGTTCAGATCGAAATCGTGGACGAGAACACGAGGCAGATCACGATGTCGACGTAGAGCGGAGGCGTTAGCCTCCGCGAACACGCGCACGCTGTAGCGTGCGCTCTACTCCATGCGGTAATTCGGCGCTTCCTTGGTGATGGTCACGTCGTGGACGTGGCTCTCACGCACGCCCGCCGGTGTAATGCGGATCAACTTCGCTTTGCGCTGCAAGTCCAGGATCGTCCCGCTGCCGCAGTAGCCCATGCCGGCGCGCAGACCGCCCATCAGTTGATGAATCACCGCCTGCGCACTGCCCTTATGGGCGACGCGGCCCTCGATGCCTTCCGGCACGAGCTTGTCCGCGGCGCGGCCGCCCTCGAGATCGAACTCGTCCTGGAAGTAACGATCCCGGCTGCCGCGACGCATCGCGCCGATCGATCCCATGCCGCGGTATTCCTTGTAGCTGCGACCCTGGAACAGGATCAGCTCGCCCGGGCTCTCGTCGGTCCCGGCGAAGAGGTTGCCGGTCATGACGCAGTTCGCGCCGCAGGCCAGCGCCTTGACGATGTCGCCCGAGTAGCGGATGCCGCCGTCGGCGATGATCGGAATGTTGCGGGACGCAGCGGCCTTGGAGCAGTCGAGGATGGCGGTGATCATCGGGACGCCGATGCCCGCCACGACGCGAGTGGTGCAGATCGAGCCGGCGCCGATGCCAACCTTCACCGCTTCAACGCCCTGATCGATCAAGGCGAGCGTGGCGTCAGCCGTGGCGACGTTACCCGCAACCAGATCGGTGTTGGGGAACTCGCGGCGCACACGCGCGACCATGTCCAATACGTTCTGGGAATGACCGTGGGCGGTGTCGATCACCAGCACGTCGACACCGGCCGCGACCAACGCTCCGGCGCGTTCGACCGAATCCTTGGCAATGCCGATGGCGGCGCCAACGCGCAGTCGTCCCAACGCATCCTTGCACGCGTTCGGATACTTGATCCCCTTCTGGATGTCCTTGACGGTGATCAGGCCCTTCAGCCGGAAGTCCTTGTCAACAACGAGCAGCTTCTCGACCTTGTGCTGATGCAGGAATGATCGCGCCTCATCGAGGGTTGTGCCGACGGGTACCGTGAAGAGCGGGTCCTTGGTCATGACCTCGCTGATCTCACGGTGCACGTTGGTCTCGAACCGCAGATCGCGATTCGTCAGGATGCCGACGAGGCGGCCTTCCTTGCTTCCGTCCTCGGTGATGGGCACGCCCGAGATCCGATAGTTCTTCATCAGATCGAGCGCTTCGTAGATCCGATTGGTTGGCGCCAGCGTGATCGGGTTGACGATCATGCCGCTCTCAGACCGTTTGACGCGATCGACTTCGGCGGCCTGTTCATGAATCTGGAGATTCTTGTGGATAACGCCGATTCCACCGAGTTGGGCCATGGCGATCGCCAGCCCGGACTCGGTGACGGTATCCATGGCCGCGCTGAGCAGCGGCACATTGAGCCTGATATTCCGTGTCAACCGCGTCGAGACGTCAACCTGGCTCGGCACCAGCGTCGAATGCTGGGGCACCAGCAGGACGTCATCGAAGGTCAATGCCGTGGTGATGCCGACTTCGGTCTCGGTCAGCGACAGTGACGCGGTCTTCAATTCCATGTGTCAGCCTCCAGATCCAGCTCCGTGGCACTTCTTGTATTTCTTCCCGCTGCCGCATGGGCAGGGATCGTTCCGTCCGACCTTCGGCTCATCGCGCTTGACGGTCTTGATGACATCGTCACCGCCGGTGCGCGCCGGTGTCGGCGCCTGTCGTCCTGCCGAGGACGAAGAGGACCTCGCCGCTCCGGCGAATGCCGGCACTGCTTCTGCAGCCGGATTGTTCATCGTCATGCTGGACGGCGACGGACGGCGAGGCGAGGGCCGGGCAGGCATGGATGGCGGCGGGCCACCAGGCCCTTCGGCGCCTTCATTGATTACGGGACGCAGCCAGAAGAGATAACGGACCATCTCCTCTTCGATACGCGCCTTCATGTCCTGGAAGAGCCCGTAGCTCTCCTTCTTGTATTCGACCAGCGGATCGCGCTGGCCGTACCCGCGCAGGCCGATGCCTTCCTTGAGATGGTCGAGCGAGTAGAGGTGGTCCTTCCACTGCGCGTCAACGATCTGCAGCATGATGTCGCGCTCGATGCGACGAAGCAGATCGCTGCCGACCAGGGTCTCCTTCTCGGCGTAGCCCGTCTTGATCAGCGCCCAGACTGTATCGGTGACCTCTTCAGCGCTCTTGTCTTCGAGCTCGAGAGCCTCCAGTGTCTGAGTGTCCACTCCGAATACGCGGGAGATCTCGCGAATGAGCGCAGGGATGTCGTGCTCCTCAACGTCGAGCGCCTTGCCGGCAAACCGATCGACCTGTTCTTCGAGGATCTCCTCGGCGAGCGCCAGGAGGTACTCCTTGGTGTCAACGACCTCGTCCTCGGTGAGGTGGACGTGGCCGTCGAGGATCTCGCGACGCAGCGTGTAGACGCTTTCACGCTGCTTGTTCATCACGTCGTCGTACTCGAGGAGGTGTTTGCGGACGCCGAAGTTCTGCGCCTCGACCTGCTTCTGCGCGCGCTCGATCGCCCGCGTCACCATGCCGTGCTCGATCGGAACGTTTTCTTCCATGCCGAGCCGTTGCATCAGACCCGAGATGCGATCGGATCCGAAGATGCGCATCAAGTCGTCTTCGAGCGAGAGATAGAAACGCGAGGAACCCGGGTCGCCCTGGCGGCCCGCGCGGCCACGCAACTGGTTGTCGATGCGCCGTGCCTCGTGCCGTTCGGTGCCGAGGATGTGCAGCCCACCGATGTCAACGACCTCCTCGTGCTCGGCGTCCATCTGTCGTTTGAAGTGCGCGAAGATGCGTTCCCAATCCGCCCTGGGCACGCGGTAGAAGCCATCCACGTGGAAGTAGTAAACGAACTCCTCGTCGTCGATGAACTTCTCCTCCCCCTTCGGGAGCCGCTGCGCGACCTCCTCCGCCAGGCACTGCTGCCTGGCCGCATACTCGGCGTTGCCGCCGAGGAGAATGTCGGTGCCGCGGCCGGCCATGTTGGTCGCGATGGTGACGTTGTTCTTGTGACCGGCCTGAGCCACGATCTCGGCTTCCTGCGCGTGATACTTCGCATTCAGCACGACGTGCTTGATGCCGCGCTTCTTGAGGAGAGAAGACAATCGCTCCGACTTCTCGATGGACACCGTGCCGACCAGCGTCGGACGCCCGGAGTTCTGCTTCTCGATGATGTCGTTGACGATCGCCTCGTACTTCTCGCGCTCGGTCCGGTAGATGAGATCCGGCTCCTCGACACGCTTCAATGACCGGTTCGTCGGGACGACGATGACATCGAGGTTGTAGATCTTGTTGAACTCGGCGGCTTCCGTTTCCGCCGTGCCGGTCATGCCCGAGAGCTTCTTGTACTTGCGGAAGTAGTTCTGGAAGGTGATCGTCGCGAGCGTCTGGTTCTCACGCTCGATCTTCACCTTTTCCTTGGCCTCGACGGCCTGGTGCAATCCGTCGCTCCAGCGGCGGCCGGGCATCAAACGGCCGGTGAATTCGTCAACGATGACGACCCCGCCGTCCTTGATCATGTACTCGACGTCGAGGCGGAACAGCGTGTGGGCCCGGAGCGCCTGGTTCACATGGTGGAGCAGGGGCATGTTGGCCGGGTCGTAGAGGCCGTTCGATTCGGGCACGAGGCGATGCGCCAGCATCTCTTCGGCCTTGGCCATACCGGTTTCGGTCAACGACACCGTCTTGTGCTTCTCGTCGACGATGTAGTCGCCGGTCTTTTCGAGTTCTTCGCGCTCTTCGGCCTTGACGTTGCCCTGGGTGACTGCGCCCTTCTTCAGTCTCGGGATGATGCGATCGACTTCGTAATAGAGGTCGGTTGATTCCTCGGCCGGGCCCGAGATGATCAGCGGCGTCCGCGCTTCGTCGATGAGGATGCTGTCGACCTCGTCCACGATCGCGAAGTGATGCCCGCGCTGCACCATGTGGGCGAGCTCGAACTTCATGTTGTCGCGCAGGTAGTCGAAGCCGAACTCGTTGTTCGTCCCGTACGTGATGTCAGCGCCGTAGGCGATCTGGCGCTGCTCGTCGCGCAAGTCGTGCTGGATCACGCCCACGCTCATCCCGAGGAAACGGTACAGGCGGCCCATCCACTCAGAGTCGCGGCGAGCGAGATAGTCGTTCACCGTGACGACGTGGACGCCTTTGCCTTCGAGGGCGTTGAGGTAGGCGGGCAGGGTGGCGACGAGCGTCTTACCTTCGCCGGTCTTCATTTCGGCGATGGTGCCCCTGTGGAGGACCATGCCTCCCATGAGCTGCACGTCGAAGTGCCGCATGTTGAGCACGCGCTTTCCGGCTTCGCGCACCACGGCGAATGCTTCGATGAGCAAATCGTCCAGGGTGGCGCCGTCAGCGACACGCTTGCGAAACTCGACCGTTTTTTCCCGGAGCTGCTCGTCTGTCAGCTTCTGGATGGTCGGCTCGAGGGCGCTAATCTCGGCGACGAGCGGCCGGAGCCGCTTTATCTCTCGTTCGTTCTGGGTACCGATTACCTTCGCGAGTAGTTGGCCAATCATTCGAATGGAGGGAGCGAACTACGAAGGAATATCTACCGATTGTAGCCCTGCGGCTACAGATCGGCAAGGAAACCGCGGATTGTGAGGAACTTACTGGGCGCGCGGCTTCTGCTGCGTCAGGAGTTGCAGCGGGTTGAGGAGTCGGCCGTTGGCCATCACCTCGTAGTGCAGGTGATTGCCGGTGGTTCGCCCGGTGGCGCCGAGGCGGCCGATCATTTCTCCGCGCTTCACGTGCGCGCCTTTCTGCACGTTGAAGCCGGAGAGGTGTCCGTAGCGAGTCTCGAGTCCGAACCCGTGATCGACGACGATGAGGTTGCCGTAACCGCCGGAGTATCCGGCCTGCGTCACGACCCCAGCGGCGGTCGCGTAGACCGGCTGACCCTTGTCACCCGCGATGTCGAGCCCGGCGTGGAAGTCAGCGCCGCCGGTGACGGGATCCGTGCGCGGGCCCATCCTCGACGTGAGCCATCCTGTTGCTGGCCAAATCGACGGCGTCGCGTTGGCCAACGCGTTCCGCTTCTCAACGTTGGTACGGACCGACTGCAAACGCGATTCGAGACCCTCGAGCAACGAGCGGAGCAGACCGAAGGTGTCTTCTGGATTCGATAGCGCCGAAAGCGTCCTCGTGTACGTCGATTCCTGCTGCTTGGTCGTCTCCGCGGGCGTGACACTGCCGCCCATGGCGCGGGACTTCACAAACGCCGGAAGCTTTTCCATTGTCCGCGCCAGGCTCGGGTCGAGGGCGGCTTGTGCGCCAAGGTCCGAGATGGCGGACTGGAGTGATTCGATTTGACCGGAAAGTTCTGAGGTGGCGGTTCGGAAGCTGGCGTTCTCGAGCTCGAGGGCTTGCTGGTTGGCGTAGAGACTGGCGACGTCGCTCTTGGCCTTCCAGGCGGCGCCAACCCCAATCAGCACCGGTAGAGTCACCACCGCGCAGGCAACCACGACGGCGGGTCTCGCCGAGATGGTCACTCGACGAACCACACCAGACGTGCGGTCAGCGATCAGGATGGTGTAACGCCTCGATGCCATGGTTTCCTAGTACGCGCGTCCGGTCTGCTGGGATGACCGGGGGGAACGGAACCGTCCGACGGTACTATCTATCGGGCCCTATGTCTCGGACATTGCGCCTTCGGGGAGAAGTAGACGCAAGGTCAGCGTATCACAGGAGTTAAAGCGCCGCCAAACAGACTATCGTGGCGAATATCGGGCGAACACTCAGTGCGGTGACCGCATGAGGGTCGGCATCGGACGGCTGCAGGTGCTCGCGGCTGCACTCCTGTTCTCTACTGGAGGAGCCGGCATCAAAGCGGCGGCCTTCACAGGTCTGCAAGTGTCTGCACTGCGGTCGGGTATTGCGGCCGTCGTGCTTTTGATGCTGTTGCGTGCACTATCGCCCGGCCGCGCGATGAAGGTACTCACCCTCTCGCCGGCCATGCTGGCGACGGCTGTCGTGTACGCCGCGACCCTCACGCTGTTCGTCCTCTCGACGAAGCTCACGACGGCGGCGAACGCGATCTTTCTCCAGGACACAGCGCCGCTCTATCTGCTGTTGCTCGGGCCGCTCATCCTGCACGAACGATTTCGCGCCCGGGACGTCACGTTTCTTCTCGGCCTCGGGGCGGGACTTGTCCTCTGCGTGTTCGGCCAGCCGGAGCCGACGACAACAGCGCCGGATCCAGTGAGAGGCAACATCCTGGCGCTCGTCTGCGGCGTTACGTGGGCATTGACGTTGCTCGGATTGCGATACATCCAGCGCGATCAGACGCGGACGACCGTCGGACTGTCCGCAGTCACGCTCGGAAGTTTCTTCGCCAGTGTTGCCGCGTGGCCGTTCGCCTGGCCCTTGCCTACAGCCAGTGCCGTCGAATGGGCCACGGTCGTTTACCTCGGTGTGTGTCAGGTCGGACTTGCCTATGTGTGCCTCACTGCCGCGATGCGCGTGCTGCCAGCACTCGAGGTGTCACTGTTGCTTCTGATCGAGCCGGTGCTGAACCCGATCTGGACGTGGATATTCCACGGCGAGCAGCCGGGCACTTACACGATCATTGGCGGCGCGATCATCATCGCGGCGACGGCGATCAAGAGTGTGTTCGATGCGCGCGTGCCGATATTGGAGCGGAACCCGAGCCGGGAGACTCAGGTCCCTTGATAGACGCTTTGCGCGGTGTCGCTCGGCTCGGTCACGTGCCGGTGAAGCAGTAGCGCAGAGAGGAGAAAGCTATCCGTGGCTAACGAACCCGGGCCGTGCGAGTGGTGACAACGGTTACGCGAACCGCCGGCGCGCCCGCTGGAGCAGGAATGTCACAGCAATGGTTGCGATCACGGCGCCGACGTAGAACCACGCGGTGCCATGGTTCGTCGGCCGTGCCATCACCAGGATCGATCCGACCAGTGAGGCCAGGATGGCGGTTGTCTGCTCACGGCTCGGGTTCGGGTACCGTCGAGTGAACCAGATGCCGCTCGCCATCCCGACGAGCAGCAGCCCGATTGTCAGGATTAGCATCGCACCCCTCCTAATTATAGTACGCCTCACAGAGTGCCACGATGGCCCGGCAGGACCCGTATGCTCCCAGCATCACCAGCCACGCGGCGATCGCGGCTTCGCACGCCGCGACGAGCGGCGGCAACGGGAAAATGCCGGCAAGCGCGCACGCGGCGGTCATCTGCTTCTCCGCGTAGTCCAGCCCCGACAAGATCGTATTGCAGTTGCCACAGTCGACCGGCTCCGGGATTGGCTGCAGCGCGATGGCCTGCACGAATGCCCCGCGTTGTTCGCGCGGCAGTGCCTCGATCTTCTCAGCAACGCCGTCGACGAGATCCGCCGCGGCCCGCATGCTCGCCCCCAGACCGTCGCGGAGCAGTTGCGTCACGGCCTCGTCGCGCTCGCCGTACGATATGAACCTGTGTGGGGGCAGCCGCGCCGGATCGAGCCCGAGCTCCTGCGCTTGCCGCACCATCTCGCCGTGGTTCACTTCGCGCGAGAGTAGCTGCCTACGGTTCGCCTTTTGGAGCGCCGCGCGGAGTTCGCTCTCGTTCACCGTCGACGCATAGACACGGAGCATCGCCGCCAGTTGACGCGCCCCGTCCGAGCGCCCATCGCGTAGCTTCCCGAAGGCCTCCTTGAGCTGACGACGTATCTCACGAGTGAGGGGAACCGCTGAGACGGGCTGGGCCGAGAGAGGGAAATCGAGAACAGAGGCGGCACCAGCTGCTCCGACCCCCGCAGCAGCTACCGAACCGACGAATACCCGACGACTGACCGTACCGTTCATACATCACCATCTGTTTCCGCACCCAGTCTCTTGTCCACCACCTATCTGCGGCGCTGCCGCGCGCTGCACACGCGCGCGTGCGCCAACAATCCATCCGTATTTCAGAGGCACAACCCGTAGTACGCGAACAGCAGCGTCACATACGACGCCTGGGCGACGACACATGGCGCATCGAACTGCGGCATGAAGTACATCGCCGCGCACGCAGCGGCAGATTCGGCAGACGCGGCGACCACTTGCACCCACAACACCTCACAGAACCCCGCTCGCCAGGAGTCGTCTTGAACGAGCGTCATGCGGGCCACACCGCCGCCCCGACGATCCAGTTCGGTTGCCGTGTGCTCGAACCTCGATGCCATGCGAGTAAACATCCCCGTCACCCCGGCGCGGGAGAGATCGTCGAGAGCCTTTTCGCGCGTGTGTTGATCCGGGCGCGGCATCTTGGACCAGCGTTCATCAACGTCGATCCCGTATCGCTTCAGCGTCGTCCGTACTCGTGCGGCATCGAGTTCCGCGTCGACCTCGCCGCGTCGCCTGGCATCGACGAGTTCCTTGAATCCCGTTGCCATTCGGGCGTCGATACCGGACTGCTGTGTGTAGATAGCCAGCATGCTGAGATGCGCCGCGGCTAGACGTGCGTCCTCAGTGGTGACACCACGACGACGGACGCCGTTCGCGATGGCCGCCAGACGCCTGATTGTGTGATCGAACATGACATCGGGTTCCTCGTTGGCGAGATGCCGGTGACCGGCTCCGGTCGGCGGCGGCGTGACAGAACCGCTCGAGGCGCTGACCACGAGCGGGAGTCCCGCTGCCACCGAACCGACGAAGACCCGACGACTGACCGTACCGTTCATACTTCACCCTCTGTTTTCCGCACCCAGCCTGTTACTCCACCAATCGGTATTGCAGGGCTTCAGCGACGTGATCCGCGCTGACCGTCGCCGCGCCGGCGAGATCGGCGACCGTCCGCGCGACTTTCAGCACGCGGTCGTAGCCGCGAGCGGTGAGACCCATGCGCGCTGCCGCGCGCGTCAAGAGCGTCCGACCATCCGTATCTGGTCGGCAGATCGCGGCCACCGCTGACCCGCGCAGATCCGCATTCGTACGCGCACCGGCGGTGCCGTATCGCTGTTGCTGCACGGTCCGTGCGGCGAGGACACGCTCACGCACGATAGAGGACGATTCACCAGGCTCACCATCGGCGATGGCCGAGACTGGGAGGGCCGGCACCTCCACGATGAGATCGATGCGATCGCGAAGTGGACCTGAGAGCTTGCCGCGATACTTGGCGATCTGCGTGGGCGTGCATCTGCAGCTGCGGTGCTCGTCGCCAAAGAATCCGCACGGGCACGGGTTCATGGCGGCGATCAGCACGAACCGTGCGGGGAACGCCACGGTTCTGGACGCGCGAGCGATCGTCACGCGTCCCTCTTCAAGCGGCTGCCGCAGCACCTCGAGGGCGCGTCGATCGAACTCGGGCATCTCGTCGAGGAACAGCACGCCGTTGTGCGCCAGCGAGATCTCACCCGGCCGCGGAACGGCGCCGCCACCAACGAGCGCCACATTCGAGACCGTGTGATGCGGCGCACGAAACGGCCGCTCACTGAGAAGGCCGACGCCCGCTGACAGTGTGCCAGCCACGGAATGGATCGCCGTGCACTCCAGCGCCTCGTCGAACGTGAGCGGCGGCAAGATCGATCCCAGCCGCCTCGCCATCATCGTCTTTCCGGCACCGGGCGGGCCCTTCAGCAGGAGGTTGTGCCCACCAGCAGCTGCGACTTCGAGCGCACGACGCGCGAGCAGTTGTCCTCGCACGTCGGCAAGATCGCCGTCTCGCGAGTGCCTCGTTTCAGCGGAGGCTCGTGACACCGCTGGAGCGCGGCGCGCTTCATCCGGTTTGTTCAGCGCGTCGACCGCTTCGGGTAACGAGCGAGCGATGCAGACGTCGAGCCCGTCGACGACGCTCGCCTCAGCGGCGTTCTGTGGGGGAAGCAGCAGCCGCTTGAGTCCAAGACGCCGGGCAGCGACGGCGATAGGGAGGACGCCCCGAATGCCATTGATCCCGCCATCGAGCGAGAGCTCGCCGACGATGACCGTGTCGTCCACGGCGCGGCGGGTGAGTGGCCCGGACGTCGCGAGCAACCCGAGAGCGATCGGCAGATCGAAGGAAGACCCCGCCTTACGGACGTCCGCGGGCGCCAGGTTGACAGTGATGCGATGGTGCGGAAACTCGAAGCCGGAGTTCCGGATCGCGGAGCGTACGCGGTCGCGACTCTCACGAACGGTCGCATCGGGCAGTCCCACCATCGTGAAGTGAGGCAGACCGAACGCAACATCGACCTCGATGTGGACCGGGTAGGCGTCGACGCCGAAGACGGCGGCACTGCGCAGGCTCGCGAGCACGATGCCTGTAGTAGTGCAAGAAACGGTGCCGCGAGCGTTTGCGAGAGATTTGCTCGCATCCGGTCAGGCGCAGCGCGCGAGCGTGTCACGTCGCGCGATCTGCGCGGTGCTGGAAGTGTGCGGTTTCTGCGTACCGCAGCTAGCCCTCGAATTCGAGCAGCTGCGCCTGTCGCTGGACGCGCGCACGCGTGAGCAGGTCGATCACGAAGCCGATAACAAGGATGACGGCAATAGCGGCCACTGTTGATGCGGCACTGCTGTAAATGCGTGCGGAGTAGAACTGGATGAACAGGCTCCCCAGGATGGTGACCAGGGTGAATCCAAGAAAGAATCCGGTCACGCGAGTTTGCTGCATCGGCCTCGAGAAGGGCAGCGCGGGATCCAGCAGCAACGCGATCTGCAAGACGAGATGGGCGAGCAGGCCGAGAAACGCGACGTGGACGAGGACGTGCACGACGTTGCCGACAACGTAGCCATAGATCGCCGAGACGACCAGCAGGTACGGAACCAGAAAGAAAGCGACGAGGACGTTCTTGGACGAGCGCGCGATCTTCATGCGGTCGCTCGGACACGTGAAGAAGATCCATGACGCGCGAAACGCATCGCTGCGCGTCAACAGCATCCGCAGCATCGTCGGACTCGCAAGGACCGCCATCGTCAACGGCCACGCCTGCATGGTGCGCGTCGCCGCAAACGGATCAGCAATAGCACCATTGCGAACACCCATCACCATGTAGAGCAGAGTGAACGGGAGTAAGCCGAGAACCCCCATCCGAAAGCGATGATCGTGACGAAACTGGCTCCGCACGAGGAGGGCGACCGCGCGCGCTTCGCCGCTCGTAAACCAGGGCCCTGCTCGTATGCGCCTTTCCGTTGCCGCCGCCGCGCGTGCACGCGCGACGACGGTCATCGCACCAAGCGTCTCCGAGTACTGCAGCGACAATCGGCCGCCAAGCCGCGACCCCATGAGCACGACCGCGACGATCGACGCAGCAGCGCACGCGATTGCGCTGGCGCTCGTTCGGCCGCTCGCGATCTCGAGATAGCTGCCGAACCAGGTACCCGGATAAAGCAATATCAACGGCGACGCAGGTAGCGACCAGGTGCCCGGCCTCGCCGTCGACAGCACGCCGGAGATCAGGAACTGACCACCGTACACCGCGAAGCTCATGACCATCTGCACATACGACAACACCCGCTCAATTGCATCTGGTCCAACCGCGCGGAGTACCGTCGAGTAGCCGAGCGCAATGGCTAGCGTCGTCGCCGTGGAGCTCCCGTAGATGGCCAGAAACAACGCGGTGCCGATTTCGACGCCTAGTCGCGCGCTGGTGACCAGGATCGGCACCCACGCTGCCAACGTCGTCAGCGCCGTTGTGTAAACGAGGATGTTGGTCAGCTTGACGGCGAAGTAGGTGCGCGACGACACCGGCCGAAAGCCGAGAATCGCGTAGTCCACTGGTGACGAGATCACCGAGTTGTGGTCGAGGACGACGGCCATCCCAATGATGAACGCGACATACGTCGAGGCAATCGTGCCGGCCAGCCAGAGATCGCGGCTCGCCCAGACCAGATACGCGATCACGCCGCCGAACAGCGTGTAGAAAATCGCCTGGAACATCAGCGCAATGACCGCGCGCGTTTCCTGATCGCCTGGACGTTGATGGAGCCCTGACCCGCGGAAGTCGAGCTTCAGCGCGACAACCGTCAGCGCCTTCCACTGATCGAAGTCGATGCCAGCCGCGGAGAAGAGTCGTCTCATACGCGCTCGAGCGCTGAGATGAACTCCGACGCCAGGCGCGCCACGTCACGGACGCCGGTCAGCCGGCTGAACGCCTCTTCGAGCGTTGCCGCTCCCGTGGCGGCGCGAATGGCGTCTGCGGTGCCGTCGGCGATCTGCTGACCGTTGTTGATAATCACGATGCGGGTGCACATGCGCTCGACGACGTCGAGAATGTGCGAGCAGAAGAGAATCGTGCGGCCCTGGCCAGCGAGCTGCTTCAAGACCTCCTTCACGACCATCGCGGCGTTGGCGTCGAGGCCGTCGAGCGGCTCGTCGAGAAACAGCACCTCCGGACGGTGAATGAGCGCGGCGGCGATTAGGACCTTCTGACGCATGCCCTTCGAGAATTCACGCATGCGCTGATGCTTCTCCGCGGTCAAGCCGAACAGCTCGAGGAGCTCATTGTTCCGCGTGTCAGCCGTCTTGCGATCCATGTGATGCAGGCAGCCAATCAACTCGAGATATTCGCTTGCCGTGAGAGCGTCGTAGAGTGCGGCGGTCTCGGGGACGTATCCGATTCGTCGCTTCACCTCGAGCGGCTGCTCGACGACATCGAAGCCGGCGACGCGAGCCGTGCCGCGTGTCGGTCGGATCATCCCAGTGAGGATCTTGACCGTGGTGGACTTGCCTGCACCGTTGGGACCAAGGAAGCCGAGGATCTCACCTGGCTCTACGCGCAGGTTCAAGCCCGAGAGCGCGAGCTTTGTGCCGTACTCGCGCGACAAGTCGTGGGTCTCGATCATGGTGACGAAGTGATCTCGATGTAGTCTAGCGCGCCGCTTTCCGTCGCATCGGGTACCACTTGCACGCGCAGCTCATCGCCAGGCGACAATCGAATGTGTCGCGCCGTACGCCGCGTAGACGTGTGGCCGTTCGGTGTCGCCGATCCGAACTGCCCGTCGGCGATCCATGAATCGATCTGCTGATCGCCGACGAACAGCGAGAACCGGCTCGCGCCGTCGTCCTCATCGAAGTACTGCACTGCGATATCGAACGTTCCGGCAGGGCCCTGATAGCGGTGTCGTGCGACGCATGTCTGTCCGGCCTCGCACGTCGTGGCCTGACCGGCTGACGCAGTCTCCCACGGCACCACGGCCGTGTTGGCGAAGCGTTCACGACTCATGGACTCGGCCTCCACACGGCCTGGGAATCGTCCGGCGCGGCCGTTCGCGTCCGGGATACCCGATATCCAGAGGAACCAGTTGTTGATCGCGTCACGCCAGACGATCGCGTGCCCCGCCTGGTATTCGAGCTTGGCGAGCAGTGAGGTGTATCGCTCGCGATCGATCAAT
>JBKPRH010000033.1:0-5290 GCA_046765795.1 Acidobacteriota bacterium | reverse complement strand
GCGCCCAAGGGCGTTCGTTTTCTCATCAACGGTGAGCCGACCGACAATCGCCTGGGCGCCGCGACGCGAGGCCTGCTCCGCGTGCGGTTTCACGCCAAGGGCCGCGCGGCGCATTCGTCGTTTCCCGAGCTCGGTGATTCGGCGATCGACAAGTTGCTCGATGCGCTGATGGTGATTCGCGGAGTGGCGCTCCCCGACGATCCGTTGCTCGGCCGCACGCACTACACCGTTGGCCTGATCGAAGGCGGCGTGGCTCCGAACGTGGTGTCGCCGCATGCCTCGGCGGAGCTGTTGTTCAGGACGGTCGGCGACGGGACCCGAGTTCGCGACGCCTTGCGCGTGGTCGAAGGCCTGGTCGGCATCGAACACGTGCTCGACATCCCGGCCGTGCGGATGCACACGTTGTCAGGATTCGAAACGGCCATCTTCCCGTATACGACCGACGTGCCGCAGCTCACCGCATGGGGAACGCCGATCCTGGTCGGTCCCGGCTCCATTCATGTGGCTCACACCGAGCACGAGCACATCTCGGTTGACGAGCTTCACGCGGCCGTCGGGATTTACGAGTCGCTCGCGACGCGTTTGCTCGCGTCAGTCTAGCGGCCGATCACCAACAATTTGGCGCTTGAGCTTGGTGACACGTCGGTCGGCCGATATACTCGGCGCTCGCCTCCGATTTTTCCATCGGTTACTGCGCGTCTGCGCTCATGATCATCACGGACTTCGGCGATCTCATTGGTGCGCGCATGCAGAGCGAGCATCGGACGCTGGCCGCGCGCTGGTTCGAGCGGCTGCTCGATCTCGTCCCGGTGGACGCCCGTGAGGTCTTTCCGACGGAGAGCCTGCTCGATCACGTGCCGGCATTGATTGTCGAGATCAGCCACTACCTCCGGCAGCCGGAGGATGAGGCGATTGCATCGAACACCGCGATCCTGGAAAAGGCCGGCGAACTGGGGGCACTCCGGCATGCGCAGCGGGCATCACTGCACCAGGTACTCCGCGAGTACCACCTCCTCGGCGGAGTGTTGGTCTCATTCGTGCTCGAAGAGTTGGGACGGAGCGACGTCTCGGCATCGGCCGCGGAGGCAGTCCGGCTCGTGTCGCGTCTTCATCAATCGGTGGACGTCCTCTCGCAGGCTACCGTCGAAGCCTTTGTCGGCCTCTACAATCGCACCATCGCCGATCAGGCTGAGCGTCTCGAACAGCTCACCAGGATGGCTGCGCACGAATGGCGTCAGCCGCTCGGCGTCCTGCAGTTTGGGGTCCGCGTGCTTCGCCGGCCTGACGTCGATCCGCAGGTGACCGATCGGACGCTCGCGTCTGTGGAACGCAGTGTCGAGCATTTGGTGGATCTCACGCGCAAGCTGGAGACCATGGCTCGAGTACGAAGTCCCGGCGACAACGCCGTCGTGCAGACGGTGTCAGTGACCACCATCGCTCAGGAAGCCGCCAGGCAGCTTCGTGAGATGGCTGATGCTCGCGGCGTGAGGATCTCCGTCAGCGAAGACATGCCAACCCTGACCGTGGACGTCGGTCGCCTCGAGCTGGCATTCGTCAACTTGTTGTCGAACGCCATCAAATACTCGGATCCCGATAAGGCCGAGCGGCATGTCGAGGTCAACGCCGCTGCTGACGATGAATGTGTGCGAGTCGAAGTGCGCGACAACGGCATCGGGATCCCGGAAGCCGCGGTCGCCACTATCTTCGAACGGTTCACCCGGGCTCATGCGAACCATTCCGATCTCCTGCACATCGGCGGGATAGGGCTCGGCCTGTCGATCGTGGACGACTGCGTACGTTCCATGCGTGGCCGGATCGAGGCGCGGTCGGTCGAGGGACAGGGCAGTTCGTTCATCATGACGCTGCCGGCCGCAGAGTCCGTCCATCTCAAGTAGGTCAACGCTCGGGATCCGATCCTCCGGCCCGGTGATACACTGAGCTTTTGGGTGAGCCGCACCGCGGCCCGGACCCTGTGCAACCGCAGCCTGCGAACCGTGTCAGGGCCGGAAGGCAGCAGCACTAAGTAGATACTGCAGTGTGCGGAGGTGCACCGGGTCGCGGTTCGGCTCATCCACCCTCAACGCCCGACCTCGATGGCCTATCAAGTCCTTGCTCGCAAATGGCGGCCGCAGAAGTTCGACGATGTCGTCGGGCAAGCGGCGGTCACGCGTACGCTGCGCAACGCCATTGCCGGCAATCGGATCGCGCACGCGTTCGTGTTCGCCGGGCAGCGTGGCTCCGGCAAGACGACCACCGCGCGCATCCTGGCGCGAGCGCTGAACTGCGTCAACGGGCCAACCGTCGATCCGTGCGGTGAGTGCGACGCCTGCGTTGAAATTGCGCAGGGCCGCGACATGGACGTCCTCGAGATCGATGCGGCGAGCCATACCGGCATCGACAACATCCGCGAGGTCGTGATCTCCGGTCTCTCGATCGCGCCGGTCCGCGATCGCTACAAGATTTTCATCATCGACGAAGTCCATCAGCTGTCCACGCCATCCTTCAACGCGTTGTTGAAGTCGATCGAAGAGCCGCCTGCGCACGTGCTCTTCATCATGGCGACCACTGAGCTGCACAAGATTCCCGACACGATCCTGTCGCGGTCGCAGGTCTTCGAGTTCCGTGCCTTTCCGACCAAGGTCATCGCCGATCACCTGAAGCGAATGGTCAAGGAAGAGGGCATCGAAGTGCCCGATGCCGCGCTGGCGCTGATTGCCCGTGCCGCGGAGGGCAGCATGCGCGATGCGCAGAGCGCGCTCGATCAGGTCATGGCGTTTGCCGGCCAGACGATCACCGTCAACGATGTGGCGACGGTGCTGGGTCTCGTCGGACGCGACCTGCTGTTCGAGGTGATTGAGGCGGTGATTGCCGAGGACGGACCGCGTGCGTTTGCCGCGACCGACCGCGCCGTGGAATCCGGACACGACCTCCGCTTGATCATCCGCGAGCTGACCAAGGTGGTTCGCGACATGATGATGGTCGCTGTCGATCCCGCGCGCGCCGGCGAAGGCGATCTCGCCGAAGGTGAGCTCGAGAGGCTGACGACGCTCGCGAAGCAGTTCTCGCGTGAAGACCTGATGCGCGCGTTCGATCTGCTGGCCAAGGCCGAGCAGGACATCCGCACTGCCTCGCATCCGCGCTATCACATCGAGATGCTGCTCATGCGCTGGATGCACCTGCGCAAGCTCGTGCCGCTGATGGAACTGCTCGAGGGCGGCGGTGGGAGCGTACCGGCACGCAGCGCGATCGCACCGACAGGTAGCAAGCTCGCACCGACAAGCAGCAGGCTTGCACCGACGAGCAACAAGCTCGCACCCACAAGTGACACGCCTGCACCGACAAGAAACATCGTTGCACCGACAAGCAGCAAGCTCGCACCGACAAGCAACACGCTTGCACCGACAAGCAGCAAGCTCGCACCGACGAGCGATACCATCGCACCGACCAGCGACGCACCTGTATCGGGACTGAAAGACAAGTTTCTCGCTGAGATCCGCTCCAACAAGAACACGCTCTACAGTCTTGCCGTGGCTCAAGCGCAGCGGATCGACGTCACCGACGAGCGCATCACATTCACGTTCGCCGCCAATCAGAACGTCGCCAAGATGCAGCTCGACTCCAACAAGGAATGGCTCGAAGGCGTTGCGCATCGTCTGACCGGACGTCGCGTCCAGGTCACCTCGGCGCAAGTGCAGGCCGAAACAGCACCCGCGTCTGGCGCTGCGCCCGCTGCCGCGTCCACGGCGCCAAAACGAGATCTCAAGGAAGAGGCACGGACATCCCCGTCAATACAGGCCATGCTCGATGTCTTCCCGGCCGACATCCGGGACGTGGAAGAGTTCTAGGACCATGAACATCATCGAAGTGATGCAGCAGGCCAGGCAGATGCAGGAGCAGCTGCAGAAACGCATGAGCGATCTGCGCGTCGAAGCTTCTGCCGGCGGCGGCATGGTCACCGTTGTCGTCAACGGCGCGAAGCAGGTGCAGTCGATCAAGATCGATCCTGAAGTCGTCTCGAAAGAGGAAGTGGAGATGCTGCAGGACCTGATTGCTGCCGCCGTCAACGACGCCAGCCGCAAGGTCGATGAACAGCTCGGGCAGTCGATGTCCGGACTCCTCGGCGGGCTGAAGATCCCCGGCCTGTCCTGACGCCTTGTCGCTGCCAGATCCCCTCACTCGACTGGTCGAGCAGCTGCAGAAGCTGCCCGGCATCGGCGCCAAGAGCGCGCAGCGTCTTGCGTTTTACGTGCTCAAGAACCCGCGCGAGGATGCTGAGCGTCTGATCGAGGCGATCCGCGACGTCAAGGATCGCGTCACCTACTGTTCCAACTGCAACAACATCACCGACGCGGATCCGTGCGCGTTCTGCACCAGCGCAACGCGCGACCAGCGCGTGATCTGCGTCGTCGAGGAGCCGCAGAACGTCAGCGTCGTCGAGAAGACGCGCGAGTTCCGCGGCGTGTATCACGTGCTGATGGGCGCACTGTCCCCGTTGCAAGGCGTCGGGCCTGACGACCTGAAGATCAAAGGTCTGCTGACGCGCGTGGGGACAGGTGGGGTAGACGAAGTGATCCTCGCAACCAATCCCACGGTGGAAGGTGAGGCGACCGCGCTGTATCTCGCACGTTTGCTCAAGCCGCTCGGTGTGCGCGTCACGCGCATAGCGATGGGCATTCCCGTCGGATCCGATCTCGAATACGCTGACGAAGTCACGATGACGCGAGCGATGGAAGGACGCAGAGACCTGTAGTGATGCCTGCGGCGTATCAGGTTCCGGCAGCCATTGCCCTGGTTGTGGGTGGTGCTGTCGCGTGCTTCTTCGGCTATCGACTGTTCCGCGTCGTGCTGTCGATCTTCGGGTTCATCCTCGGCGGCTTGATGGCGAGCTCGCTGGTCGGCCCGAGCGACACGACGTGGATGATCGGCGCGTGGATCGTTGGCGGGCTCATTGGAATGGGGCTGCTGTATGCGGGCTACTACGTCGGCGTTGCGCTATCCGGTGCCACGCTCGGTGCGGTGCTGTCGCATCTGACGTTCGGTCTCAGCGGTCAGGAGCCGCCGTTCCTCATTGTTCTCGTCGCGGCCGTCGTCGGCGCGATCGCCTCGATGTATCTGCAGAAGCACGTCATCGTTCTCTTCACCGCATTTGGCGGCGCGTGGACGCTGATTGTCGGGGCGATGGCGCTGCTCGGAAATCGCGCCGCGATGAACGCGGCAGCCAGCGGAAACGTCTGGGTGCTCTACCCGTTGAACCCGGCTCCGGGACAGGGTTGGCTGCCATATGCGTGGG
>JBKPRH010000032.1:0-14382 GCA_046765795.1 Acidobacteriota bacterium | reverse complement strand
CGCGCCCAATCTCGTCGAGCACTTTGTACGAGCCGATGACCGTGCCGGGCACCAGCGTTTCGAGGTCGGCAGGATCGACACGCGCCGGATCGTCGAGGAACGTGCCCGCGGTTTCATGCGTCGCGAGCAGCGCTTCCGCTTCTCGCAACACCGTCACATCGTCAGCGCAGCGTTCGGCAATGAACCCGCGCCGTGCGTGCGCGGGCTGATCGAGCGCTTCCTGAAAGACGTTCTTGAGTCGTTCCCACTGCTTCGGTGTCACGAGGGCTCCGCGCTCGTCTCGTCGACGCCACCCTCGAGCGCGCGCTTCAGCCAGGCGCGCGCGAGTGCCCATTGCCGTTTCACCGTGGCGGGTGACGTGCCCATGACATCCGCGACTTCCTCGACGGTGAGGCCGCCGAAGTAGCGCAGCTCGACGACCTTCGCGAGTTCGGTGTCGAGCGCCGCGAGACGCACAAGCGCTTCGTCCAGTGCCAGTACATCGATGTCGTCGGGCCGCCTCAAGGCGGCCCTGACGCCGGCGCCTTCGTACGCGGCCTCGATGTTCGCGGCATTCGCATCATCGAGGGTGACGCGCTGCGGACCGCCGCCGCGCTTGATGGCGTTGCGTGCCCGTGCGCGCTGCACGAGGATCTGCCGCATCGACAGCGCGGCGATGGCGAGAAAGTGGGTGCGACTGTTGAAGTGGCGCGCGCGCTCGCCGGCCAGACGGACGAACGCCTCGTTGACGAGGGCCGTGGCCTGAATGGTTTGGCCCGGCCGCTCGCCCCGCACGTACCCCGCAGCGATGCGCCGCAGCTCGTCATAGACGAGCGGCATCAGTTCGGAGACGCGATCAGAGGTCACGTCACCTCGGAGTTGGAAGTTAGTCTCGCCTGATCTTGACCGACTGAATGACGACGTCTTTCACCGGACGATCCTGCGCGCCGGTCTTCGTGCTGCCGATCTTCCGCACGATATCCATCCCGCTTTCGACCTCGCCAAACACCGAGTGACGATTGTCGAGATGTGGCGTCGGCGCGAGCGTGATGAAGAACTGTCCACCATTGGTGTTCGGCCCGGCATTGG
The DNA here is from genome assembly GCA_046765795.1 of Acidobacteriota bacterium. Classification (GTDB taxonomy): domain Bacteria; phylum Acidobacteriota; class Vicinamibacteria; order Vicinamibacterales; family UBA2999; genus Gp6-AA40. The sequence goes on along the minus strand of JBKPRH010000032.1, from coordinate 13,314 downwards.
CCATCGAGAGCATCCCGGGCTTGCTGTGACGGAGGGTCGGATGGAACTCGTCGGCGAATTTGTAGCCGGGTCCACCGTAGCCCTTGCCAAGCGGATCGCCGCCCTGAATCATGAACCCGTCGATCACGCGATGGAAGATGATGCCGTCGTAGTACGGCTGCTGGCTCTTCTGGTTCGTGCGCGGGTCGGTCCATTCCCTGGTGCCTTCCGCAAGCCCCACGAAGTTGGCGACGGTATTCGGCGCCTCCTTATCGAAGAGCCGAATCGTGAAGTTGCCTTCCGTCGTGACGAAATCTGCATACACAGCCATTCGAAGAGGATATCACCTCGTCGCGATACAATTTTCTCGTGCCGTCCGACTCGCGAGACGCTCGTTCAGGTCCCCCCGAACACAGTCGAGGGGCGACCGCGGTGACAGACACAGTTGACCCTGCCATTGCTGCGGTCGCGTCGGGTACGAGCAGCGATCCATTTGCTGTGCTCGGACGTCACGAGGTCAAAGTCGATCATCGTCCGGCGGTCGTGCTGCGGACGATGCAGCCAGGGGCATCAGCGGTAGAGCTGATCACCGCGGACGCGGTGACACCGATGCCACGGCGTCATCCGGCCGGGCTCTTCGAAGCACGCGTTCCGCTCGTCGGCAATGTCTCTGACGTCGCTTACCGATTCCGCGTACACGAAGGCAGCGCCGTACGCGATGTCATCGATCCGTATCAGTACGGCCAGGTCCTGTCTGACTACGATCTGCACCTCTTCGCTGAGGGCACGCACCATCGCGCGTGGGAGAAGTTTGGCTCGCACCTGACCACGATTGGCGATGTGACCGGGGTGCACTTCGCGGTGTGGGCGCCGAATGCGCAGCGCGTGAGCGTCATCGGCGATTTCAATGGATGGGACGGGCGTGTGCATCCGATGCGCAAACTGGTGCCGTCGGGCGTGTGGGAACTGTTCGTCCCCGAGCTGACGCCAGGTGCCTGCTACAAGTTCGAGGTCCGCACACACGCCGGACATCTGATCGAGAAGGCCGACCCCTACGCACAATTCTTCGAGGTCCCGCCTCGCTCAGCGTCAGTGATTTGGAATCACGCTGATTACGAGTGGGGCGATACCGACTGGATGCGCGACCGGCCAGCCGCCGGCAGCTGGCACGATCGCCCGGTGTCCACCTACGAAGTGCATCTCGGATCGTGGCGTCGTGTGCCCGCCGAGAACCATCGCTATCTGACCTATCGCGAGTTGGCGGACACGCTCGTGCCCTACGTGCGCGAGATGGGATACACGCACATCGAGTTGCTGCCGGTGATGGAGCACCCATTCTCCGGATCGTGGGGATATCAGGTGCTCGGGTTCTTCGCGCCGACGAGCCGGTTCGGCACGCCCGATGACTTTCGACACTTCGTGGACACCTGTCATCGCTACGGTCTCGGTGTGATCCTGGACTGGGTGCCCGGCCACTTCCCAAAGGATCGGCACGGCCTCGCCGAGTTCGACGGCACGGCGCTGTACGAGCACGCCGATCCGCGAAAAGGCGAGCACCGCGACTGGGGCACGTTGATCTTCAACTATGGTCGCAACGAGGTGCGATCGTTCCTGCTCAGTAGCGCCTTGTACTGGCTGGAGGAATTTCACGTTGACGGGCTCCGCGTCGATGCGGTGGCATCGATGCTCTATCTCGATTACTCGCGGCCGCATGGCGAGTGGATTCCCAATCAGTATGGCGGACGCGAGAACCTCGAGGCCGTGTCGTTCCTGCAGCAGTTGAACACTGTGACGCACGGACGGGTGCCCGGCACGATCACGGTCGCTGAGGAATCCACGGCGTGGCCGGCGGTGAGTCGTCCGACGTATGTCGGCGGACTCGGGTTCACGTTCAAGTGGAACATGGGATGGATGCACGACATGCTCGAATACATCGAGCAGGACCCGGTCCATCGTCGCTGGCACCACGAGAAGATCACGTTCTCGATGTTGTATTCGTTCACCGAGAACTTCGTGCTGCCGTTCTCACATGACGAGGTCGTGCACGGGAAGCGCTCGATGCTCGACAAGATGCCGGGCGACTTGTGGCAGAAGTTCGCCACGCTGCGGGCACTCTATGGCTACATGTTCGGGCATCCCGGCAAGAAGCTGATGTTCATGGGCTGCGAGTTCGGGCAGTGGCGCGAGTGGAATTCCGAGGAGAGTCTCGACTGGCATCTTGCCGACGACGCGATGCACGGCGGGCTGCGCCGCTGGGTGCAGGATCTCAATCGGGCTTACCAGCATGAGCCCTCGCTGCACGAGGTCGACTTCGAGCACTCGGGCTTCTCGTGGATCGACTGTCACGACAACGAGAACAGCGTCGTCTCGTTGATCCGTCGAGCGCGCGATCCGCGCGACTTCACGGTGATGATCGCCAACTTCACGCCCGTGCCGCGTCCCGGCTACCGCTTCGGTGTGCCCGAGGCCGGCTGGTATCGCGAATGCCTCAACAGTGATTCCGCGATCTATGGTGGCAGCAACATGGGCAACGGCGGCGGCGTCCAGACCGAGCCCATCCCCGATCACGGCTTCCAGCAGTCGATTAGCCTCATCGTCCCGCCGCTTGGGTTTGTGCTGCTGAAGAAATAGTCAGGTCAAAGGGCAAAGGGCAAAGGCCAAAAGCCAGGTGTTAGGTTCAGGTGCTAGGTCTAAGTCCTAGGTGCCGGAGCGTTCCTGCTCGGTCAGGCTCTGTGAGGGCTTGACGATCGGTGCCGCGCGCAGGACTTGTCGAAAGCCGCTTGCGAGAAAAGAAATCGCGCCGTCTGGATGATTGATTTCCAGTGTCCACCGCGTTCCGCCATGGCTGGTGACTTCACGGCTGATCCCCGCGATCGAAAAGGGTGTGGTGGCGAAGCTGATGGCGGCGTAGTCGATCTCGATACGAAGTTCGAGCACGTCGATGAACGTCAACGTGGCGGGCGCGATGCGAAACGCGAACGTCGACTCGCTGGGGCGCAGCCATTCGAGAATGTAGTCGATATCGAGCTCGAGTTGTCCATCCCACCCGTTGGGTCCTCTTCGAACTCGCAACCCATGCACGTGATTGTCGTGCCACGACATCTCGTCGAAATGCGATTCATCCCAGGCCTGTTGATGCGGCATAGTCACGGTCCATTGTCGGACCAAGCTGCGCCTCGCACCTACACCTAGTACCTGACCTTTGACCTTTGACCTTTGACCTTTGCCTTTTGCGTTGACCTTGCTCCACTTGACACGCCAGTAGACCATATGCCACTCTCCACTTGGATCGGTAGTGGAGAGGCACGATGGCCGATAAAGTCGAACTCCTCCAGGGCACGCTGGATCTGATCGTGCTGCGCGCGTTGTCGACGATGGGCCCGCAGCACGCCTACGGGTTGGCGGCGCGGCTCGAGCAGGTCGCCGAGCATCCGCTGATGCTCAATCAAGGGACGCTGTATCCGGCGCTGGTCCGGCTCGAGCAGAAGGGCTGGATCAAGGGCGCGTGGCAGCGCACTGAAAGCAATCGCGAGGCGAAGTACTACGGCATCACCAAGGCCGGCTCGCGTGCGCTCGAGAAACAGGCCGAGCGCTGGCGGCGCCTCGCCGGTCTTGTCGACAAGCTCCTCCTCAACGAGTCATAACATGCGCCGGTTTCTGCAGCGGTTGCTCAACGTGTTTCGAGAAGACCGCTCCGCCGAGGAGGTCACGCGTGAGATCAACGCGCACCTCGCGCTGCTCGAGGACGAGTACGTGCGCCGCGGCATGAGCATTGATGACGCGCGCCTTGCGGCGCGGCGCGCGTTGGGCAGCGCCGCGCACGCACACGATCTGCATCGCGATGCGCGCACGTTCGCCTGGCTCGTCGACGCCCGCCGCGATATGGCGCACGGTCTTCGCTCGCTGCGTCGGACGCCCGCCTTCACCGCAATCGCGGTCACCACGCTCGCGCTTGGCATCGGCGCTAACACCGCCATCTTCAGCGCCATCAGCGCTGTGCTGCTGCGGCCGCTGCCGTATCCGAGCGCCGATCGTCTCGTGTACCTGTTCGCACCGGACAACGAGCGCGGTCTTCCCCGCGGAGCGCGCGCGATCCAGCCGGCACACTTCGAGGTGTTGCGCGCGCCATCGCACAGTGTTTCGCACGTCGCCGGCTACATTCAGACGAGCGCCACGCTCACCGGTCAGGGCGACGCGGTCCGGCTCGCCGGTGTGCAGATCACCGCCTCGGTATTTCCGATGCTGGGGATTTCGCCAATGCTCGGTCGTCCGTTCGCCCCGAGCGAAGAATCCGTCGGCGCGGACGCGGTCGTCGTCTTGAGTGACAGCACGTGGCAGCGCTACTTCAACAGCGATCCCGCAATTGTCGGACGTGTGGCCGCACTCGACGGGCGCGGCCGCACCATCGTCGGCGTGATGCCCGAAGGCTTCGCCTTCCCCGATGCGCACGTGCAGTACTGGGTTCCGTATGTGCGGCAGGATCCGAAGGCCGGCTCATTCCTGAGTCTGGCAACCGTCGCCCGCTTGCGCGACGGGGCCGCGCTGCTGGCCGCCGAAGACGAGATCAACGTCACTATGCGGGCAGCCGACGGACGGATCCGAGGGCGTTTCGACGCCGTCGGCATGCAGGACGAACTCGTCGCGTCTGTGAAGCCGGCGCTACTGATCCTGGCCGGCGCGGTCGGACTCGTCCTGCTGATCGCATGCGTCAACGTCGCGAACTTGCTGTTGGCGCGCACCGCGGCACGCGATCACGAGATTGCCGTTCGGCGCGCGGTCGGCGCGTCGCCCGGGCGGTTGTTCCGTCAGATGCTCACCGAGAGCACGCTGCTCGCGATGATTGGCGCAGTCGCGGGCACCGGATTGGCCATCGGCGCGATCAATCTGCTTCGTGCGCTGGCCACGAGTCTGCCGCGCCGCGACCTCGGTCCCGGCGTCAGTCTGCCGCGGCTCGACGAGATTGGCATCGATGTGCCGGTGCTGCTGTTCACAATCGCTGCTGCGTTAGTGACCGGCATCGTGTGCGGATTCTTGCCGGCGATTCGTCACGCGCGGGCGCGCGAGATAGATCGCGTGCGCGAACGCGTCGCAAGTCCCCGTGTGCGTGGCGCACTGGTCGTCGCCGAGATTGCGATGGCGATGGTGCTGCTCGTCGGCGGCGGCCTGCTGATTCGCAGCTTCATCAAGCTCTCCACGCAGGATCTCGGCTACGACTCGGCGCGTGTCGTGACGTTCCAGGCCTCACCGCGTCAGTCACGAGGTCCGGCGGCTCGGGTGTTTGCCGATCAGCTCGTCGCGCGGATTGAGGCGCTGCCAGGCGTCTCGGCGGCGGGCTACGCCAACAATCTGCCGCTGGTCCAGCAAGGCTTTGGCCGCGACGTCAGCTCGCAGCCGTACGATCGCAGGCCTCCGCGTGGCCCGTTCCCCGGCTTGCATGCGGTGAGCCCGCGCATGATTCAGGCCTTGGGTATGCGCGTCGTCGAAGGGCGTACGTTCAGCAGTGGTGAGGCCGCGCGCCGCGAGGCGCTCGTCACGCAAGCCTTCGCGCGCAGCGGCTTCTTCGACGGTCCGGCGATCGGCCGGCAGATCTACAGCGGGCAGACATCGTGGGAAGTGGTCGGCATTCTCGAAGACATCAAGCAGTTCAGGCTCGATCAGCGCGGCGGATCCGAGTTCTACATCGTTGACTTCGTACCGGCGCCGCCTGGACTGGGCGGTACGTACTTCGCGGTTCGCACCGATGCCGATCCCGCCGCGATCGCCACATCGGTGCGAGGCGTCGTTCGCCAACTCGATGAGGCGGCGACCGTGGACAACATCGCGACGATGGATCAGATCGTCTCGAATGCGATGTCACGCCCGCGCCTGTATGCCGTGCTGCTCGGCATCTTCGCAGGTGTGGCCATGATGCTCGCCGCCATTGGCATCTATGGTGTCCTGTCGTATCTCGTCGCGCATCGCGCCCGCGAGATCGGTATTCGCATGGCGCTCGGCGCGCAGAGCGTCCAGGTGCTTGCGGTCGTCCTGCGGCAGACCACGATGCTGACTGTGACCGGCGTGGTGGTTGGATTAGGTGGCGCTGCCGCATTGAGCCGGTATCTCGAGGGCATGTTGTACGGCCTGACCCCACTCGATCCGACGACGTTCCTCGCCGTCGTCGTGGTGTTTGCCGTCGTGGCGACGGTCGCTTCGTATGTGCCGGCGCGACGTGCGACGCGCGTCGATCCTCTGGTCGCGCTGCGCTCAGAGTAGTGTCGACGACCATGAAACGAGCTTTTCGCCGATTGCTCGCGCTGTTCACACACCGTCGCGACGAGACCGATCTCTCGCGCGAGATGTCGTCGCACCTCGCTCTACTCGAAGACGAGTACTTGCGCCGCGGCATGACCGCGGACGAGGCACGACTGGCGGCTCGTCGCGCGATGGGCAGCGTCGCGCTGGCGAAGGATCTGCATCGCGACGCGCGGTCGTTCCCCTGGTTCGAGGACGTGAAGCGTGACATCCGTCATGCCGGCAGGCAGCTCAGACGCGCGCCGGGCTTTACCGCTGTCGCCGCGCTGACGCTCGGACTTGGCATCGGCGTGAATACCGCCTTCTTCACGATCGTCAATGCCATTTGTCTAAGAGGTTTGCCCACCCGCTCACCGGAGCGCGTCCTGACGATTGGGTCCCGCGACGGGCAGGGGCGGCCGGCCGGCGGTCTGTCCTACGCCGAGCTCGACGCGCTGCGGGCGTCGCAGAAAAGCTTCGTCGAGGTTGCGGCGTATGTGAGCGCGCCCGTGGCGGTTGGCGACGAGGAGCACGCCACCGATCGCGTCATGGGAGCGCAGATCTCCGCAGCAGGATTCGATCTCCTTGGTGAAGTGCCGATCCGTGGCCGCGGTTTTCAGTCCGACGACGACAGACCCGGTGCGCCGCCAGTTGTCGTGATCGCCGCGAGCCTGTGGGCATCTCGGTATGGGAATGACCCAGACATCATCGGCCGGCGCCTCCTCGTCAACGGCGTTCCGGCGACAGTCGTTGGTGTGATGCCGGACGGATTCCGGTTTCTCCAGAACACCGAGCTGTGGCAACCACTCGCAGCCTTGCCGGCTGTATTACTCCAGCGGCGCGACGTGCGACCGCTCTTTGTGTTCGCCCGGCTTGCGCCTGGAGCCAGTGCCGATCAGGCACGGGCTGAGATGGAGGCGTTCAGCGCCGTTTGGGCCCGGGACTTTCCTGAGTCCAATCGCGGGATATCTGCGACAGTCATCCCGATCAACGAGCAAATGAGCGGTAACGTGACCGACCCCACGTGGCTGTCATTCATCACCGCGGGGGTACTCGTGCTTCTCGTCGCCTGCGCGAATGTGGCGAACCTTCTGCTGATGCGGGGAGCGGTTCGCGGGCGCGAGATCGCCATTCGCTCGTCGATCGGGGCGACGCGCGGCCGTCTTTTGCGGCAGCTGCTCATCGAGAGCGCGCTGCTCGCCGCGCTTGGTGTTGGGGCCGGACTCGTCATGTCAGTGGCGGGCCTTCGATGGCTGTCCGCCATGGTCCCTGCAGGCGCACTTCAGTACTGGATGACCTTCACGATCGACGGCCGCGTGCTCGTCGTGCTCACAGCGGTGAGCGTCCTCAGTGTGATCGTGTTCGGGTTCGCACCAGCCATTCATCTCTTGCGTCTCGACATCAATCAGATCATCAAGGACTCAGGGCGCACTGCTGATGCCGGCATCCCGGCCCGACGTTGGACGACCGCGTTTCTCGCGATCGAGTTTGCGCTGACGCTCGTGTTGCTCGCGCTGGTCGTGACCGGGATTCGTCAAACGCGTGCGACTCAACGGGCCGAGTTTCCGTTCGCCGCGTCTCCCGTCCTCAGCATGTGGATCACCGTGTCGGGCCAGCCCTATGCCACGCCCGAATCGCGAGAGGCGTTCCTCGATCGCCTGGTCGCGAGCTTTGGCGCTGTTCCGGGAGTGTCGTCGGTGAGCATCGCCAGCGCGCCGCCGCGAGTCGGCGGCCCTGCAATGACGCTCGAGATTGCCGGAGACCCGCCACCCGCGCCTGAGAGCGCGATTCCCACCGCGACCGTCGTCAATGTCGGTGAAAAGTATTTCGAGACATTGCGCGCCCCGCTCACGCGCGGGCGAGCCTTCGCCGCGATCGACGGCGGCGCGCTCGCGCGCGGGCAGCCTGTGGCGATCGTCAATCAGCGGCTCGTCGACAGATTCTTTGGCACGCGTGATCCCATCGGTCAATTGATTCGTGTGACTCCGCCGGGGACGACGGTGGCTGGCTCCTGGGCGAGGATCGTTGGCGTGTCGCCGACGATCCGGCAGACGTTCAGCGGGGCCAATCCGGATCCAGTTGTGTACCTACCGTTCCGGTCGTCGTCGCCGACCGCCGCAATTCTCGTTCGCGGCGACGGAGCACCTGAGGCACTGGCGCCAGCGCTCAGACAGGCGCTCCACGACCTCGATCCCAATCTCCCTCTCTATCGTGTGATGCCGCTGCAACAGGCGATGGACGAGGCGGGGTGGAACGGGCGCATGGCCTCGGTGGTGGCGCAAGGCATCGCGACGATCGCGCTGTTCATGGCGCTCGTTGGACTCCACGCCGTCACGGCCTATGCGGTGCACTGGTGGTGCCCTGAGCTGGGCCTGCGAATCGCGCTCGGCGCGAGCGGATGGAGTGTCGCGCGGATCGTGTTACGTCGAGTGCTCATGCAACTGGGGGGCGGAGTTGCGCTCGGTCTCGTTGCCACGTTGGCGTTCGATCGCCTGTTCAACGATCCGGGCAATCAAGCAGCGTCCGCCGTGAGCATGACGGATCCAGGAGCGCTGACGCTGATCGTCCTGTCGATTCTCGCCGTCGCCATCGTCGCGTGTCTCGCGCCGATTCGCCGGGCAACGCGCGTCGATCCTTTGATCGCGCTGCGCTCGGAGTGATGGATCCGCGGACGCCCAACTGCCAATTCAACGTTCGATTGGGAGTTGGGAATTGGGAGTGGTTGGTCGTAGGGCGTTGGAATTTGGGAATTACTCAACAGGCTCAATCTTCAGAACCATCCCGTCCGATGCATTGCCGCCGCTTGCGCCTTCAGTCGCAACGTAGATGTAGCCGTCGGGACTCTGCTGCACGTCGCGGATGCGCACGCGCAACGGGATGAGCAGACCTTCGCGGCGCTCGGCCTGATTCGGCTGCGCGAATGCGACGCGAATGAGTTGCGCAGTGGTCAGCGCGCCGACGAACAGGTTGTTCTTCCACCGCGGGAACTTGTCGCCGGTGTAGAACATGATGCTCGACGGGCTGATCGACGGCACCCAGAACATGCGCGCGTTGTCCATGCCCGGTCGTGCGAACGGCTGATCCGATACCAGCGATCCCGTGTAGTTGCGGCCCATCGACACGACCGGCCATCCGTAGTTGTGGCCGGGCTGCAGGATGTTGACCTCGTCACCACCCATCGGGCCGATCTCGGCCTGCCAGAGTTCGCCCGTCTCGGGATTGACCGCCAGGCCGTAGCCGTTGCGATGACCGTAGGTGAAGATCTCCGGCTTCGCACCAGGCTTGCCGACAAACGGATTGTCCTTCGGCACGGTGCCGTCGTCGCGCAGGCGCAGCGTCTTGCCGACGTGGTTGTCGAGCGCCTGCGACTTCATGCGCAGGCTGTTGTCATCCGATCCGTCCGCACGAAGTTGCTGCGCGTTGCAGCAAATGCGATCGCGATCGCCGATCGTAACGTAGAGGTTCTTGTCCTTGCCGAAGAAGACGCGGCCGGCGAGGTTGCCGCCGGTCTCCCACGCATCGGCGACGAAGATCTCCTGAATGTCTCCGAGCACGTCACCCTTGAGAAAGCCACGGGCAATCGCGAGCGTGGTGCCTTTCTCGCCGGACTTCGGATACGAGACGTAGACGAGATGGTTCTGCGCGAAATCGGGATGGACGGCGACGAAGTGCAACGAGTCGTTAGTGTTTCCTCCACCATTCGGCGCATTGGGGCTCGGCTTGGTCGGCGAGGTCCACACCGGCTTCGGCGCGAGCACCCCGTTGTGAATGATGCGCAACGCGCCGTTTCGTTCGGTCACGAGGATAGTGTTGGCGTCGGCGAAGGCAATCCCCCACGGGTGAAATAGTCCAGTCGCCACGGTGACGACGCGAATCTTGCCGCCCTGGACGTCGAGCGTTTGCGGGCTCGTGTCGCGCGGCGGGGCGGTCGCGGGCTGCCCCTGCTGCGGGAAGCACAATGCCGGAGCGAATAAGAGGACGGCGGCGATCCAGCTAATCGAGGACAGTTTCATAGCGGCGCATTATGGCATCAACGCCGCTGAATTTTGTTGCGTCTAAGCGGCATGTCTCTGCCACACGACATCCGCCAGGCGTTCCGCCCGTACCCCGACGCCGATCCGAATTACCTTTGACCTTTGCCGTTTGACCTTTGACCTTGCGCGTTAGCGCTGATTCGCACGCCGCCGCCGCTCGAGCGCAAACGCAGGAGCGGGCCGCCGCCGTTCATGTCGCCGCGCAGGGAATCGCTCTCGACTTTCCCTTGAATGGTGACCGGTACGTCGGAATTGACGCTGCCTCCTGACGCGTGCGCGTCGATCGAGACTTTCGCGCCCGGATCGATCTCGGCTCTCACGGACCCGCCCGATGAGGACACCACGCCGCCGCTCGAATTGCCCGGGGCGAACCGCACCGTAACGCCGCCACCCGAGCTGCTCGCATCAACGCGTCCACCGGCACCACGCACATCCACGCTGCCACCGCTCGTGGACGCACGGAGTTCCCCGCTGACGTCGACGATCGAGATGCCGCCACCACTCGTGTCCGCTCTCAGCGTGCCGCGAATGTTCGTCATGGTGATGCTGCCGCCCGAGGTGTTCGCGATCACATTGCCATTCACGTCGCGCATGCGGATGCTGCCACCGCTGGTCCCGCCGTTGACATTGCCTTCGACGGCATCTACGTCGAGACTGCCGCCGGAACTTCGAATGTCCACGACACCCGTCAAACGCGAGACCCTCACCGATCCGCCTGACGTGCTCAATCGGGCATCAGTCTTCGCCGGCACCTGGATGGTGATGCGCGTGTGGTCGTTCTCGAACCATCCGCCGAACAGGCGCCGAATCGATCCGCGCGACTTGATTTTCACTGTCGCGCCGCGTGAGGTTTCATCGAACGTCACGTCGAAATCGCGGTCGAGATCCTTATCAGAGGTGATGAGCACGCGTGCGCCGGACGCCGACTCGCCAGTCAGCACGACCTCGCCGATATCGCTCTCGAGGGTGAAGGTCCCGCCGGGCTCGAGCTTGAGGGTGCGCTCCTGCTTGAAATCCGCCCACGCCGACGGAGCGAACAGCGCGATGGCGACCAGGGCCGCGACGATCTGAATGCTTTTCATGAGCACCTCGGCCGGGGCGGTTTCAAGGCACGTGCCGTCCCCGCGTCCGAGGCTTTTGACGGAATCGGCGTGACAGGCGTTCACACCGCGTGAAAGTTATTCACTGCGGAAGGTCACGGCCGGATCGATACGGGTAGCCCGAAGGGCGGGCATCGCGCAGGCGACGACCGCCGTGAGTATCAGAATGACCGTCACTGAGACGAACGTCAGCGGATCGAGCGGCTCGATGCCGAACAGAAACGCCGAAATCGACCGGCTGAGGACCGCTGCGGCGATCAGGCCGATCCCGGCACCGACGCCGACGACACGCGCCGCGCCGCCGACGACGAGCCCGAGCACGTGACGTGTATTGGCGCCAAGCGCGATGCGGACGGCAAACTCGCGCACGCGCTGCTGCACCGAATACGCGAGCACGCCAAAGACGCCGATCATCGCCAACGTGAGGGCGAGCGCTGCGAAGGTCATCACCAGCAGCGCGCGGAACCGGTGACGTCCGGTCGCCTGCCGCGCGATGCCTTCGAGCGTGACGACCGTGCCGACGGCGAGCTGTTTGTCCACGCGCGCGATGGCACGTCGGATGTCCGACGTCTGTGCCTCGGCCTCGCCGCCGGTACGCACGAGCAGGTACGCTTCGGTGTGCGGCACCTGGTGGTTAGGAACGTAGATCTGGATGAGATCCTCGGTCTCGTCCGGACGTTCCTTCACCTGCCGGGCGACGCCGACGATCTCGCGCGCCGCTGCATCACGGTTCGAGTTCACCCGGAGCCGGATCCCGAGCGGATTCCTACCGGCGAGGTACCGGCGGACGAAGCCCTCGCTGACGATGCATACGGGCGGTCCGCTGGCGCGGTCCTCCGCCGTGAACCCCCGGCCCGCAACGATCGGGAGATCGAGCGTGCGGAAGTAGCTGTGGCTAACGATCTGAAAGTCCGCTGACGACCTGGTGCCATCACGTGCTGGTGGATCTCCGACGATCTCGAACGACTGACCACCGAGCTGCGATCCTCCAAGCGGCAGCGAGCTCGCCCACCCCGCGCTGCGCACGCCGGAAACCGCTCCCACCTCTCGCTCAATCGCGTCGTAGAACTGCCTCAGCGAATCGGGTGTCGCGTACCGGTTCCCCGGCAGCGTGAAATCGAGCGTCAGAACACGTTCGCCCTCGGCCCGGTAACCCTGGTCGGTGCTGTCGATGGCCAGTAGCGTGCGCAGCAGCAGACCGGCGCCGCAGAGCACCAGCACGGCCGCGGCGACCTCCGCAGCCACGAGCACGTGTCGCAACCGCCCGCCGCGGCTGGTTGCCGTCCGCCCTTCTGACGTGATCGACTGCACCAGCGACACGCCGGTCGCTTGCCACGCTGGCGCCAGTCCGAACAGCACTCCGACGAGGCAGGTCATCGCCACGCAGAACGCCACGACACGTCCATCGACGCCGAGCTCAATGATGCTTGGCAGCAGCTCCGCGGGCATGAGCGACGGCGCCGCGGTGAGAATCGCAGCGGCGAGGGCGATGCCAAGCAGGCCGCCGGTCGTGGCCAGCACCAGACTCTCGGTCAGCAATTGCCTGACGATTCGTCGTCGTCCTGCGCCGAGCGCCGCGCGCACGGCGAGCTCGCGCGTCCGCACCGTTGCGCGCGCGAGCACGAGGTTGGCCACGTTCGCGCAGCACAGGAGCAGCACGAAGCCAACGATGCCAAGAAACAGGATCGACGTGAGCTGCAGCTCACGGCCAATCAGCAGTTCGCGCATCGGCGTCATGGTAATCAGGCGAGGCGATCGAGCACCGGTCTTCGCGGCGAGCGTCTCGGCGAGCCCGGTGAGATCGGCACGGGCCGCCTCGATCGACATGCCAGGCTTTAGTCGGCCCACGACCTGCAGGAATCGGCAGTTGCCGCACTGCCCTCGTGCCGCGCCCTCGGCGCCCTGGCGGGGCCGCGGCAGCAGCCTCCACG
>JBKPRH010000031.1:0-27472 GCA_046765795.1 Acidobacteriota bacterium | reverse complement strand
ATTTCGGCCTGAGCGTAACGGAGTTCGTCAGCTCGGCCTCCAGCGTCACGATCAAGCTGAGGACCAAAGGAGGAAAGCACCGAGTCGAAGGGGTGATCTACGAGATATGACGCGAAGGAGCCCAATTATGAAGACCTTTGTAATCTTCGACCGGCAAACAGGCGAGATTCTGCAGACCCACGTTCAGTCGGGAGACCTCCGCGGTAGTCATCACGACCTGTTGAGCACGGTGAGACCTGGGGCGACGCCGGAGATGGTCGACGTCATACCGGCAGAGAGTCTGGCTCCAAGCGGCGCGTATCGCGTCGATGTGAAGACGCGAAAGCTCGTTCACGTTGAGGGTGGTGCGGCCCGCGGAGCCGGGGGTGCCCTCTTGCAACCGGTCGGAGGCGATCCTCACAGCGCACGTACCGTAGTCGTGCACGTGGAAGCGCGACACCACTGATAGCCGGCGGCGCTCAACGGCGACGCCGTTCGAATCGAACTCGGCCGACGTTAACGCTGACAAGGCGTCGATCGACTACTCGGCGCGAGGAGGTGGCGATGCGCAGCCGTCTGACAGTCGCCGTGGTCGCGATGTACGTTGGCTTGAGTTTAGGTACTCTATCGGTGGGGTGTGCTCGATCGCCCACCGCAGATGCCAAGGAGGAGCTGATACGATCTTTCAATGTCGCGAATGTGGGCGATTACCTCTTCTCGATCAATGAAGGCGTCACGGAGACCGCATCCGCGTTGACGAATCGGTCAGCCACGGGCCTGATCACGCTTCGACGAGACGACATCGGTCTCGTTCTCAGATACACCGCCGTCGTGGACGAAAGGTCGAAAACAAAGAAATTGTACCGATCGGACATCCGAAAGCAGGGCGACTCACTTTCATTTGTCGCGACTGAGCTCGGGACCAACACAGTCGTCTCACAGACGATGTTTTCCAGCGCTGGACCGGCGTGTTTCCCCGCCGGACAATTCGACTCGGTGACTGCCTGCAGAGCCGCCTTTCAATGCACCCCCGAAGGATGTCCCTTGCAGTGTGAAGCAGATCGCACGTGTGACAACCGGGTCGCAGCGCTGACGTGTTGTTTGAAGAGTGGTGAAATCTACAGTGTTCATGTCTTATTCGCTCCGGACAGTCGAAGGTGTCTGGCGCGGCAACTGACGCCAGATTTAGACGGAATCGTGGTGGGGCCGAACTAGCGAGACGGCAGGTCTCGTCATCGAAATATCCGATGTCGTAGTGCATGAAGATGAAACAGATCCGACAATTACCTGAACGAACTTATTGGCAATGTTGCGCCGTGGTCATCTCGGCGATCAGCTCTTGGGTATGGATGACGGTTTCAACCCACTCGAGCTGGTTGGCCATGAGCAGCACCATCCTTAACGATTCCATCGTGTGCTGGACGGCACGATCTCATTCGTGGCAAAAGTAACGGTGAAAGGCCTGATAAACGGCTAGAAGTAGCTGAGCCACGCGTCGCTCCGCCGTTGCTTGAGCCGTCCGAACCACACGCAGAGCGGATACATCGCGAGCACCACTGAGGCCCACCAGAGGTACACCACAGGCAGTGTGAATCCCCAACCTGGCGGTGGGCTGAATGGATAGTGTGCGAGGTCGGGCGATTCAAACATCCAGTGTGCGGTTCCGTACCGCAGGTAGCAGACGACAACGGCAAGCACGTGCAGCAAAGCAAAGTGCGTCAGGTAATAAAACAGCGGCACCTTCCCGAACGTCAGCGCCGGCCGGAGCAGACGCGGCGTCCGCTCGTCGACGGCCCACAGCAAGAGCAGTGCTGGGCCGAGCGTCATCAACAGATACAGCAGTGACGGCGGTTGCTTGGTGGCGTTCATGAACGAAAGCGCGGTAAAGAGCGCCGTCGGTTGCAGCTTCCAGTGCGACGGATCGCCATAGTCGTTGATGCCGCGAATGACGACGAATGCGACACACATGGCCAGGCCAAGCCGAAGGAGCCAGGCTCGACGCTCTTCAGTGGTCCATGAATAGAAGTGTCCCAATCCGTATCCGGCAGCCGTGACGCCTATCCAGGGAATGAGTGGATACGCAACGAACACGACATGGCTGCCGCTCAGCACGGCGCCTTGCCGATGCAGGATCGTCCACAACGGGTTGGCCGACCCCACCGAGTCGAACAGGTTGTGCCCAGCGATGAGCAGTGCGCCGATCGCGGTCACGACCGACACGGGGAGATGCACCAGCGCCGCCAGCGTGATCATCGCCCAGCCAGCCGCCCACAGCACCAGCAACAGCGTGATCTGGTAGTCGATGTTGAACTGATAGGCGAAGCAGCGCGCCAGCACGAGCTCCGCCACGATCAACCAGATGCCGCGCATCATCAAGAACCGCGACAGATCGCTGATCGTTCGTCGACGAAGAGACAATCGCGCACCGGTGCCAATGAGCAGGAAGAACACCGGCGCACAGAAATGAGTCACCCAGCGCGTGAGGAACAGCGGAGCCGACGCCTGCGCCAGATTTGTGGGGCTCGGTCCCGGTATGCCGAAAAAATCCCGGGTGTGATCGAGCGCCATCAGGATCATGATCACGCCGCGCACGACATCGATGGCTTCGAGGCGCGCGCGGGACGCCACCTTGCTCCCCGCCGACGTATTGCCCAACGCGCTCTCACCCGTAGCGACCGACATAGGATGCGAAACCCAGTGTATCTCGCAATGAGGGCGGCATCAGCGCTCCGACATTGCTGTTAGATTCACGCAACGGCTAGACTCGGAACAGATGGAAGACCGCTTCGACTCCTTGCGAAAGGCAACCGAGGCTGCCGTATTAGACGGCAGCGGCAAAACATCATCTGCACTCCGGCGCGCAGTCGCGAAAGGCGAGGCGCCGCCGAATCTCGCGGTGCTCGTGGAGAAGATCCGGTCGCGCGCCCACACCGTCACCGACGCGGATGTCGACGCGTTGCGCGCTCACTACTCGGACGATCACCTATTCGAGCTCATCGTCGCCGCTACGTTCGGCGCTGCATCAGAGCGCCTCGCGGCGGCTCATCGCGCGCTGGAGGACGCATGAGGCTCAAGAATGTCGAGCGCGGCGACCGGTTGTCTTCAAAGCTGCTGTACGCCGTTATCCGTCTCGTCTCAGGGTTCCGAGCACCCGACGTCGTGCGGACGCTGAGGTATCGTCAGGATTTCTTTGGTGGCCACCATAACGCGCACACGCAGGCGGTGATGCGCGGGCCTTCGGAGTGGTCGGTCGGCGAGCGTGAACTGTTTGCGGCCTTCGTCTCGCGCTTGAACGAATGCGCCTTTTGAACGAACGCCCACGCCGCGGTCGCGGCGTCCGCCCTTCACGACGATCGCCTCACAGAGCAAGTCCTCGAGGACTACACCACCGCACCGATCGACGAACGAGTGCGTGCGGTGCTCGGTCTTCTTGAAAAGATGACGCTCTCTCACCAGAGCCTCGGCCCCGATGATGTGCGGGCCGTGCTCGCAAAAGGCGTCTCGAAACCCGCGATCGCCGAGGCGTTGGAGGTCGCGTTTCTATTCGACATCTACGATCGTCTCGCTGACACGATGGGGTGGCACGTGCCCGACAAGACGAGCGGGTACTACAACACCGCGGCAAAACGACTGTTGAAGGACGGGTACGCCTAAGCCTGATCTCCGATCAGCACCGCGACGTTGCCGATTTTGTGACCGCTATCGGCGTAGCGGTGCGCTTCGGCGATCTCGTCGAGCGTGTATCGTCGTCCGATCACGGTGCGCAGCTTGCCGGCATCGATCAGCTCCTGGAGGAAGACGAGATCGGCCTGCTTCGGATCGGCTGCGCCGGTCACGAATCGCGCCCGTCCCCAGAGGTGAACTAACCCACCAGTCACCAGCGCGCGCGCGATCCCCCCAAGTCCCCCGGGAAAGCCGACGAGCAGATAGCGTCCACCTGGCTTCAACGCGCGCACGCTGCGCGGGAATCCGGCCTTGCCGAGCAGATCCACGATCACGTCGTGGACCGGTCCATCCGTGAAGTCCAGTGCCGTGTAATCGATCACCTCGTCCGCCCCGAGCGATCGCACGAGGTCGACATTGACGCTGCTACAGACGGCTGTCACGTGCGCGCCGAAGTGCTTCGCCAATTGCACCGCGAACACGCCGAGGCTGCCAGACGCTCCATGGACGAGAACCCGCTCGCCCGGCTTTACGTTCGCCCGGCGCAGGAAGTACAGCGAGCACGCCGCGCCCACGAACACGGTGCCCGCTTCCTCGAACGTCATGGTTGCGGGCTTTCGCGCGAGGAACCCGTCCTCCTTCACGCACGCGAACTCCGCATGGGCAGCGAACGTGTCGCCGCGCGCGCCATAGACCGCATCGCCTGGGGCAAATCGCGTCACGCCCGGTCCGACAGTCTCAACCGTGCCGGCGAGATCAACACCCAGAATCGGGTGCTTCACTCGAAATCCGCTCAGTAACCGAATGAGGAGTGGGCCGCTCCGGAACATCCGGTCGCCAAAGCACACACTCGACGCGCGGACGCGGACGAGTACCTCATTGTTGGCAGGCGTCGGTGTCGGTACCTCCCGGACCTCCACAACCTCCGGACGTCCGTAGCGCGTCGTGACAGCTGCCCGCATGGATGGATGCGGATACGGAGAGCGGCGCGGGAAGTTTCATCGGTCAGCGGGACGAATAGGCCTCGGCCCCGTGTTGCGTCTCACGAATCTCAACGGCCGCAGGCTGGAGATCAACTGTGTAACGAAACGCATCCTGGACGCCTTTCGGCAATTTGAAATTGACGCCGTTTTCCGCGATGGTCGTCCTATCAGCCCACACACCGCCAACCTCGATCCAACTGAGTTCGGTAAATGTCGACTGCGGCGTCGCGCGAAGCTGAGTCTTCCAGCCGACCGGCACATCCACGATCAGGAAGAGATCCCCGGCCTCGATGCTGAGCAGACGGAGCCGGCGTCCCGAGTTGTTTTCGATGGTGATGATATCGTCAGGCACATGTGGCGGCCGTGGTGGTCCGATGGATGATTGCGCGCGAAGGATCTGATCGGTGAGCCAAGTCACGCCGCCGTATCGATCATCAAACGCGGTGTCAAACCAATCTGCGTAATAGAACGGCCACTCGTTGACCAGCAGCTCGGAGTTCCTGAAAATCTTCGCGCGCAACGTGTACTCGAACAATGGCAGCGTCGGCGTGTTTCTTCTCCCGACGAACTGAACGATATAGACACCTCCCGGGGATCGGAATTGGCCCGCGTCCCCGCCCGGGACCTCGCAAGCGAGCGTCGATGTCAGAACGATCGAGGCGGTAACGATGACGAATGGCGAACGCATGCGGAGATGATCTCGTACGGCCCGAGGCGGACGCCGCTTGTAAGCGACACAGCGGGAGCAAGCGGATTATCGAGGACCGCGACACCGCAGTCTAGGGATTTCCGGCCGCAGTCGACAGTCGACGGTCGGCCGTACCGGCAGCATTTCTGACGAAACTGCCCGCGGTCCGGCTTTGGATCGTGTCGGCGATTCGCTTCGCATCTCGTGCGATCCCGTGGATCATCGTCGACGAGAACGAATGGAGGAAGTGCAAGCCGACGAAGTACAGCCCTGGTTGGTCACAGGCAATCCCGCTCTGATGCCGCGGCTCGCCGTTCGTCTCGAAGATCGGCAACTTGATCCATGAGAGGCCGTTCCCAAACCCGGTGCACCAGATCACGTTGGCGACCTCGAGCGCGCCTACGTCCTCGAGTACCGGCAGGCCGTCGATGACACCGCGCATCTTTGGCACCCGCTGAATACCCGCGGCGGCGAGATGTTGGGGCTTCACGCGGATCAGCGGTGCCCCTTGCGTAAACATCTTCCGCCGCAGGCGCCGTCCGATTGGCGTTCCGACCGTCAACAGACGATGGAAGACCACGCGAAAGAGGAGCCGCATCAAGAAGAGGCGCGACGCCAGCCCGTCGATCCGGAATGGCACGTGCCCGGTGTCGCGGCCCGACATCCAGGTCGGATGCTCGCGCGCCACCTCGATAGCGATCTCGGCGCCCGAGTTGCCGGCACCAACGAGAAGGACACCACCGGGCTTCAGCTGCCGGAGATTCCGATACTCGGTCGAGTGCATCTGAAGGATGTCCGGGCGGAGCTCCTTCGCGAACGTGGGCACGCGCGGAACCTGATAACTCGACATCGCCACGACGACATGGTCGGCTTCGAAGCGCTCGGGACCCGCTTCAATCAGATACCGGCTGCCGACGCGCGTCAGACGATCGACGCGGATGCCGTTTCGAATCGGCAGCTGAAATCGACGCGCGTAGGCTTCGAGATAGTTCGCCATGTCGTCTTTGGTCGGAAACGAAAACGGAGCGGCGGGAAACTTCATCCCCACGAGGCCGTCGAAGGCGGCCGGCGTAAACAGTCGGAGTGAGTCCCAGCGTTGGCGCCACGCGTCGCCAACGCGTCGACGGGCGTCGAGAATCACGAACGGACGGCCCTGGCGAGCCAGGTAATAACCAACCCAGAACCCTGCCTGCCCGCCGCCGATGACGACCGTATGAAATGACTTCGGAGACTGATCGTGCGCCATGGTCCACCTCACTTGCGATCGTAATGAGCGCGAGAGACGGCCGCATCGGCTGAAGTGCGTAGCGCCGCGGAAGGCGGACTATGGGTGTTTCTATGTAGAGGACTCGACGAGCCGGTGCTCGAAGGCGAATGCCGTCGCCGCGGCACGGCTGGAGACGTCGAGTTTGTTGAAGATGTTGCTGATATGGCGCGCGACGGTCTTCTCGCTGAGCCCGAGCTCGTCGGCGATAGCCCGGTTTGTTCGGCCGGTCGCAACAAGACGAAGGACCTGAAGTTCGCGCACGGTCAGCCCCGCAGCGGTGCGCGGCGTCACGCCAGACGTCCGAAGACGCGCGAGATCCACGGTCGCTCCAAGATGTTGAAACGTTTGGCAGGCGGCGTCGAGCTCGATGTCGGCACTGTCCCTGTCGTGGAGCGCGCGACACGCCTGCGCGATCAACACCTGTGTGCGAGCAGCGGCGTACGGTATCTCCAGCTCGCGCCACAGCGTCCAGGCCGTCCGGCACGCTGAGAGTGCGGCCGTCGGATCGCCTTCGGCAAGCAACACCGCACCGCGCGCGTGGGCGGCCGTCGCTCGCACAAACGGTGTGCCGATGGCCTGCGCAACGGCGTCGAGTTCGTCGGCCGCTTGATGCGCAGCGGCGATGTCGTTGCAGGCGAGCATGATTTCCACGGCGGCACTCAAGACCCTCGATCGCACACGGCGATGTCGTGCCTCCTGCAGCACGCGACCGATCGCAGCCGCGGCATCGTCGCATCGGCCTTGAGCGAGGCGCAGCAGCGCCAGACCAGGGAATGGCGATCTCCCGGATTCGGCCGCCCTGCGATATGCCGCTTCCGCTTTGTCGAGCTCGCCGCGCAATCGATGTAGCTCGGCGACCTGGTAGAGCGCCGCGCCGAATGCCGGTTGCCCGGGCGGTTCGCCCAGCCGCTCGCACGCCAGCAGCGCTTCGTGGAGCGCATCTGGCCAGACGCCCTGCAGTGAAATGATCTCCGCGCGATGCACCAGACACTCACCGCGATACGGCACCATGTCGGGCTGCGAGTCGCACCATCGGGTCAGCGCCTGCGTCCACTCGCGAGCGCGTCCGATGTCGAAAAGATCGGAGCAGGCGGAGAGGACGCTGCAGTACACAATGCCGGTGACGATCGCAGATACTTCGCCAGCCGTGACCGCGACCATCACTTCGTCCAGCAAGGCGATGCCGCGCTCGACGTCGCCGAGCTCAATGAGCGTGCGGCCGTGCCCCTGCCGTGCAAGGTTGATCAGATCGGCATCGCCGAAACGCTTCCCGATGTCTGCGGCTTCGGCGAATTTCGATGCGGCATCTGCGACGTTGCCGCTCATCATCGACTGGCGCGCGGCTGGGATCAGAAGGTATCCACGCTCAACTCCTGGATCGCCGCTCTCGTCGAGCAAGCGCGTCGCGCGCGCCATCCAGCCCGCGGCTTGAGCGGCATCACCCATGCTCATCAGGATCGATGCAATCCGCGCAGCGATCCCACCGGCCTCACGGAGATCGCGCCGTTGTACGAATCCCTGATGCGCGCGAATCAACGCGTTCAGACCTTCGCGGTCTTTGCCGATCAGATACGCCGACATGGCCAGCTCGAGCAGCTTCGCGGGTTCGAGAGGTGAGACTTTATCCAGCTCACTTAACCGTTCGTACGTCGCTGTCCAGCCGGCCATCGTTGTCGAACTGCTCGTTCAATTTTATGCAGAGAGTCTTCGGCTCAAATCAACCCATCCTCGTTCACATCGGGGTTTGCCCAGGATTATCAACGTGGCTAGCAGTAGCGAACCCTGTCTGACCGGGATTGTCCACGTGCTGACTCGCGAACCATCCGAACAGCCACGACAACAATGCAGACATACGCGTCTCCTCTTGTGAGTGCGTTCAAGTCTGCCATGGCTCGACCGTAACAAGCCGGTAACATTGCCTCACTACCCTACGGGCACGCGTGCGTGAGTATGGAGTCCACCGGCATGACACGAAATCTGAATCTGCGGATTTTGGCGGCGGCTCTCTCTGTGGGCACAGTGGCGTCCTCCACGTACGCGCATCACAGCCATCCGTATTTCTACGACCAGTGCACGACGGCCACGATTGAGGGACGAGTCGAAAAGGTCGAGTGGAAGGATCCGCACACGTGGGTGGTCGTCAGAGTCGATGACGGGTCGGCGTACACCGTCGACTGGAACAGCCTCAGCGCACTCACGCGCGACGGTGTCATCGGTTCCGCAAAGACGGCGCTCGTATTTGGAGCGCGCGTCACGGTCACAGGCAATCCAATCAGAACCGCGGCCCAGATACGCGAGCATTTCCCGGAGTTCACGAGCGAGGTGAACCCGCGAACCCTCGACCCCAAGTCGATACGCCGCGTCGACGACAGTTTCAACTGGGCGCAGCGCCCGGTCGCGAGCCCTCCCGACTGCGGTCGTAAGTAGAACTACGTGCCGCGGAGGTGAGTCGCTCCAATCAGCTGAGGCAGGAACTCTCGGTCGCGGTAGCTCTGCGCGGCTTCCGTCGTAGAATTTCTGACTCTCGTCGGGGAACAGCCGTGAATGTGGGCTGAGGGCGCCATGCCAAACCTCCTCGATTACCGCACTCTCCTGACTGCCTCGGGGTTCGTCGCCGGTGCGTTGCTGATGCTGCTGGCGATGCAGATTCGTCACCCGTACCCCGGTTTCCTCCGATTGGTACTTGCGATGGACATCCTGGGTGGCGCATTCATCCTGGGCGGCCTGAAAGGCTATTCGCCCGATTCGGGATTGATCCTTCAAATCACCAGTCTTGCGACGTTCGGATTGATTGACAACGGACTGCGAAGGTTCTGCGATCTGCCGAAACGTAGTCGTGTGTGTTGTCTCTATGTTCCCACCGCGATGGCGTTGCAGATCTTCCTCTACTTCACGCAACCGCTCTATCTCACCATCATCGCCACCTCATTACTGCTCATCCCCATCGCGCTGGACATTGCGATCCGGTTGCTGAAAACCAACCCGCCTGAAGGCCGCCGGTTCGGATACAGGTTCGTCGCATCCGTGGCGCTGTTGACCTGTCTGACAGCCGGTATCCGGCTTGTGGCGATCGCGTTGTTGCGTCACGAGACGTCTCCGTATTTTTCCGCCTCTATCGGAAATACCGCCTTCTTCCTTCTGGTGCTGGTCCTCGTCGTCGGCATGTCATTCGGGATTATCACGCTCGCGCATGAGCGGCTCGTGGCGGAACTGAAGGCGGAGCACGAGCAGAGAATGCGTATCCAGAACCACCTCGCCGAAGCGGAGCGCGCGGCGACCGTGGGAAGGATGGTCGCAGGGGTCGCTCACTTCTTCAACAATCAGATGGCCGTGATCCAGCTCGCATGTCCGCTTCTTCACGATGCTGTCGGCACGTCGGACGCAACCGTCGCGTCGCTGGCTGAGGGAATTGACACGGCGAGCAAGCGGGCTTCGAGCATCACCAGCCGGCTGCAGCAATACGCGCGGTCCAAGATCCTCCGGAGTTGTTCTTTCGACCCCATACAACTCCTCGATGCGATCATTCCCGAAGTCCGTGCGGCCGCCGGCGAACAGGTGGAGGTCGTCACTGCCAGCTCGTCGAAGGTTCCAGCGGTGCAACTGGATCCAGATCTATTGAAAGACGCGATGCTGGTCTTGACGCGAAATGCCAAGGACGCGATGCCAACAGGGGGCAGGCTGACAATCTCCGTGCGGGAAGAAGTCGTTGACCCGCCTCAGGCCGAGCAACTCAGTCTGTCACCGGGCACATTCGTCCTAACGTCCGTGACCGACACGGGACATGGAATGGACAACGAGACTCAGCGGCACCTGTTCGAGCCGTTCTTCACGACCAGGGGTCTTGGCAATGCTGAGGGCTTGGGATTGGCAAGCGCGTACGGCTTCATTCGGCAGAGCGGCGGGACGATCGTCGTCAGCAGCAAGCCCGAGCAAGGCTCGAAGTTCGAACTCTATCTTCCCACGGCTTCGACGGGCCCGACCACAGTCGGCGCGTAGGCCCCTTCGTTACTTCGTCGCGATAAATCGGGCGAGCGCGCTGTCGATCAGCGCCGACTCTGTGAGCTCGTTCGACAGTGGCGTCGGAAATTTCACCGTAAGCGTGGTCGCAAGATCGTCCTCGCCCGCCTTGTTGAGGAACAGGCGAACGCGATCCCGGTCGATCTGAACCTTCTTCACGTTGAATTCGACGCCAGGCGAGTATCGAACCAGCATGAGCGGCTCGATATCCTGGACGGAGCCGTTATCGAGGTGTGACGTGCGAATGTACTGGTTCCGCATCTTCGTCACGATGCGTTCGGGATCTTTGTCGATGATGTCGTCTTCTTCCTCTCGTCTCGAGTCGAACTGGTAGTAATACATTCCTGCCGGCGTCACCACAGTGAGTCCGCTGACTCGAGATTTGCGCTTGACGATCGGCAGATGTCGACTGCGCTCGTCGAACACGACGCTATAGAGCATTCGCTGGACGACGACGGTGCGCCCTTCCCACGAGTCCTGGAACGCTTTCTTGCCCGCTCGATCGCCGGCATGAAGCGAGACCGGCGCCGTCAACGCGATGCACAGCATCAACACCAGACGTTTCGGCGAAGACATATCGCGCAGCCGAGCAAACGATGTACCCAGCGGCGATGGCGATGGGCGAAGAAACTGGTAACTGCCGGATCACGCAACCGTCCGGCCAATTACAGAACGGTACTTATCGTTTGCCTGCCGCGATCGCGCCGTGCTGACGGTAGAGGCGCCACACGATCCCTGACAGCGGCCCGGCGTCGTACACGCGATCCACCGTGTATTGGCGACCGTGTTTATCGACGATCAGTTGCGGCGCGGGAGCATTATCGAGGTTCTCATCGATCACCCATTGAGCGCCTTCGACTGCCGCCTTGTCGGCTGACACATACCGTAGTCGGTCTTGCGCACCGATCGCGCGCGCGTAGTAACGCACCATCATTGCAGTGCGCCACTCGCTCCCGCCGAATCGATTCGCTGATGCGACAGTTGGAGTGCCGTCGGACTGTTCGACGATGTGAGTGATGGCGGCTCGATAGCCACCTCGAGAGGCGTTGGGACTGAAGGTAAACCAGACGCCAGCGATGACATGTGCGGTGATGAGTGCGCCCGCGACCATTCGCCTCCACCCTCCGCGGTCAATGGCTCGTGCGAGCAACCACGACACGGCCAACAGCAGAACAGCTGCTGGGACGAGGAAATAACGAGGGGCCAGCGTCGGCGGACGCCGCAAGAGCACAATCAACGTCGGTGCGATGACTCCAGCAGTGGCATAAAGAAACACGCGATCGTCTTTCCACCGGTACGCCGCCCATAGGGCTATGGCTACGAGGCTGCCGGACACAGCCGCGACCAACCACAGTCCTGCCCCATGTTGCGGGCCACCGGACACGACCGCGAGCGTCTGCGCGAGGACGACCGGTATGTCGAATGGAGGACCGCCGCCAATCTCCTGCCCGGCGAGTGCCACGATCGCGAAGATGCCGATGCCCACGGCCGGAAGCGCGAACATCCGCATCGTGAGTCGAGTGGCATCGCGAAGCCGCCCGGTTCGCTGCATGTGGGCGTCGCACCAGATGAACGCGCCCAGAAAGAAAAACGCGAACGTCTGGTGGGACATCATCCCCAGCACGCTCGTCACAGCAAAACCGATCAGGTATGAGGTCTTCGGAGACTCCCCGTAGCGTTGCAGGCAATACCAGGCTGCAAGCGTCAGGAAGACAACGGCTGAATATCCGCGCGCCTCGGATGAATAGAAGACGAGTGCCGCCGACGTGGCAAACAGCGTCGCACTGATGATCGCGGTTGTCCGCGAGTCTCTGGACGCGATCAGCCATGCGAGTGGAACGGTGGCCACACCAAACACATATGCCGGCACTCGATACAAGGCCGCAGCAGCATTGGGGCCGAGCCCGTGCATGTACAGCGACGTCAGATGATGGTTGTTGTCGATCTTCAGTCGCAGTATGTCGAACCACGAGGCCGCAGCGGAGGCGTTCTCGATCGACCAGACCTCGTCCAACTGGAGGTCAGTCCAGAGACCAGGCAGGCGAAGAGCCGCGCCGATGACAAGCGCCAACAAGGCCGCTATCGGCAGTCGATTATCGTTTTCCATTCGAGGTCGGAACGAGAGCTCGCGTCGGCGTACACGAACGCCGCACAGATTCTAGCGTCTGCCGGCGAATCACAGTGTAATGGTTGATATGCCCTCACGGAGGGACTCTCCGCTACTCGCGGCGTTCCGTATCGCCACACTCTTCCTCGCCGCAGTGACGATGCAGTTGGTAGCTTGCCCCTTGCTCGTGAGGCTCGTCCACAGTTATGGACGCTGCTCGGCGTCGTGGCCGTGTGCCGCATTTTGACGTCGGAATCACGGCGGGCGCGCTGGCTGTTGCCGATGATATTCGCGCTCTGGGCGAACCTGCACGGCGGCTGGATCGTCGGTGGCGGGCTCGTCGTCGTGTGGACGGCGGTCGCATTCCTCCAGTGGCGCGACGATCGTGGCCAGTTGCTCCTGGTCGACATCGCCAGTCTGGCGGCGACGCTCCTCAATCCGTATGGCATCGGCCTGTGGGTGTTCCTCGCAGAGACCGTGCGACTCGATCGGCCGAACATTGCCGAATGGCAACCAATGTGGCGCGCAGGCACAGTCGCGATCGCGATGTGGTTGGTCGCGGCGACGACGATCGTCGTCTACGCCGACGAGACCGTCAACACGCAGGCGGCGATTCTGCAGGGCGTGCCGGCGGGTCTCGCCGAGCTTGCGCAACTGAATCCCGATTACGTCTGGCTGCCGGCATCATCGGAGAAGACAGCAGAGTGGCTGCGGGCCAACGGATACCGCGAGGACATCAGGACGAAGCACTCGTTCATTGCAGTTCGTCGTGATCGCGCGCCGTTGACTGTGTGGCAGGGCCAACCGTCAGGTTGCTTTCCTGGTTCGTGATCTGACGGTTACCGCTCGCTGCCCTGCTGCGGCACCCGGTCGAACAGCATCCATTGATGTCCGCAGGCTTTGCACTTGAACTCCAGCCTGCCGTCGCCGGGGCGCACGTCGCCCGCTGGTTGGTGACACTTCGGGCAGGGGATGTTTGTGCTTTGCGCCGTGGATATCGTGGTGTCCTTCTCCGTCAAGGCTGCGATTCCCGTATTCTTCCTGTCGCCACGGTTTCGAGCCGACCGTATGTGATCGATCGCTGGACTTCCTGGTCGATCACACGTCCGCCGGGCCCGTCCGGGCGAGATCGCTCGACACTGCGCTCGGTGACCTGCAGTCGGTCGCCACCCAGTCGCTCACTCACGGTTCGTGTCGTTTCAGAGCTACCGTCAGACAGAGTCGTTCGGACAATGTCCACCTGTTGCACTGGTTGCCCCGCCAGCGAACCGCCGTTGTTGATGTCCTGTCTGTAGACTTCGTCGGTGCGGAAGGCTTGCCCGCCCGCAGTCCATTCCTTGCTGACAATCCGCTCGCTCCGCACCAGGTTCCCCGTCGTATCCGGCCTGTAAATCAGTTCGACCGCTTCGGCACCGCCGTTCGTGACGCTGCGCGTGAGCGTGCGCTGCTCCACGACATTCCATTGACCGCGGCCTGTCGGATCGACAGAGGTTGTGGTTTCTCGCTCCACGACTTGATCACCGACTCGACGTTCCTGTTGCTGGACGCGCTCGGTCGGCACGAAGCCGCCGCCATTGATGGACGATTCAGTGACCTCGATGTCGGTGACGAACACCCCGTTTCCGCGTGCCGTCCGCTGCTCGCGTTCGCGCCGCGTCATGCGAGACCGTCCATCGAACTCCAGATCCGTGAACTCTCGAGTGATCTGATGGCCTCCGTCCGGCTGGGCAACGCGCTGCTCTTCCATCACTGACATCAGCCGTTGGCGACCTTGTGCATCCGCGACGAACTCGCTCCGCGTTCGCTGGCTTGTGCTCGCGTCGCGGCGGACCGTCTCATCCACCACTTCGGAGAGCACGCTCATGTTTCCATGCGTCGAGGGGCCCTCGACGACGGACCGCGTCTGCGTGCGGCCCGCGGCTTGAGCATTCGCAGTTGACTCCGCGAGCGGGTTACAGATCCCCAGCATGAGCAGCGACGTGATGACAACTGGTCGACGCATGATGGTCCTCCGTGCTTCGGCGACAATACGACGTGACGGACCTGGCGTTATGAGTCCTATCGCAGCGCGCTCACCGCAGGAGGCAATACCGCCTTGCCACTCTCGGTGACGTAACGTTCGACGTTGGCCAATGCGCGTTGCACGTAGTCCGGTTTTTCTCCAACCGGCGCAACGTACTCAAGGGCGAATTCAGCATCTAGCCTCGATCCCGCACGGAGCAGCACCCATGTCGCCAGATATTGCTGCGCCAGGCATCCGCCAGCAGTAGCCACGTTGCCGTCAGCGTAGAACGGCTGATCCAGCACGCGGACACCCGCCTCGATGACCCAGGGCTTGGTCATGACGTCTGTACACGCGGGTCGGTCCTCGAGCAGCCCCAGCCTGGCGAGGAGCAACGTGCCTGAGCACTGGGCACCAATGAGTTGCCGTGTCGGATCGAGTCGTATCTTGCTGAGCAGGTCGGCATCCTTGACGAACTCTCTGGTTCTGACGCCGCTTCCAATGAGCACCGCATCCGCCTCAGACGCGAACGCCAGATCGCGCTCCGCGTGAACGGTCACGCCATTCATGGAAACGACCGTGGGAGTCGGCGACGTGATGTACGCCTTCCAACCTTTGGACCTCATCCGGTTGAGAATCCCGTACGAGATGAACGAGTCCAACTCATTGAAGGCGTCGAGCGTCAGGATTGCGATGTTCATGGAATCGCTCCTGAGTCGAGCCTACCAAACGCGCTGTTCGAGGCCAAGACCTCGCTAACGAGTGAGGAACGTCATTTCGCCGGCACAATCGGCGTCCTGCCGGGCGGCGGTTGCGTGGCGGAGCCAGTACCTGGTCCCCACACGTCGACGCCCTCGGAGCTGTTCCCTCTCGTGGCTTCAGGGGAGATAGGCCCGACGAGCGTGAAGCCGCGTCCCGCGGGCCGCGCCGGGGGATTGGCCGGATCGACGACAACGCTGTTCCCGAGGATGGCGGCAATCATCTCGTTCTGTACGAGCTGCGCGACGATGCTTCGATCGAACGTCGGCGGATCGATCTCGCCCCAGTCCTGGTGAACGATGTTGAAGTACAGCGTGTCGCCCACGATCGTGATGTTCTCCATCGCTCCGATCGTGTAGGGATTGTCGCAGCGGCCGCACACCACACCGCGCAGCCGGTCACCAACCAGAAGAAAGGTGAAGAGCTGCCGGTTCATTCCCAGACCAAACGACGCGATCCATGTGCCGACGACGTCCGATGGCCGCAGCGGCTTGAATGGTCCGGCCTGCCAATACGGAGGAGCACCCACGCCACGGCCTCCTCCCCCGCCACCACCACCTGCAGGTCGTGTCGTTGGTTGCGCTGGTGGAGTTCCGGGCGGGAGATGATACGCCGGTGCCGCACCTGGGTCGGCCCCGCGCGGATCCTTGATGAGCGTCAGTGCCTTCCGGTCGCGGACGTTTGCCGCGCCAGTCACGATCAGTCGCCCATCGACGAGCATCGCGTGCTGGTCGTCGACAGTCGTGATCTTTCCGGCTGGATTGGCGAACGTCACGGTGAACGTGATGCCAGTCTTCTCGTCCCACGTACCGTCGATGAAACCAATCGTGGTCGCGTCGGAGCAGTTTCGACAATAGACGCCGGTCACGCGGGTCCCGCGGATCACGAACTCATAGATATGCGGCTCATCGCCGAGCGGCGTTCGCCATCCACCCCGCCAGTAGTCAGCATTGAGCGCTGCCGCGGGCGCTGCAAACAGCACACTCGCGAACGAGAGCAGCAACAGATGTCTCATGCCTCAGGGTTCGTAGACCTGCGTGGTGCCGGTAAACATCGGCTTGCCGCTGCTGTCTTTGATCGAATTGGCGATGGCGATGGTCGGAAAGTTACGTGCGGGAGCGCCGGACACACTGATGCGATCGCCGGCTTTCAACGAATCGCGAGTCCATCCGCGACGCATCAAGGTCACCGGGCTCGGCAGCTCGAAGCTCCAGTTCACCGTCTGGCCCTTGTCGTCGATCACATCGACATACACCCACACGTGCGGGCTTTTCCATTCGACCTTTGTGACCGCGCCCGCGACTTCCACTTTGGCTTTCAGGTCGTACTCCGATTGGGAGTGATGGGCCGACACGACAGGTGCCATCGCGAGGCAAAGGCCGACCACGACTGAGAAGCGAAGCAGACGATTCATTTCTTATAGAGCCTGGTGTCTCGTTCGTTGTCCATGCAGATCTCTTCGAGCATCTGCGTGTCCACGATCAGCGCCATGTCGATCGTCACCGACCACGGCTTCGTGTAGGCCTTGGGATCGTTCACGGCGATCTCGATCTGCATGAGACCGAGCGTCGGACGCTTCAGGCGCTCGGTCACGCGGCCCGACTCGGTGATGGGGCTGCCCTGGATATCGAGCCACATGTCGTCGCGGATGCCGTTGGTCTCGATGACCAGCGTGTCGCCCTCCCAGTGCCCGGTCGAGTACCCGTTCCACGTTGGATTCGGATTGACGGGCAGCGGCCGGCCATCCAGATAGATTTCGCGATAAGCGGCGTTGAATTCGTGCAGGACCACCATCATGCCCGGCGTCTGCACGATTCGACTGTGCTGCGGCAACGTCCACGCGCGCGGGAAGTTTGGCGGCATGCAGTAGCTGTGCGGATCTTCCCGGCCGCCGTTGGCGCGCCGTGTTTTCATCTGCTCCTTCGACCACTCGGTATAGGGCAGGCCGTCCTTCAACTTGATACCGAGGTTGATCTGCTCGCGCGCCATGCGCTCTTCCTGAATGCAATCCTTCTCCCGGCAAAAGTCCCTCGACGGGACATTGGCGAACCACATGCCGGAAAAATCTGGCTTGCCATCGGGGGTGCGCGGGGCCGGCGCCTTCAGATTCGGAGCGCCGTTCGCCAGACGCGGAATCCCCGGAGTGGGATAGTTCAGCCACTGCGCTCCAACGGCAGCGGAACCCGCGACCAATACGAACAGCCACACTGCCGGCCAGAGCGCTCTCATGGAAGGAAGATTCTAACGCGTCACAACTTCTTCACGCGCGGCGGGAGGCGAGGCATCGAGCAGCGTTGCCGTGAGAAGAAGAAGACCTCCCCACACGTACGACGAGGCTACCGTAACAGTCGCCCATGGCGATGGCTGGCCGAGGCCGAGGAGCGGAAAGGGGAACACCATCAATAAGACTCCCGCGATCCAGAGCCAACGTGATCTCCGTGAGGACACCGCAGCAGCTGCCGCGAGTGGCCCAGCCGCGAGTGCAAGATAGTACACCCAGCCAGACGGGGTCACCAGCAGCATCAAGGTCAGCACCGCGGCGATGTTGCGGTCGATGTCCGATTCGAAACGAAGGCGCCAGGCGGTAGCCGCGGTAAGCGCTGCAGATGCGAGGAACCACACGGGCAAGATCGCTTCAGGCCAGGCGACCACGTGCCCGTAATAGGGTGATGGCTGGAGCACTCTCGTCGCAAGGCCTAACAGCGACATACTCAGCACCTGACCTTGCCGCGCCTGCTCCGTGAGGGACTGCACCCATGACACGAAGGCGTGTGGGCCGGCGACGACAAACCCGAGCGCAAACGATGCAGCCGCGCCGATGAGAAAAAAGGCTACCGCCCGCGATTGCCGACGCCAGACGAAATACGGAAGCAGAATCAGGAGAAAGAGCTTGATACTGGCGGCCACGCCGAGGATAGCGGCGGCTTCGTTGATTCGATTTCGTCGCCACAGGATCCAGCCCCACGTCACGGCCCAGGCGATAACCCAGGACTGATTCCCTGCTCGGATGTTGAGATAGCCCGACGCAGACACGAGTACCAGCGCAAACACCGCGACCGGCCACTTCCGTGGCAGTGCTTCCCGCCACAACCGAACACTTCCGAACATGGCTGCAGCCGTCACCAACCACCAGGCAATCAGCGCATCTCGAATGGAGAGCCAGGCGAGTGGGGCCATCAGCACGACCATTTGTGGCGGATTCATGTTGCGCCAGCCGGAATTGGTCACATCGGTGAAATAGAGTTCACGGCCTTCGCGCAGAGCGCGAGCGGCCTCGTACCACACGACGAAGTCGCTGTACATCCCGGACGACAACCCAACCCAAATGGTCAATGCAGAAATGAGCGTCCCCACAACGAGGAGGAGCTCGACTGGGACCAGCGAGGTGCTCCGATGGCGAATCACGCGATTGCCTTGCGCACGCCGCGAATCGTGGCGACCCGACACACCCGTATCAAACGCGGCACCCACATCGCTCCTCATCGATTGTGGCCGCGGCGCACCTTCTCCGCCGCGCGCGCCATCGCCGCCAGGCTTTGCTCGACATCTTCATCGGTCGTCGCCCATGATGACACGCTGATGCGCATGGCCGTGTGCCCTTGCCACACCGTGCCGCCGACCCAGCACGTGCCGTCTGCCTGGATCGCCGCAATCGCCTGGCGCGTCGTGTCGGGATCGCCGAACGACACGAGAACCTGATTGATGACGACGTCGTTCAAGATCGCGCAGCCGGCACGTCGCAGACCGTCGGCAAAGCGCGACGCGTGCCGGCACGATCGCTCGATGAGATCGGCCAATCCTTCACGACCGAGCGATCGCAGCGCTGCCCAGACCTCGACGCCGCGTGCGCGCCGCGAGAATTCAGGCGTGTAGTCAAACGGATCGCGATGCTCGCCGCGCACGAGATACGCCGCCGACAGGCTCATCGATCCTCGCAGGTGCTGCGGTTCGCGGACGAACACGATGCCACTGTCGTACGGGACGTTGAGCCACTTGTGCGCGTCGGTCGCCCATGAATCGGCGTCGCCGTATCCGGTGAGCAGATGCGCCCGCGCCGGAGCCGCGTTCGCCCACAACCCGAACGCACCATCCACGTGCACCCACGCGCCGGCGCGGTGCGCCTGCGGCACGATCGCATCTGCGGGATCGAAGGCGCCGGTATTCACGTTGCCGGCCTGGATGCAGACGATCGTGTGATCGTCGAGTGGCGGCAACGCATCGGCCCGCATGCGTCCCTGATCGTCCACTGGCACCCGCACCACACGATCGCGTCCGAGGCCGAGCAGGCCAAGCGCTTTGAGCACGCTGATGTGCACTTCCTCGCCGACGATGACGGTGATGGGCGGCGCGCCGAAGAGACCGTGCTGTTCGACGTCCCAGCCCTTTCGCGCAAAGAGCGCGTGTCTGGCCGCGGCCAGCGCCGAAAAGTTTGCCATCGTCGCACACGTGACGAAGCCCGCTCCACAGCTGTCGGGTAACCCGAGCACGTCGAGCGCCCACGTCGTCGCGACTTCTTCGAGGCGTGACGCGGCCGGCGATTGGATGAATCCGCCCGCGTTCTGATCCCACGCGCCGGCAAGCCAGTTCGCCGCAAGCGTGACCGGCAATGAGCTGCCGACGACGAAACCGAAGTATCGCCCTCCAGATGTCGCGACCGTCGCCGGGGATGCGACCTCGTCGAGAAGCGCGAGTACGGCGGCGTCACCTTGTCGGTGAGCCGGCAACGGCTCGTCGAGCCGCACGAGTGCGTCCAGCGCTGCCGCCTCTGGCCACACGGGCCGATTCCCTACGTCGCGCCGATACCGAATCGCCCGCGCGGCGGCATCTCGCAGCAAGTCATCCATAAGGCCATTCTGACGCCGTGCGCGGAGAACTTGTGTGACTCGGTGCGATTACAATTCAGTTAACTGCGCGGGTACTGCGTACTCTGAGAACGTTGCGGCAAACAAAGAATTAGGGCGCCCACTTACGGAACATCGTTGCAAACCCTCAGTGGCCTCGTAGGGTGTTCGCCGGAACAGCTCCTTTGATAGACGCGACGAACTTCGCCAGCCGTCTCAAGCGAAACGGCAATGCGCTTGCTAGTAGTTCAGCCAGCGTATACCCCCGTTGTCTGTGGAAGGCGGTGGCCATGGTAACAAGTCCAAGTGGATCGAGGAGTCCTTTCGACCGAGTTACCGACTTTCTCCTGACGGTGATTGTGATCCTGGTGGTGGCCGGGTGCGCAATTCTCGTCGATATGCTTCAGTAATTCTGATGGCGCACGTGAACCGCCATCGCATCGCATTCAGACACCGTCGAGTAGATCTCCGGCTATGGATTTTGTGTGGGCGCCAGATGGAGAATCATCGGCGGCGTCGTGGGTCAAACGTACTACCCACGACATCCGACGGTTACCCTCGCTTTCGAGACGCGAGGAATCTATCGGAGGGTCAGATGCGTTGCGTGTGGTCCCTCGTTAGTAGTCTGATCTTGTGTGCGGCGCCGGTCGTGGCCGCACAGCAGCCACCAGTCGCGCCTCCCCCGCCTGCGTTGAGTCTGTCGTGTCCGCCTGCCGTCACCGTCCAAACGGGCGACGGGAACACGGCGCTCGTGACGTTCCCGGCGCCGACATCAACAGGCGGGGTCGCGCCAATAACAATCGTCACAACTCCGAACAGCGGTGGCGCGTTTGAAGTCGGCACGACGCGCGTCACCGGTACAGCTATCGATGGCGCCGGCCAGAAGGCGAGCTGCACGTTCAGTGTGACGGTGAACGGGACGCGTCCGGCTGCGGCTGCCGCGGCCCGACCACCCGCGACGACAACGCAGCCGAGCGGCATTGTCTTCAGCAACGGATTCGAAGGCGATGCCCCGTTGGGCTGCACGCTCGAAGGCTTGCTGCAACGCACCACCGCACAGCCATGGGATGATTTCGGACCGCATGTCGGGGCGACGTGCGCGTCAGGACGACAGATCGCGGAGATCGTTGAGGGCAACTCCTGCGAAGGGTCGCGCTCGATGCAGGTGAATTTCCGGCCTGATGGTTCGCAGAACGGCCCCGACTATCGCGTAATCAAGACCTTCGGCAGCCAGAACGAGATCTGGGCTCGCTGGTGTACCCGCTACTCGAAGAATTGGGTCTTTGCCGGAGCGGACCATAAAGTCGCGATCTTCGGTAATAGCCAGGGGACGTCGCAGGATGTGTATTTCAATATCCGCGGCAACGGCAATGGCCCTGTCGGCCGTCCGGTGATCGGCATTACGCCTGGCGACTCGATGTTCAGCGACGAAGGCGTTCAGATTCGCGGCGGTGACTGGATCGTCTTCGAGATCCACATCGTTTGCGGCCCCAGCGGACGGGTCGAAGCCAAAATCAACGGTCGCCAGTTGAAGCTGCGCAACGAAGCCGGCAGCCTGCAGAACATCAATAAGCTCGATCCCTGCACCGGCGATGTGGGCTACATCAAGCTCGACACCACGTACAACGCCTACAACTACCCCTCGAGACTCGGGCTGACGATGAACATGTGGTACGACGACATCGCCGTCAGCGCGGGCGGATGGATCGGGCGCTGAGCGGCGGGCCTCGGCCCATCATTCAAGGGACACGCTAGTACTCCACCTCCAAGACTAAGGCGTCGCGCCTGCCTAACCGATACCGTGAGAGATCGCATCCCTCGGGTTCGGTTTTTGGGAGGAGCGTAGCGTGTCTGATCTGAAACGATTTGCAGCTGGTTTCGCATTCTTGCTCTGTGTCGCTGCGACCAGCACGGCGACGGCGCAACAAGTCGCCCCCGGCCAGGCCGAAGGCGCCGCGTTCATCGGCGGTGTCACGGATGGCGGCGGATTCACATTCGGCGGCGGCATCCACTACGCGTACGACGCACGCTGGATGTTCGTAGGCGAATTGGGCTATCTCACCGGCGGCGACGATTTCGATGGTGTCGTGCAAGGCGTTGGCATCGGCGTCGAAAGCAGCGCGATTTCAATCGATCTCAACGCGCATTACCTGTTTCCACCACAAGCCAGCAGTCAGGGGCTCACGCCATATCTGCTCGTCGGCCTGGGAATCCTGCGCGGGAGCGCGACGACGACGGTTTTCGGAACCACCACGAGCGTGTCTGATACCGACGCCGGCCTGAACATCGGTGGTGGGGCACGCTGGCAAGCGGGATTGAACTGGGGTGTGCAGCCCGAACTGAAAGTGTTTGTCTCTGATAACAGCAGCGTCCGATTCAGCGTCGGTCTCTACTATCAATTCGGACGCTAGCGCTCATCGTGGCCCCGATCACGGAACTCGCCTTCCGTGATGGGGTCTAACAGTCCTGGTGAGCACGTCCCTTCCGCTAACGCGTCGCAGGAATGTCGCTCTCGCAGCGGCCGTCGGAATCGCGGTCGTGGTCTGGGCACAGAAGACGACTGCGGCGCAGGACGTGAGATTGTCGATCGACGACGTCATCGGATGTTACGAGTTGCGTTCAATTGAGTGGATGCCATCCTTCTTCGCCTGGCTTTCCACGAGGCCAGAGTCAGAACAACGGCTCTACAGGCCGCCTCGCCTTTTTGCTCTAACCGCAACACCGAGTGGTAATGCGGGTTCGCGATACCGGCGAATACGGCCACGTTATCCAGACGATCGTCAGCGGCTCACAAACGGCGCCTGGATGCTCATGAACGAGTACGAACTCCTTGCGAGTTTTTTTCGCAGCGGCTTCGAGAGCTTGTTTTTGGTCGTCAAGCGGCAGTCCAACGATGGGCAATTTTTCGGGTACGCGCTTCTGTTTACGGACACTGGCGGAACGCCAGATAGGGCTACCGTCGCCTTCGATCGTGTCGAGTGCTGGGAGAACATCACACCGTAACATTCGCCGAATTTCACTGGAAGTCGAAAAGCGTGATCCAACCACCCGGGTCGGCGTCCGGCACGGGTCATCAGCACTGCAATCCCACGACAAAGCGTGCGGACGTGAGCTGGACCGGAAGTTGCCGTTCAACCACCTCATGCGCACGCGAACGTTGACGATGTCGCTGGTGATTGCCGTTCTGGTCACTCCGAATGCGTACGCTCAGACGCAGTCAAGTTCGGAGACGCCGATCTTTCGTGTCACCGTCGTCGGCCACGTGACCCCGGCGATCAACTACCGGCCGCGGAAGGGCGATACCGAGATCGATTTCAGAGGCACACCGCTGATGCCACTGGCAATCGGCGAGGCCAAAGTTCAGGGCAAGAAAGGCGTCATCGATATCGACGCGAAGTTCGACAAGCTCGGGTCGCCTGCGCAGTTCGGCCCCGAATACATGACCTACGTGCTCTGGGCCATCACACCCGAGGGCCGCGCCTCGAATCTTGGCGAGGTTCAAGTGAAGGGTGACGAGGCGCGCATTCAGGTCACCACCGAGCTTCAGGCGTTTGGCATGATTCTCACCGCCGAACCCTACTTCGCCGTCACGCAGCCAAGCGATGTCGTCGTCCTCGAAAACAGTCTTCGCGATGGTACGAAGGCGAATGTCGATGTGATCCAGGCGAAGTACGAGCTGCTCACGCGGGGTACGTATCTGATGAACCATGACGCGCGTGGGTTGACGCTGAAGCCGCTCGAGCCCGGCGCTCCGCTCGATCTCGCCGAGGCGCGCAACGCGGTCATGCTGGCGCGAGTGGCCGGCGCGGACAAATACGCAGGCGACACGTATCTCAAGGCCACGCGTCTGCTCACCGAAGCCGAAAGCGCGCAGGCCCGGAAGCGTGGCAGCGACGCGGTGATGATGTCGGCACGTCAGTCGGTCCAGACGTCGGAAGACGCGCGACTGATCGCCGTGAAGAAACAGCGAGAGGAATTCGAGGCCCAGCAACGAGCGCTCGCCAAGGAGCGCGAGACTGCGGCACTCGATCGCGCACGCGCCGAGGAAGCCACGCGTCGGCTGGCCGAACTCGAGAAGCTGCAGGCGGAGGCCGCGCGGATTGCGGCCGAGCGCGACAAAGCCGTGGCGGAAGCGGCGCGACTGGCAGCGGAGGCGCAGGCGCAGCAATCACGCGCGGCGGCCGCGCAGCTGGAACGGGATCGGGCCGCGGCGGAAGCCGCACGAGCCAACGCTGAAGCCGCGCGGATCGCCGCCGAGACACAGGCGCAGCAGGCACGCGCAGCTGCGGAGCAAGCCGATCGCGAGAAGGCCGCACTTCGCGACCAGTTACGGCAGCAGCTCAATCAGGTGCTCGATACACGCGAAACCGCGCGTGGCCTGATCGTGAACCTCTCGGATGTCTTATTCGATACCGGCAGCGCGACATTGAAACCGGGCACGCGCGAGAAGCTCGCACGCGTCGCCGGGATTCTGCTGTCGCATCCTGATCTGAAGGTGCAGATCGAGGGGCACACCGACAGCGTCGGGGACGCCAACTACAACCAGCGGCTCTCTCAGAATCGTGCCGATAATGTGCGGGCGTACCTCCTCGAGCAGGGGATCGCCGCACCATCTGTGACAACGGCAGGATTCGGTGAGACGCAACCGGTCGCATCGAACGATACGCCGGCCGGACGACAACAGAATCGTCGCGTGGAGTTGGTTGTCGCCGGCGACGCGATCGGCAAGATCGCGGCGCGCTAGCTCACGATCGCGCGGTTCGCTCGGCGTCGCCGGTTGGCGCCTCGTCCGCAAGCGGATCCGATGCCGCGTGTTGCCGACGTGCCGACAGCAGGAAAGGAATCGCCAGCGCCTGAATGATCGCGCTGCACACGTACGACGTCGGGTACCCCCATCCGTCGGCGACACGACCGAGCACGGGTTGAAACGCGACCCCACCGCTCGATCCCATCAAGGAATCAAACGACAGGACCGTCGCCCGCTGCTCCGACGGGATCAGCGCGTTGACGTACGCCTGTCGCACGGGCGTGATGGCTGAAAACAGGAGTCCCCACAGGACCAGTAGCCCGATCGCGGTCCAGAAGTGAGCAAGCAGTCCGATCGCTGCGAGCGTGAGAGTGCTCATCACAACTGCGCCGAGCAGCACCGACGTCCGCAGACGGAACGCACGTCCAAGATGTGGAACGAGGAGACCGCCTCCGATCTGCGCGCCGCCGACGACAGCTGCTGCGAGGCCGGCAATGCCGAAGGCATGAGGATCGCCGTACAGCTGCAGGAGGTAGGGCTGCATCGCATAGAACGCATACATCGAGACGCCACTCGTGAAGATGTTGGCGAACATGACCGGTCTCACCGGCGGATTACGCAGGCCGTAGACCAGGGCACCACGGAGCACGCGCGTCATCTCCTGGACCATTCCTCCGCCACGATTCGGCGTAAAGCCCACGTCGTGCATCAACACGAACGCGACCAGGAACGTCAGACCCAGAACGATCGCGCGAGCGACGTATGGGACACCGAGACTGGTTTCCTGTGCCAGGTATCCGCCCACGACCGAGCCCGCCAGCATCGCCCCTCCCTCGACGATTTCGCCTCTGGCGAACACCGCATCGAGCTGCCCGCGAAATCCTGTGGCCTTCAACGCGTCGACCAGCCACGCCTCCACCGCTCCTGAGAAGAACGTGAAGCCGAGGCCAAGCAGCGCGGACGTCACTGCCCACAGCCAGAACGCGGCATGGATCCGCCACATCCAGAGATACAGCACCGTCGCCAGCGTCAAGGTGAGCGTGCCGAGTAGATACGAAAACCTGCGACCGCGAACGTCGGCGATCACGCCGGTCGGCACCTCGAACACGACGAGGCCAGCGGTGAAGAAGGCGTTGGCCGCGAATGCCTGGCTGTTGCTGAGTCCGGCGTCGAGCAGGAAGAGTGTGTTAATGCCCCAGATCAGAGACGCCGCAAGCGTATGCAGCAGCAGCAGGCTCAAGTAAACGGGTTGAATGTGCAGGGATCGGTCGTCACTCATGATTCACGTTGATGCCAGAGTGAAGCGAGTCACCTCCGGCGATCAACCTGAACCAGCGCGCGCCCGCGCGCCTCACGAACTGCACGAGTTAGAATCGCGATTCACCGTTTGCCAATCGTCGTGCGAATTTTTTCAGTATTCATCGTCACATTCCTCGCCGCAGCATCAGCGCAGGACGTCCCACAGGTCTCACCCGCGATGTCGTTCTTCATCACGAGCACCGGCCGTGGCTTCGGCGGGAACCTTGGAGGTCTTGCTGGTGCCGACGCAATCTGCCGACTGCGGGCAACAGCCGTCGGACGCGGCGATCGACTGTGGCGCGCGTATCTCAGTGCACCATCATCGGCGGATTCACCAGCGGTCAACGCGCGAGATCGCATCGGTCGTGGTCCGTGGATCAACGCGCAAGGCATTCAGATTGCCGCCAACGTCGAGGAGCTTCATAGCGAGCGCGTCAATCTCACGCGAGATACCGCACTCACCGAAGCGGGTGCCCAGGTCGCACCGACCCGCCACGACATCCTCACCGGCAGTAACCCCGATGGCACGCTGTATACCAGGGGCGACGCGACGTGTGGCGGGTGGACCAGCCTGAGCGAGGGTCGAGCGATGCTGGGGCATCACAATCGCAGCGGCGGAGGCCAGGGCGACTCCTGGAATTCTGCTCATCTGTCGCGCGGCTGCTCGCAGGCGGCGCTGCGTGCGTCACTTGGCGACGGACTGCTCTACTGCTTCGCCGCCGACTCCGACGAGCATAGTCGGCGCGCCGATTGAGACGTGTCCGCGGAGGCTGAAGCCTCCGCTCGACAACGATTGCTCTGGCTATTCGGTGCGCAGCGCGAGCATCGGCGCCAGTGTTGCGGCTTTCAATGCGGGCACCACGGAGGCGATGAATGCCGCGAACGCAAGAGACGCGGCGGCAACGCCCAAGGCCATCGGATCCCAGAATGACACCCCGTAGAGCTGAGCCGACAGCAGGTAGCCGGCGCCCACAGCGAGGGGCGCGCCGAGCACGATGCCGATGGCGATGCGCTTGAACGCCCCGCCGAGCACCATGCCGATCACGTTGCGTTGATCGGCACCAAGCGCCATGCGCACTCCGATCTCGCTGCGGCGCCGCGCCACGGAGTAGGCGGTGAC
>JBKPRH010000030.1:0-7564 GCA_046765795.1 Acidobacteriota bacterium | reverse complement strand
GTGTCCGGCTTCAGCCGGACCTTCAATTGACATGGACTCGGGCATTGTCACACGCGGAACCAGCCCTTAATCTATCTTCGTGCCTTTTCGTACGATCGTCGGCCATCGTCGCCTGTTGACGCTGCTGTCGCGCGCCGTTGCCCGCGACACTGTGCCGCCCGCGCTGCTGCTCGCCGGTCCGGCCGGTGTGGGCAAACGGCGCGCGGCTTTGGCAATTGCCGAAGCGGTGAATTGCCTCAAGCCGCAGACCACCGATGAATTCGCTCGCGACGCCTGCGGCGAATGCCCGGCCTGTCGACGCATCCAACGCGGCGTGCACCCGGACGTCATCGTCATCGAGCCTGGCGATATGGGCTCGATCAAGATCGAGCAAGTGCGCGACGTCATCGATCGCGCCGACTATCGTCCGTTCGAAGGCCGCCGCCGTGTGGTCGTCATCGACGAGGCAGATGCGCTGATGCCGGCCGCGCAGAACGCGTTGCTCAAGACGCTCGAAGAGCCACCGTCGGCGTCGATGTTCGTGCTGGTCTCGTCGATTCCCGATGCGCTGTTGCCGACGGTGCGTTCGCGGTGCTCGCGGTTGCGCTTCGCATCGCTGTCAGCGTCAGAAGTCGCCGAGGTGTTGCGGCGCGACCACGAATATACGGAGCAGGACGCCCGTGCGGTGGCCGTCGATGCCGAGGGTAGCATCGGCCGGGCGTTGCAGGCCGAGTCGGCGGATCTCGTCGAAGCGCGCGAAGGCGCGCAGCGACTCCTTGATTACACTGCTCGCGCCGGCGATCCATCGCGACGGCTCGATGCCGCCCGCGACGTCACGGCGAAGAAGAGCACATCGGTCGGCGAACGCGATCAACTCGCCGCGTGTTTGCGCGCGCTCGGATCGCTGCTCCGTGATGTGAGCATCCTCTCGTCGAATGGGGATCGCGGTTTGATTGGCAACAGCGACCTCGAACCGCAGCTGGTCTCGCTGGCCAAGTCGTTCGACAGCTCGCGGGCGGCAAGCGCCTATGCGGCCGTGGACGAAGCGCTCGCGGCGCTCGAGCGCAACGCGAGTCCCAAGATCGTCGCCGATTGGTTAGTTTTACAACTGTAAAAAATGAAGCCGAGAATCGCGATCACTGTTGGTGATCCGGCGGGGATTGGACCGGAGATTGCGCGGAAGGCAGCCGAGGATCCGCGCGTCCGCGAGGTGTGCGAGCCCGTGCTGTACGGACCCCCGGAAGAATCGAAGTTCACGCCAGGCGTGCTGTCAGGCGATGCAGGGCAGGCGGCGTACGAATCGATCTGCGCAGCGGTTCGCGATGCGCAGGCCGGCACCATTGCCGCCATCGCGACTGCACCGATCAACAAGCTGGCCTTTTCGAAGGCCGGTCTGCCGTGGAAGGGCCACACCGATCTGCTCGGTCACCTCACGCGCACTCGTCGATTCGCGATGATGTTCTGGTCCGAGCCGCTGAAGGTCGTGCTCGCCACCATTCACGTGCCGCTTGCCGCAGTTCCCGTGACGCTGACGCTCGACGTCATGGCTGAGACGATCGATCTGACGGCTCGTGAACTCCCGCGCTACCTTGGTTCATTGAAGTCGGGCGAGAGCAGCGGCCGTCCGCGTCTCGCCGTCGCGGGTCTCAACCCACACGCCGGAGAAGAAGGCCTGCTCGGCGCCGAGGAGCGCACCGTGATTCGCCCTGCGGTGGAGGCGGCGCGTTCGCGCGGCATTGACGTCACTGGCCCATTGCCCGCCGACACAGTGTTTCTGCGTGCGCGAAAAGGCGAGTTCGATGCCGTGATCGCCTGCTATCACGATCAGGGATTGATTCCCGTCAAGCTGCTCGCCTTCGGACACTCGGTCAACGTGACGCTCGGCCTGCCGATCATTCGCACGTCGGTCGATCACGGCACCGCGTTCGACATCGCCGGCAAAGGCGTCGCCGATCCGACGAGCATGATCGAGGCGACGCTGCTTGCAGGACGCCTGGCGTCCGGATCAAGATAGCGAACCGGCCTGATGAAAATTCTGATTGTTGGCCAGCATGCGGGCGTATTCCGCGATCTCGACGCGGTGATTCGCGAGCTGTGCCGGCGTGGACATCAGGTCGTGTTGCTGCAGGGCGAGCCACTCGACAATCCGACGCTGCTGGACATCACCAATGTCACGAGCGACGAGCAGCCGCAGCCGTCCGAAGGCTGGCCGCGACGTCTGCGCGTCGGCCGGCAGGTCATCAATCGCGGCATCTACTTGCGCAAGGGGCATCCATCTCCCGAACGAGTCGTCGCGGGACTCGAGAAGGACATGCCGGATGATGCCCGCGCGAAGTTCCGCACTCCGCTCTGGCGTTCGGCGATCGGCACTCGCACTGCGCTGCGAGGTTGGCGATGGATCGAAGCCGCGAGTCCCGCCAGTCCAACGGTGCTGTCGCTCTTGAAGCAGATCGATCCTGATGTGATGCTGGTATCGCCGACTGTCTGGCCGAAGGACCCGGTCGAAGCCGACTATCTGCACGCCGGCCGCACACTCGGCATCGCGACGATCGGTTGCCCGAACAGTTGGGATGATTTGACGAGCAGAGGCACGGTGCACGTACTTCCGGATCTGTTCCTCGCGTGGAACGAAGCGCTGGCACAGGAAGCGGCCGAAATCCACGACATCCCCGCAAGCACGATTCGCGTCACGGGGGCATCGCATCTCGATACGCTCTTTTCGCTTCGTCCGCGAAGCAGCCGCGCGGACGTGTGCGCGCGGCTGGGTCGTCCAGATGCGCCCTACATCGTGTTTCTCGGCAGCCCGAGCGCGATATGGGAAGACGATTCGTTCACCGTGAAGGGCTTGTCCGATGCGCTCGCGCGTGAGTTCGGGAGCAGCGCACCTGCGCTGGTCGTCATCCCGCATCAATCCGGACAAACGGCGTCGTTGCAGGAGTATTTCGACCAGCTCGCGCACGCCACATGCGTGTGTGGTCTGAACACGCCGGCATTTCTCGATGCGGTCGTCGCCAACCGCCCGTGCCTGACGATCGTGAATGAGACGTATTGGCCGGCGCAGGGGCGCACCGGTCATTTCCGTCATCTGCTGAAGGGCAGGTTCCTCGACGTGTGTCGCAGCCTGGGCGATGTTGCGGCGCGGGTGCGGCGCATTATGGACGGTGACGACCCGCGCGCGGCCGATCGTCGTGCATTCATGCGCTGGTTCATCAGGCCATGTGGCCTCGACATGCCGGCCAGTGAAGTTGTGGCGAGCGTGATTGAGACTGCGGCGCGGCCGAATGCGGAGCGCGCGCCGATGTCGACTGTCGCGCGCCGGCACGGCGTTCCCGGATTGAGCCTCGCCTCCGAAGGCATCCACCTGTGATTCTTCATCCAACGCGCGTGCACGGCGCGTTTCTCATCGAGTTGACGTCGTTCGGCGACGATCGTGGATCGTTCACCGAGGTGTATCAGCTGCGGGCGCTGGCTGAGCGGGGCTGGAGCGGCGTGTTCGTGCGTAGCGCAATTTCTCACAACCACACGCGCGGGACGCTGCGCGGAATGCATTTCCAACGCGCGCCGCATGCGGAAGCGAAGCTGGTCTCGTGCATTCGTGGTGCGGTGTACGACGTGATGGCCGACGTGCGCCCGGACTCGCCGTCCTATGGCCAGTGGGAAGCCTACGAGCTGACGCCCGATAACGGCCGGGCGCTCTTTCTGCCAGAGGGCGTCGCGCACGGCTATCAGGCGCTGTGCGATGAGAGCACGGTGCACTATCACCTCAGCAACTATTACGCGCCACATCTCGCCGATGGCATTCGCTGGGATGACCCGACGCTCGCGATCCGCTGGCCGCTGCCACCGTCGATGTTGTCGGAACAGGACAAGCAGTGGGGATTCCTAAGCCGATGACGCACACGCGAGTGCGGATCATTGGCGCTCACGCGGCCACGATTCGCCAACTGCGAGCTGTCGCGCCGGCGCGCGTGGACGTGGTGGACGAGCCACTCGCCGAGCCGGACTGGATCGTCGTGGCGACGGCTGGTCAACGGATCGAGGCCATTCGATCGAGCGGTCTTCCGCCGTTCCGGGTCGTCGAGGTTCCCGCCATTTCGGGTCGT
This sequence comes from Acidobacteriota bacterium, assembly GCA_046765795.1. GTDB lineage: Bacteria > Acidobacteriota > Vicinamibacteria > Vicinamibacterales > UBA2999 > Gp6-AA40. Next base: position 3,482 of record JBKPRH010000030.1, on the reverse strand, counting down.
CTCGATGAAGCGGACATCGACGCGCTGCGAACGGTGCTGCTCAAGATGGCGGGTATCGGCGTCTGGCGAGTCGACCCATCACCAATCGGCGTGCGAGTCGCGCGGCTGCTCGTCCGTCGTCTGGTGCGTGCCTAGGTTCCTAGTATGCGATCCTGACTGTATGCGATTGCCGGTCTTGTTCGACGGCGGATGCCCGATGTGCCGGCGCTCGGTCCGGATCGTCCGCGCACTCGACTGGAACCATCGCCTGCAGTTCGTTGACGCCACCAACGCCGAGGCACGCGCGTTCTTCGCGCCGTCGCTGACCGAAGCGCAGGTCATGGTCGAGATGTATGTGGTGGACGAGCGCCAGCGGCTGCACGGCGGGTTTGAAGGCTGGCTGCAGATCGCGCGTGTTGTTCCGGTGATGTGGGTGTTCAGTCTGCTCGGACGCCTGCCTGGGATTCGCCAGATCGGTCACGCCGTCTATCGGGTGATTGCCGCGAACCGCGTTCGGCGAGGGCGCTGCACCGACGAACTCTGCGCCCCGGCACTAGCCACAAAGAACACGAAGCCTTAGCAACGAGCATGAGCTGCCAGGGCGTGCGTCAGCGACCCTCCGTTCAACGCATTTGTGCTAAGCGCCCTGATCTGCGTGCTCGTGGCGTGCTGTGCGCCTTCCCTTCGAGTCATTCGAGATGGTCAGAGTGCCATCATCGACGTTCAAACCCTCGGAGAGTACGGGACTTCGATTTCCAGAATCCGTCTCACGGATGCCACTACGAAGACGGTCGTGCGGGAGTTAGCGTCGAAGACAGGTGAACCACAAATCTGGACAGTGAAAGTGCATCCAGGTTCGAACGACACTCACGTTCAGGCGGAGGGGGGGACATTTCAAGTGCTTATCCCTAACACGGCGGAGAGTTTGTGTTCGTGGCGGGACGAAGTTACGTGATTGAAGTCTGGGGACTCAACGGTCGGCGATCAGGCCGCACGTTCGAGTTGTGATCAGAACCTCGGCGAACCACAACCTTCGGAACCTTTGGAACCCCTGAACCATCGGAACTATTCTCTGAAGGCGTTGGTCATCGGATAACGCCGATCCCGTCCGAAACTCTTGCGCGTGATCTTGACTCCCGGCGGCGCCTGTCGGCGCTTGTATTCCGCTGAGTAGAGCAGCCGCTGCACGCGGCTGACTGTGGCGCGGTCGAAGCCTCGGGCCACGATTTGATCGACGCTGTCTTCGTTCTCGATCAGCCCGTGCAGGATCGCGTCGAGGACGTCGTACGGAGGCAGCGAATCCTGGTCGGTTTGATTCGGCCGCAGCTCCGCTGTCGGTGCCTTGGTGATGGACGACTGCGGAATCACGTCCTTGGTCGTCAGCGCGCTGTCCTCGGGCACGTGCGTATTGCGCCACTCTGAGAGCGCGTAGACCTCGGTCTTGTAGATGTCCTTGAGCACCGAGTACCCGCCGCACATGTCGCCATACAGCGTGGCGTAGCCCACCGACATCTCCGACTTGTTGCCCGTCGTCACCAGCAACTCGCCGAACTTGTTCGACATGCCCATCAACAGAAGACCACGCACGCGTGCCTGCAGGTTCTCCTCCGTCACGTCGCGCTCGCGATTGCCGAAGGCCGGCGTCAGCGCGGCTTCGGCGGCATCGACGGTCTGACCAATCGCGATCGTCTCGAGCCTGATGCCAAGACGCGCCGCGGAGTCCGCGGCATCGTCCATGCTCGACTGAGATGTGAAGCGGGACGGAAGTCGCACGCCGCGTACGCTCTCTGCTCCGAGCGCGTCGGCCGCCACGACTGCTGTCAACGCCGAGTCGATTCCGCCCGACAGTCCCAGCACGATGCCCTTGAAGCCGTTCTTGCGAACGTAATCGCGAAGGCCGAGCATCATCGCGCTGTAAATCGTGTCGAGGCGCGGCGGCTCCTCCCATGAAGCGGTGCCTGCGCAGCGGAAGCCGTTGCTGTCTTTCTCCCATGTGGTGAGGACGATCGCCTCACGGAAGAAGGGCAGACGATGCGCGAGCGTGCCGTCAGCGTTCATGACGAACGATCCGCCGTCGAACACGAGCTCGTCCTGGCCGCCAACCTGGTTCACATACGCGAGCGGAGCACGAGACTCGGACGTGCGCGCACGCGCCAGCTCGAGACGTTCCTCGAATTTATCAACTTCGAACGGCGATCCATTCGGCACGAGCAGCAGCTCGGCGCCCGCGCGTTTCAAATGCTCGCAGACCGTGGGAAACCAGACGTCCTCGCAAATCGGCAGACCGAGACGGACACCGCGAAACGGGATCGGCGCCGGCAGCGGACCTGGTTCGAACACGCGCTTCTCGTCGAAGACGCCGTAATTGGGCAGCTCGTACTTGAAGCGAAACTCGGAACGTCCCTCCGCCACGAGCGCGGCGGCGTTGTGCAGACAGCCATCGGCTCGCCAGGGCAGCGTGACCACCAGCGCGGGGCCGCCCGACGCGGACTCGCGTTCGAGCTCGCGCAGCGCGGCCGCGGCCGCGTCCACGAGCGCCGGACGGAGGACGAGATCCTCGGGTGGATAGCCAACCAGGACGAGCTCGGAGAAGACAACCAGATCGGCGCCGAGTTCAGAGGCGCGATCTCGCGCACGACGCACGCGCGCGAGATTGCCGGCGACGTCGCCCACTCTGGGATTCAGTTGTGCGAGCGCAATGGAGAGACCCAACCCTTGTAGTATAAAACCTTGATGATCCATGGATAGTCTGGTCGCCGAAGGGCTGGGGAAGTGCTACATCCTGAGCCGTGAGGAAGGCAAGTCGCGCCCGTTCTGGCGACGATGGCGGGCTCCTCGCGGCGAATCCGAATCGACGGCGAAGACCCGCGACTTCTGGGCACTGCGCGACGTGAGCTTTCGCGTCGAGCCGGGCACGATTCTCGGTGTGATCGGTCCCAATGGGGCCGGCAAGACGACGCTGCTCAAGGTGCTGGCGCGGGTGATCACACCGACGACCGGCCGTGTCGTGGGCGTCGGCCGCGTGGTGTCGTTGCTGGAGCTCGGCGCGGGCTTCGATCCTGATCTGCCTGCGCAGGACAACATCCTGATGAACGCGGCGATCCTCGGCATTCCACGCGCCGAAGCGCAGCGCCGCATCAAGGAGATTCTCGAGTTCGCCGAGGTCGAGCAATTCACCGCGAGCCCGCTGCGTCATTTCTCGAGCGGCATGTATCTGCGGCTGGCGTTTTCGGTCGCGATCCACATGAACCCGCAGATCCTGCTCGCCGACGAAATTCTCGCTGTCGGCGATCAGGCGTTTCAGGAGCGCTGCCTGACGAAAGTGGCAGAACTCGGACGCGACGGCCTCACAGTGCTCTTCGTCTCGCACGACATGGACGCGATCATGCGCATCTGCAACCGCGTCATGTGGCTGCACCAGGGTGCCATCCGCAAGCTCGGTGATCCGGAGGAAGTCGTCGACGAATACCAGAATGCGATCTGGAGCCAGGCCGATATCGCGC
>JBKPRH010000029.1:0-18900 GCA_046765795.1 Acidobacteriota bacterium | reverse complement strand
TTGGCGTCCCATTCCAGATCACGGAGATGAACCGGCCCTATACAGCGAAATCGAACATGGACAACGATTTCGGTTTGTTCGCGCAGGACCGCTGGACGATGGACCGTCTGACGCTGAATCTCGCGCTGCGGTTCGACGCGTTCCAGACCAGCTTCCCCGAGCAGACGGTTGGACCGGCGCCGCTGACTCCGACACGCAACATCACGTTCCCGGAAACCGACAATCTCAATTGGAAGGACATCAGTTACCGAACCGGCCTTGTGTATGACCTGGGCGGCAACGGGAAGACCGCGATCAAGGTCGCGCTCAACAAGTACCTGCTCGGTCAAACGTTGAACGGCATCGGCCGCAATCCGAACCCGGTGCTGGCGCTGACGCAGTCGGTGACCCGGTCATGGACCGATACCAACGGCGACTTCGTTCCGCAGTGCGATCTCTTGAATCCGCTGGCAAACAACGGCGGGGATCCGTGCGGACAGATTTCCGATCTCACGTTCGGCACCAACAAGGCCGGCGAGCTGTACGACACGAAGCTGACCACCGGCTGGGGCCATCGACCGGCGAACTGGGAGTTCTCCGTCGGCGTGCAGCGCGAACTGATACCGCGTGTCTCGCTCGACGTGGGCTACTTCCGACGCGTCTGGAAGAACTTCGAGGTTGTCGACAATCTGCTGTTGGCGCCGGAGGACTTCACGCAGTTCAGCTTGACGGTCCCGACCGATTCCAGGCTCTCGACCAGCGGTCAGACGCTGACCGGACTGTACAACGTGGTGCCCACGAAGTTCGGGCAAGTGCAGAACTTGCACGCGCTCTCCGACGACTACGGTAAGCAGATTGACCATTGGAACGGCTTCGACATCAGCGTCAATGCACGTCTCCAGAACGGCCTGATTCTCCAGGGCGGTATGGGCAGCGGCAAGCAGGTCGAGGACAACTGCGAGATCGTCGCCAAGCTGCCGGAAATGCTGAATCTGACCGGCGCCACCGCGGCCAACACTGCGAACGCGCCGGCGCAGTGGCGCCCGGCACAGTTCTGCCATCGCGAAGAGCCGATGCTGACAGGCGTCAAGGCGCTGGCCATCTACATCATCCCGAAGATTGACGTGCAGGTATCTGGCTCGTTCCGCAGCACGCCAGGCACGAACCTGTCGGTGGGCTACACGGCGACCAACGCGATCCTCGGGACCTCGTCGACACTCGGTCGCGCGCTCTCGGGAACGTCGGCGAACATGGTGATCGGTATCGAGAAGCCGAACGAGGCCTATACCGAGCGCCGTCAGGAGCTCGACATGCGGATCGGGAAGGTGCTGAAGTTCGGAACCACGAAGACCGTCGTCAGCATGGACCTCTACAACGCGTTGAACTCCAACGCCATGGTCGTACAGAACCAGGCGTATGCGTCGTATCTGCGTCCGGTCGAGATCCTCAACGCGCGGCTGATCAAATTCAGCTGGGCGTTCGATTTCTGAGAAATCGAAGGTCAAAGGGCAAAGGTCAAAGGACGGGGCCGCCTTCGGGCGGCCCTTGCTTTGTACGCGCATGGCACGCCCTGATTGTGCATCAATCGACTCTCACAACTCACTGGCGTCGAGCATTGCCCATCGGCCGCTGCTCGACGCCGCGGAAAATCGTCGCTCCAGGGCATTCGTCTTGGCGCGCTCCGCGTGGGTCCCAGTCACCCACGCGTCGGTCACCCCCTTCCGCGACGTTTTTCAGACTGACGCCGATCGCGGCGCTCGCACGCGGTCCGATCGGCAATGCCCGACGCCAGCGAGTTGATGCAGGCGGATCGTTCAGTTCCGCACGTCATTGGTGTTGCCGTGGCGAATCCCTGTGGAGGTCAGGGCGACACGGATCGCCTGACCGCGCGAGAAGCCAATGGGCATCAGCGAGGTTGAGCGCGCGTCCCGGCAACCGGCGCGACCCGAGCGTCCAGCGGCCGACGACGGCGTCGCAGCGCGTGTCCGGCCACCGGAACGGGATTCGCGACGGCAATACCAGTGACGTGCCGCGATTAGGTTCGATACGGTTGGCGGCCGACGCCTTGAATGGGAATGTTCTGCGCCTTCAGCACTTCGTGCTGCAGCGCGTACATGCATGCCGCGGCTTCGTCGATGTGACGAACGAACGCAATCGAGCCCTGCAAGATCGGCTTCAGACGCTCGCGATCCTGAATGCGCGCGGCGGGGTACTCGTGCTCGACGACGAGATGCGTGTTGGCGATGTCGAGTGGCAGCAACTCGCGCGCGGCGAGCTGGTGATCGAACCAGTCCACGGTCCGATTCTGCAGGTACGCCAGCGGATCGTGGCGCGCCGTGCCGGGCAGTTCGTGCTCGCACAGCACCACCTGCTTCTTCCATGCATTGAGCTGATCGGCGGGCTTCGCTGACGGCTTGCCTCCGATCCAATCTCCGCGTTCCATCGTCTGGCCGCCGTAGCCCCACGCGGCGACGCCTGTGCCGTCGATCACCTGGCCCTTCACATGGAAGCCGCCGATGAGGAACGCGTAGCCGCTGTCCTTGAGGAACTGGAAGATCGCGCGCGTGTCCTGGCCCATGAGGATCGCGTGCGACGGGTCGTAGTGGATGCGGAACTGATCGCCGACGCCGTGCTTCTCGCAGATGCGGTGGAGCGCGATCCACGCGCCGGGCGCGTAGGCGATGTTGTTGTGCCAGTTGTCGCCGATCGTCCAGCCCGGCATCGGACACTGCTCGACGCGATAGGTAAGTCCGCGCTCTTTCACGGCCTTGAGGATTGGGACGAAGTGCTCCTCGAAGTCCACAAGGTTTTCGTCCATGCTGCGCTGCTGATTGCGCCCGACGAAACCGCAGACTGCATTCACCCCGAGCAGCACGGCGGCATCGAGCACCTTGAACAGGAAGTCGCGCTTCTTCTCGCGGGTCGCTCGATCGTGATGCAGCAGGTTGTCGAAGTACGCGAGGTCGGAGAGGCCGACGCCGCTCGACTTCATCGCCGCGCTGACGCGCGTCGCGCGCGTCGCATCGAACGGGCGGCGCAGGTCGAGCGTGTTCGCGACCGGATCGAGCATGGCCTCGGGCGGCACGTCGGCTTCCAAGGGATGCAGCGCCGCCGACAGTTGAATGTGACTGACGCCGAGCTCGCGGCCGAAGGCCAGCCAATCCTCGATGGCTCGATCGGGATCGGCATCACGCACGTCACGCGGCGTCAGCTCCTGCAGCGCCGCGGTGAGCACGCCCACTTGCATGAATTTCGGTGCGAACGCAGTGATGGACATTGGGCTGATAATACTCGGCTTATATGCGCTTCATGTCTGGCCGGTCCAGAAGGACCGGCCCTACCTTCGCGATTGCGTGTGCATCGGGCCTGTTCGTCGGCTCGCTCCTGCACGCACAGGGACGCGGCCAGGCCAGCCCTGCGTCCGTGCCGCCGCCGCGCTCGACGACGACGCAGACGTATCCGGCCGATCAGATCACGGCAGGACAGCGGCTGTTCACGGCGCAATGCGGGTTCTGCCATGGCCGCGACGCGATGGGCGGCGAATCAGGGCCCGACCTGACGCGCGCCGCCCTCGTCGCGGAGGACGTGCGCGGCGACAAGCTGGGGCCACTTCTTCGCGCCGGTCGTGTGGACAAGGGCATGCCGGCATTTACGCTGAGCGCCACCGATCTCGGCGCGATCGTCGCCTTCGTCCACGACCAGAAGACCAGAGCGGAGTCGTTGACCGGCGGCCGCCGCACTGTGGACGTCGCCGATCTGCAGACCGGCGATCCTGAGGCGGGCCGCAAGTACTTCGCCGGTGCCTGCGTGAAGTGTCATTCGGCCACCGGCGATCTCGCCGGCGTGGGCAAGCGGCTGCAAGGTCTTGCGCTGCTGCAGCGCATGCTTTATCCCGCTCCAGGACGCGAGGGATCGAAGGCGACGGTGACGGTGACGCTCGCGTCAGGCGAAGTTGTCAGCGGCAAGCTCGCGTATCGCGACGAGTTCACGATCGCGCTCACCGACGCGAACGGGTGGTATCGCGCGTGGCCGGCACAGACGGTGAAGTTCGTCGTCAACGATCCGATTCAGGCCCATGTCGATCAACTCGGCAAGTACACCGATGGGGATATGCATGATGTGTTCGCGTATCTGCAGAACCTGCGTTAACGCGGCGCTCGTCGTCGCGTGTGGCGTCGCCGCGATCGCGCAGTCGGTCGAACCGTCGGCGCTGCTGAAGCCAACGCGCGACAGTTGGCCGACGTATCACGGTGACTACACCGGAAAGCGTCATAGCACGCTGACGCAGATCACGCCGGCGAACGTGCGCCAGCTCACGCTGGCATGGGCCTTTCAGACGAACCAGCCGCAACAGATCAAAGCGACGCCGATTCTCGTCAACGGCGTGATCTATGTCACCACGCCCGACAACATGTGGGCGGTCGATGCGCGATCGGGTCGTCAGATCTGGCGCTACGCCTATCCCGCGAACGAAGGCTTCCATATCGGTCATCGCGGCGCCGCCGTCTACAAGGACTTCGTGTACCTGACGACTCCTGATGCGCATCTTGTCGCGCTCAATGCACGCGACGGCAAGGTGCGATGGAACGTGGAGATTGCCGATTCGAGACGAGGCTTCTGGTCAACCAACGCACCGCTCATCGTCGGCAACCATCTGCTCGTTGGTGTGGCCGGTGACTTTGACAATCTGCCCGGCACGCTGAAGTCCTTCGATCCCGAAACGGGCAAAGTGCAATGGACCTTCTACAGCACGCCACCGCCGGACACACCCGGATCGCAGAGCGGCGGTGCGACGGGCGGGCAGATGTGGATGACCGGGACCTACGATCCCGATCTCAATCTCGTGTTCGTCGGCACTGGTAATCCAACGCCGGTACTCAACGGAGCAGCCCGCCCCGGCGACAACCCGTGGACCTGCAGCATCGTCGCGCTCAATCCCGACACCGGGAAGCTGGTGTGGGGCTTCCAGGCCTCTCCGCACGACACGCACGACTGGGACGCCGCAGAAGTGCCGGTGCTCGTTGACGGCACGATCAACGGCGCATCGCGGAAGCTGTTGCTGCAGGCATCGCGCAACGGCTATTACTTCGTCCTCGATCGCACGACGGGAAAGAGCCTCGTGACGACGCCGTTCGCGACAGTGAACTGGGCCAAAGGCGTGGACAAGGATGGGCGGCCCATGCCCGATCCTGCGAAAGAGCCGGCGCGCGATGGACGTCTCGTTGCACCGAACGAGGCCGGCGGGACCAACTATCGATCGCCGAGCTTCGATCCGACGACGGGCCTGCTGGTCGTCAGCGCGCATGATGCGTATGGCATCTATTTCTTCAAGCCCGAGCACGGTTCGTACGGGTGGGCGGGCGCGAACTACAGCGTCTGGGGAAAGGGCGTGCTTCGGGCAATCGAGTATCAGACCGGAAAGATCCGCTGGAGTCACGAGATCGGCGAAGGCGCGGGCGGTGCGGGTGTGCTGACCACGGCAACCGGGCTCACGTTCAGCGGCGACTCCGCAGGCAACGCGCTCGCACTTCGGACGAGCGACGGCACCACGCTCTGGCACGCCGGCATCGGCCGCGTTGGCAATTCGCCGATTACATACGAGCTCGACGGCCGACAGTACCTCATCCTTGGTGGTGGGAGCGCGCTGTATGCGTTCGCGCTTCCGGAGCCGCGATGAAAAGCCTTACGACCCGGCGTGTCTACACAGCAAGACCCGCCTTGCTGCTCTTGTTCATGCTGGCGGCGGCCTGCAGTCGCACGCCCGCCGAAACACCTTCTTCGAGGCCGACCGCTTTGCCCAAGGACGCTTCTACGCTCGCGAACGTTGACGCTTTCGTTGCCAAGCATCTCGTGCTCGATCTGACCGCAGACTTCGCAGCGAAGACGTTGTCGGGTACCGCCGAGCTGAGATTCGATCGACGCGATCCGAAAGCCTCCGAGGTCGTCCTCGACACGCGCGACCTGACGATTCAGAAGGTCGAGGCTGCAACCGGAACGGGCGCATGGATGGAGACGATGCATCGGCTCGATGCCGCGACGCCGGCGTTTGGCAGCGCGCTTCACATCGCGATGCCGTCTGGCGCCGACCGTGTCCGCATCACCTATTCCACGTCGCCGTCGGCGCGCGGTCTTCAGTGGCTGACGCCGAGCCAGACCGCCGGCAAGAAGCAGCCGTTTCTGTTCAGTCAGGCCGAGGCGATTCAGGCGCGGTCGTTCATTCCGCTGCAGGACACGCCCGGTGTGCGTGTCACGTACGACGCGACGATCCACACGCCCAAGCCGCTCGTCGCCGTGATGGCGGCGGAAATGGATCCGGCAAACGTAGGGCCGGTCCTTTCGGACCGGCCGGGCGACGGTTCTACGCGCACGTTCAAATTCAAAATGCCCCAGGCGATCCCGTCGTACCTGATCGCGATCGCCATCGGCGACCTGGCGTTCAAGTCGATGAGCGATCGAACTGGCGTTTGGGCCGAACCCTCGATGGTGGACGCGGCGGCGCATGAGTTCGAAGACACCGAGAAGATGATGGTCACCACCGAGAAGCTGTATGGGCCGTATCGGTGGGGACGCTATGACCTCCTCGTACTGCCGCCGTCGTTCCCGTTCGGTGGCATGGAGAATCCGCGACTGACGTTCGCGACGCCGACGGTGATCGCCGGTGACAAGTCACTCGTCTCGCTCGTCGCCCATGAGCTCGCGCATTCATGGTCTGGCAATCTTGTGACCAACGCCACGTGGCGCGACTTCTGGCTCAACGAGGGCTTCACCACCTATCTCGAACGCCGCGTTGTCGAAGCGCTGTACGGGAGGCACGTCGCCGACATGGAGGCGGTGATTGGCGTCAACGATCTCGCCGAATCGCGCAAGACGCTCGAGAAGCCCGGCGATCGCACACTGCTCCCGGATCTCACCGGGCGCGATCCCGACGATGCGTTTTCGACCGTGCCGTACGAGCAGGGGCAGTTGTTCCTGGTGTTTCTCGAGTCGAAGTTCGGTCGCGACGCGTTCGACGTCTTCCTGCGCAAGTGGTTCGACGAGCACGCGTTCCAGAGTGCGACCACCGAGCAGTTCCTTGCCTTCCTCAAGGCGAACTTGCTCGACACCAAACCCGGACTTGTGACCGACGCGCAGATTCAGGAGTGGCTCCACACCGAAACCATTCCGGCGTTCGCGGTGCTGCCGATGTCGGATGCGTTTGCGAAAGTGGAGCAGGCGCGCGACGAGTGGTTGAAGGGCGGCTCGATGGACGCGCTCGCGAAGACGGCATTGGCCTGGTCCACGCAGGAGTGGATTCACTTCGTGGACTCGTTGCCCTCGAAGCTGGAAGCGAGCCGCCTCACTGCGCTCGACCAGCGGTTCAAGCTCACGGAGTCGATGAACGCGGAAATCGCCCACGTCTGGTATCGCCTGGCGATCGCGAATCGCTACACCGCCGCGTATCCGGCGATGGAGCGCTACATGATCCGCATCGGCCGGCGGAAGTTTATTGTTCCGCTGTATCGCGATCTCGCCGCGTATCCGGAGGGCCTGAAGTTGGCGAACAAGATCTTCGCGGAAGCCCGCGACGGCTATCATCCTCTCGCGCAGACGACCGTCGCCGACATTTTGAAGCCAAAGACGTAGAGCGCACGGTTCGGCGTGCGCGGACACGCGAAGCAGGCTATTGTTGACGCCTGAAAACCGAGGAGCTAACCATGCGCGTGCTCGTTTGTTGTCTGGTTCTGTTCGCGTCGGCGGTGCCCGCCTTCGCCCAGCCGTTTACAAACGCCAAGACCTCGTCGTCAAACTACTCGGTCGCTGACACGATGCCGGGCAAGCCGTGCGAGAGCCTGTCGGCGTACAAAGGCGAGGGCATTGTCTCGATCAATGCCCGTGTGATACCCGCGACAGCCGATACGCCGCAGCATTGCCGTGTGACCGGCGTCATCACGCCCGAGGTCGCGTTCGAGATCAACCTTCCCGATCGCTGGAACCGTCGCTTCTACATGACCGGCAACGGCGGACTCGCCGGCGATGCGCTCGATGGCCCGACGAATCCGGACCGGACCTCCGCGCTGACCAACGGCTTCGTGATGGCGCGGACCAATACCGGTCACGACGCACGCAAGGAGCCGAGCGGCTCATTCATCCTGAGCAACAAACAGAAGGCGATCGACTACGCGTATCGCGCGGTGCACGTGACCGCCGACACGGCGAAGAAGATCGCGACCGACTACTACTCGCAGCCGATTCGCTTCTCCTACTGGAACTCGTGCTCGAACGGCGGCCGTCAGGGGCTGCTCGAAGCGCAGCGCTATCCCGACGACTTCGACGGCATCGTCGCCAACGCACCGTGGGTCGATCAGACTGGCTTCACGATTGGGGCGATGTGGAATCAGAAGGCGCTGACCGAGGGCGCGATCACGCCTGCGATGTTGGTGCTCGTCGCGCAGAAGGTGATGGATAAGTGCGACGCGGTAGACGGTCTCAAGGACGGCCTGATCGACGATCCCCGCGCGTGCAAGTTCGACGCGGCGCGTGACGTGCCCGCGTGCAGCGCGAGCTCGACGTCCACCGACTGCCTGACGCCGGCGCAAGCGTCCGCGATCAACAAGGTGTATAGCGGACCGATCAGCAAGGGCAAATCGTTCATCGCCGGCTACATGCCCGGCAGCGAAGCCGTCAACACGGCACCCAATGGCGCGACCAACAGCGGGTGGGTCGGCGCGATCGTCGCTCCGCAGCCCGGGGGCAAACCGGCGGACTTCAATCTGGCCGAAGGCGTGATGCGCTACTTGATCCTCGACCCGCCGCAGCCAGAGTACGACTCACTGAAGTTCGACTACGACACGGCTGCATCGACCGTCGAGCGATGGAGCAAGCTCGCCGACGCAAAGGAGACCGACCTCTCGAAGTTCCGCAAGCGCGGTGGGAAACTGATCATGACCTACGGGTGGGCCGACCAGATCCTGCAGCCGATGATGGGCGTGCACTATTACGAGGGCGTGGTCGCGAAGAATGGCAAGGACTCCCCGAACTTCGCGCGTCTATTCATGATGCCTGGTGTGGCGCATTGCGGTGGTGGCATCGGACCGGATCGCAATGACGCGGTGACCGCCGTGATCGACTGGGTGGAGAAGGGGAAGGCTCCCGAATCCCTGTTGGCGAGCAAGGTCACCGACAACAAGGTCGTTCGCACGCGGCCGCTTTGCCCGTATCCGCAGGTCGCGCGTTACAAGGGACAGGGCAGCATCGACGATGCGGCGAACTTCAGCTGCGTCGCGCCTTCGAAATAAGAGATTTCAGGCTGTCGCGTTGTTTGGAGAGCTGTTCTCGATCTGTCGACGACAATTGCCACGATGCCGGCGCACCAGGCGCCGGCGTCAACACCAGATCGTAGATAACACCGAGATTCCCGAGGACCGTCGCGTTGCCCGGATCCGATCCGAGCAGCGTGCGCACCTCGTCCACGAAGCGGCGCGGTGATTGCGCGTCCGCAGGCTGACGGAACGTCTGTGCGATTTGCGTGATGGCGACGAGGTTACGCGCGTCGCTGCTGTGCGAGGCCAGCGCTGCGGCGCGCTCGAAATGCGTGCGCGCTTCGGCCAGGCCCGCATCCGCGCCGCGGGCGCGCAGCAAGGCGACGAATCCACGCACCTGACGCGGTACGGCGACGGCGAGCGGTGTGCCGTTGGTCGTCGCGTCATTCCCCAGTACCGCGTTCGCTCCCCATCCCTCGATGTAGCGCGCGATCGCCGACTCCGCTCCCTGCAGCGAGGCATCGACGATCGTTTGTGAATTGGAACGAACGCGCGCCATGAGATACCCGGCCACGCCTTCGACGAAGTAGAGCTCCGGCATCTTTGCGCGGAGTGACCACTGCGCATCCGTCGATCTCACCTGCAACCAGCCGCGCTCGAACTTCCGATTCGAGCCGCGATCCATCGGTTCGAGCTGGACCCAGTCGCCGCGAAGATCGGTCACCCAGAAGGCCAGCGATTCGCCGCGATCCGGAATCTCCACGGATCGCGAGCTGCTGTTCGGCTGCGTGTAGAGCAGTCGCGCCGACCGGAACTGCCGCTGGATGTCCTCGAGATCCTTGATGGCGATCTTTCGCGGCGCACAGGCGAACGCCTGTGTCGAGAGCGTGCCTTTGAGCATGCGATCGCGCACCGAGACGTCCACGGTCTCCGTCGTGCCTGGCCGCAGGAACTGCACAAAGCTCTGAAGATAGAGGTCGGCGCCGGATTCGAAGATGCGGCCCCAGATCAAAATCAAGCCGCTGCCAGGCCGCATCGTCTCGCGCGCACCGCCCTGTCTCCCGAGCAGCTTGTCGAGGACGATCTCCGGTGTGCACTCGTCCTGCGCGTCGCCGACGAGTTGAGTCACGCCGATGCTGCCGTATTTGGCGATCGACAGCACGGTCTCGAGCTGCACCAACGCTCCAAGCTGTTCGCCCACCGCGCTCGACGACCGGACTGAAGGCGGCACGCTGTAGGGCAGCACCACGACATTGACGGCTGCGCCGGAGAACACCGACGGTCGGGCGCACGGCACCGCAATCTCGATCGCCCATGCGTGTGCGGGAAGCGCGAGGAGTGTGAGCGCGAAGAGCCATTGTCTCAGGAACATGACAGCGCCACTCCTTCCTGCTTGAGGAATCCCGTGTACTGCGTGTCTGCACGCGCGCCTGTCACAGCGTCGCCGGCCAATTTCTTCGCATACTTGATCAGCGCCGCATCGGCATCGGTCGGCTTCAGTCTGGCGAACTTCGCTTCGGCGGCGCATAACTGCTTGCGCGCCTCGTCCCACTGTGATGAACGCAGCGACTTCGAGCCCACCGCGAGCGACGCATAGGCGCCCAGGCGGCCCGCCTGGTCGACCAGTTTGATCAGGTCGTCCACCAGCGTCGAGGGCTGGGCGCGGTGCGGAATCACGAATGCGCCAGGCGTGGGTTGCTGCTGCAGCTCGTCGAGACGCACTGGAATGATCACGTAGCCAATCGAGGCTTCATTCATCGGGCGTCCCTGCTGATCCTTCACCTCCGTCGTCGCGCCCCAGATCTCCATCAGCACGCCGCGTACATTCAGCTCGCTCACCGTCGTCCGGTTGAAGTCTGACGGCCCGGTGGGACGACGACCGGCGCAGGGCATCACCTGCAGCTGCACACCCCCGAGCTCGGTGCGGACCTGTTCGAGGTTCGCGTTGAGTCGACTGGTCAGCGTCTGCATCAGATTCTGCAGGCTCGCCTCGCTGACAATGTCGTCGAGGATGATTTTGGTGCGGGAGGTGGCGTCACTCACGGCCGTGCATCGCGTGATCTGTGCGAATGCCGGTGCGGCTGTCCCGACGATGACAGCCAGCAGTGCGACAGCGGTGCGCATAGGTCCTTCCTTGCTCGCGCAGGCTGAAGCCTGCGCGCTACTTTGGTTCAAGCAACGCGCGATCGACGTCAGTCTTGAGCAGATCGACGATCTCCGGCGGCAGCGGCTTCCACTCCTCGCTCGCCGGGTCGAACGCTTTCAGCGTGCCGGCAGCCAGTGCCTGCCGGTATGTCTGTATCAACGTTCGAGCCTCCGGACATCGAACATCCGCGATGATCCGGATGGCCGACCGCTGCATCAGCCACGAGTATCGGCCCGTTTGATGCTCGAGGATACTCATCAGTGGACCGCAGACGGCGGCGGGCTCGCTCAACCCGATGGCCCGAAGCGCCCCCTCGATCGCCGGCGTCAGCACATCATCGGCATCGGTGAGGGCGGTGATGAGCGGTGCGACAGCCGGCGGGCCGAACGCCGCCAGCGTCAGCGCAGCTGCTCGCGCCTCTGTCTGGGACACCTTCTCCCCAAGGAGTTGCACCAGCAGTGCCTGCATCCCGGAGGCATTGGCGAGCTGCAGTTGCTGCCGCTCAAATCCCATACGCACGGTGTCGGTGAAATACAGGCCAACGAGCGCGAGCAGGACGGGGGAGATCGCCTGAATCCACGCCGGCCAGTCGATGCCCTTCTCAGCCTCCGCCTGTTTGAGTTCCACCGTCGCGTTGACGCGATGTGGCGCGACCTCGCGCGGTGCAGGTGTGTCGTCCACTCCGTCCATCGACAGCGGCATTCTACCGCTGTATTCTGTGCGCCTTTCAGAGGGACGCATGACAATCACGCGACACATCATGACCGACGAGCAGCGGAAATCTGTGGCGCTCGAGTACCTGAAGGCGTTCGACAACAAAGGCGTGACGTCGAACGGCGGCAGCATTCTCGACCTCTTCGCCGACGATGCGCAGGTGTTCTTCCCGAAGTGGGGCCTGGCGAACGGCAAGAAGCAGATCGGTCAGCTCTTCACAGATTTTGGCGGCGGGATCAAATCGATCCTGCACGACTACTCGAACTTCAACTGGATCATGACCGGGACCGACGTGTTCGCCGTCGAGGGGACGAGCGCGGGTGAACACAACGAAGGCCCGTGGCGCGCGGGCGTGTCGCATGCCGGTCGATGGTGTGACGTGTTCGAGGTGCGCGACTTTCTGATTCAGCGCTGCTTCATCTATCTCGATCCGGATTATGCAGGGCTCGACACGGCGCGCTATCACTGGCTGTCGGCTGGTGGGCGCGATGCCTCGAAGCCGATGGGATGACCTGAGGAATCACAATGCAAAGATCTCTGGTCGCAGTTCTGCTGGCGCTCAGTGTCGCGACGATTCTGCACGCGCAGGGCGGCATCGCCAGCGCGCCCGCGAAATTCCTTGTCGCGCCAACGCAGGTGGTCGCGATTCGCGCCGGGCGTCTGTTCGACAGCCGCACCGGGACGATCGTCAACAACCAGATCGTGCTGATCCGTGGCGATCGGATCGCCGATGTCGGCCCATCGGTGACGATTCCGGCTGACGCGCGTGTGATCGACTTGAGCGCTGCCACGGTGATGCCCGGCATGATCGACGCGCACGTGCATGTATATCCGCAGGACGACTTGTCGATGCAGATGCGCACGATTGTCGCCGTGGCGAACGCGCAGGCCGATCTCGATGCTGGCTTCACCACGGTCGTGGACATGGATTCGCGCGGCGGATACGGAACCGTCGATCTTCGCAACGCGATCAATCGCGGCGTACTGCTCGGACCACGCATGCAGGTGGTCGGGCAGTCGCTGAATCAGCGCGCGAGCACGGCGTACCCGGCATTCTTCGAGCGCTTCCAGGATCGCTTCACAGAGAGCAAGAACCCCAACTCGCCATGGCTGGCGCGCGCCGCGGTACGCGAGGCGAAGCTGCACGGCGTCGATTGGGTGAAGATCTATACGACACAGGATTTCGTCGGCGACGAGTACAGCGTCTTCAAGCCGGATGGCACGCTCGTCAACAGTCCCTCACTCACCGAAGAAGAGGTGATGGCGATCACTGACGAAGCCCATCGTCTCGGGCTGAAGGTCGCGTGTCACACCTATGGCGGCGAAGGGCAGCTCAGTTGCCTCAAAGCTGGCGTTGATGCGCCGAACCATCTCACTGATCTGGACGATGCCTCGTTGAAGCTGCTGCTCGACAAAAAGTTGCCATTCGAGCTGACCGTGGACGATCTCGTCGCGCTCGAGCCGGCGGATCTAAAGAAGACCGGCGGGAAGAACAGCCGGCTGAAGATGGCGGAGCAGGCGTTCAAGAAAGCCTACGCGGCGGGCGTGCCGTTCGTCTTTGGCAGCGGCGCGACCTCAGCGGATGTGCCGCACGGCAAGCAGGCCGATCAATTCGCGTACTTCATCAAGTGGGGCATGGAGCGTGTCGATGCGCTGAAGATGCCCTTCCTGCCCACCGCCCGGATGCTCAACTACAACTGGGTCGATCGGCTTGGCAGCGTCGAGAAAGGCAAGTACGCCGATATCATCGCGGTAAGCGGCAATCCGCTCGCCGACATCAGTGAGATGCAGCGCGTGCGGTTTGTGATGAAGGGCGGCTACGTCGTGAAGAACGAGCTGTCGAAGTAAGGAATTCCCGAGTCCCCCATGCTCCTCAAGCAGTACTACCTGAATTGCCTCGCTCACGCGTCGTATCTGATCGGCGATCCCGCCAGCGCCAGCGCCGTCGTCGTCGATCCGCAGCGTGACATCGATGCCTATCTCGCCGACGCGGCGAGCAACGGACTGCAGATTCGTCACGTCTTCCTCACGCACTTCCACGCCGACTTCCTGGCCGGACATCTGGAACTGCGCAACCGCACCGGCGCGAAGATTCATCTCGGCTCGAAGGCGCAAGCCGAGTTCGAGTTCACGCCGATGGCCGATGGCGACAGTCTTGATCTCGGTCGCGTGCGATTGACTGTCCTCGAGACGCCCGGTCACACGGTCGAATCGATCTCGATCCTCGTCTTCGACCTCGACGTCGATGCGCAGAAGCCGCAGGCGGTTCTCACTGGCGACACGTTGTTTGTCGGCGACGTCGGACGTCCCGACCTGCGCGCCTCGCTCGGATGGTCGGCAAACGATCTCGGGAAGATGCTGTATCGCTCGGTCCGCGAGAAGTTGTTGCCGCTGCCGGACGCCACACTCGTCTATCCTGCGCATGGTGCAGGGTCGCTGTGCGGTAAGCAATTGAGCAAGGAGACAGTCTCGACGATCGGCGACCAGCGTCGCACCAACTACGCCCTGCAGCCGATGAGCGAGCCGGAGTTCATCGAGCTCGTGACTGCCGATCAGCCCGATGCGCCGTCGTACTTCACCTATGACGCGGTGCTCAACACCAAGGAACGCCCGACGCTGTCGCAGATGCTCGAGCATCAGCTCAAGCCGCTCGACCTCGAGGTGTTGCAGTCGCTGAAGGCGGTTGGTGCACAGGTGCTCGACGTGCGTGACCCGGTCGAGTACGCGCGCGCCCACATGAAGGGGAGCCTGAACATCGGACTCGGTGGGAGCTACGCGACCTGGGCCGGCACGGTCCTCGATCGCGACAAGCCGATCGTCATCATCGCCGAGCCCGGTCGTCAGGAAGAAGCCGCCATGCGCCTCGGGCGCATTGGCTTCGACAGCGTCGTCGGTTATCTGCGCGACGGTATCAGCTCGCTCGAGTCACGTACCGATCTCATGACCGGCACGACGCGGGTCACGCCGGCAGAAGCGGCTGGCGCCCTGGCCTCGTCAACGCCGCCCATCGTTGTGGACGTGCGCGCGCCGCGCGAGTGGCAGAAGTCGCGCATCGACGGCAGCGTGAACATCCCCTTGAATCACCTCTCTGAACGTATCGAGGAAGTGCCCGCCAACCGGCCCGTACTCGTGCACTGCGCGGGTGGCTACCGCTCGTCGATCGCCGCGGGAATCCTGCAGGCCAATGGTCGAAACAACCTGACGGAATTGAACGGCGGCCTCGCGGCCTGGGAGGCCGCCGGTCTGCCGGTGATAAGCTAGCTGGTTGGTGGTTAGTGGTTGGTGGCAGGGCCCTTAGGTTGTTGACTCCCACGACTGCTGCCAACTACCGACCACCAACCACCCACCAACCACCAACGAGTACATGGTTGTACAGAAATTCGGCGGCACGTCGGTCGCCGATCCAGAAGCTATCCGACGTTTGATCGAGATTGTCAGGACTGCGTGCACGCGCGATGGGCGCGGGCCAGTGGTCGTCGTGTCGGCGATGAGCAAGGTCACCGACGGTCTGCTGGCGATCGCCTCGACTGCCGGTGCTGGCCGTCCGAGCGACGCGCTGCCACGCGTCGACGAACTCCGCGAGCGACATGCGACTGCGGTTCGGGCCCTCGTCACGGGACCCGCGCTAACGCCACTGCTGTCGCACATTGCTGGCCAGTTCGATCAGCTCGCCGACATCGTCCGTGCGCTCGCCATTCTGCGCGAGGTCTCGCCCCGCACCCTCGACGTCGTCGCCGCGATGGGCGAGCTTCTCAGCTCGCGGATCATCGCCGCGGCGCTCACCGAGGCCGGGGTGCCCGCCGAGTGGGTAGACGCCCGCTGCGCAATCGTCACCAACGGTGACCACACGAGTGCGACGCCGCTCGGACCGGAAACGAACGCGGCGCTGCGCAAGACGGTGTTGCCGATCCTTGACGGCGGGAAGGTCGCTGTTCTCGGTGGATTCGTCGGCGCGACGACAGACGGTCACACGACGACGCTGGGACGCGGTGGGTCTGATTATTCGGGCGCGATCGTCGGCGCCGGGATCGACGCGCGCGAGATTCAGATCTGGACCGATGTCGACGGGATGCTCAGTGCCGATCCGCGCGTCATCACATCGCCGCGTCTCATCGCCCAGCTCTCGTTCGCTGAGGCCGCCGAGCTCGCGTACTTCGGCGCGAAAGTGCTCCATCCGAGCACGATCCTGCCGGCGGTCGAACGGAATATTCCGGTCCGCATTCTCAATTCGTGGAAGCCGGATGGCACCGGCACATTGATTACGGCGCAGAACCATGGCACGTCCGGCGCGCGCCTCACGGGCCTGGCCAGCAAGAAAGATGTCACGATCATCGACATCACCTCGACGCGCATGTTGATGGCGTACGGCTTTCTGCGGCGCGTGTTCGAGGTGTTCGAGCGCTTCCGTACGGCAGTCGATATGGTGACGACGTCCGAAGTCAGCGTGTCGGTGACAGTAGATGACCGTCGCAACCTCGATGCGATCGTGCAGGCGTTGTCGGATTTCTCGGAAGTGTCGATCGAGAGTGAGCTCGCGCTGCTGTGCGCGGTTGGCGACAGCCTGCAGGAAGCGCCCGAGATTGCGGCCCGTGTCGTGAGCGTGTTGGAAGAAGTGCCGCTCAAGATGATTTCGCAGGCGGCGTCGCGCCGGAACATCACGGTGGTGCTGCGCCAAACCGATCTGCCGCACGCGATGCAGCGGCTGCACGAGGAGTTCTTCGCGTGACCCTTCGAGGATGCCTCAGGGTCACCCCGAGGAGGGTCGAGGGGTGAGTCTCAAACTGCTGCTCGTCGGCTACGGGAAGATGGGCCGGATGGTGGAGGAGCTCGCCGCCGGTCAGGACATCGAGATCGTCGGCCGGGTGGACGATGGGCGCGACGAGTGGCGGCCGGCGGATGTCGCCGTGGATTTCTCGACGGCTTCGGCACTGCTGGCCAACTTCCCGAAGTACATGCAGTCGAAGATGAATGTGGTGATCGGCACCACTGGCTGGGGCGAGCACGCCGCTAAGCTGCGTCGCGATGCCGAGCAGGCCGGCCTGGGCGTGGTTGCCGCGCCGAATTTCTCGATCGGCGTGAACATCTTCCACCACGTGGTCGCAGAGACTGCGCGGATGATGCAGGCGCAGCCACAGTATGGGGCCTGGGTGCATGAGATCCACCACAGCGCCAAGCGCGACGCGCCGTCCGGGACGGCGATTCAGTTGCGGGACGCGATGAAGGCCGCCGGCTTCGAGCGTCCCATCGATATGTCGTCGAGCCGGGCGGGAATGGTTCCCGGCACTCACACGATCGGATTCGATGGTCCTTCGGATACGATCGAGTTGATTCACACGGCGCGCGATCGCCGCGGGTTTGCCAGTGGCGCCCTTGTCGCGGCGAAGTGGATCAAGGGTCGAAGCGGCTGGTATTCCATGCAGGATGTGTTGGGGGTGTGACCATGCGTACGCGATTCACGGGCGTCGGCACCGCATTGATTACGCCGTTCACGAAGGACGGCTCCCTCGACGAGTCGGCCATCAAGCGACTGACGCGACGACAGATCGACGGCGGCGTCCACTTCCTCTCGCCTTGCGGGACGACGGGGGAGGCCCCGACGCTGAGTCATCGCGACAAGCTGCGCGTCGTCGAGTTGGTCGTCGAAGAAGCGAACGGCCGCGTGCCGGTGCTGGCCGGCGCCGGTGGCTACGACACCCGTGAGGTGATCGAGCTGGCGCGTGACATGGAACGCGTCGGCGCCGACGGACTGCTCTCGGTCACGCCGTACTACAACAAGCCAACGCAGGAAGGTCTCTACCAGCACTTCAAGGCGATCGCCGAAAGCGTCCGCATCCCGATCGTGCTCTACAACGTGCCGACGCGCACCGCCGTCAACATGTCGGTCGAGACGACACTGCGGCTGGCGCAGATTCCCAACATCGTGGCGACGAAGGAAGCCGCGAACAACGTCGAGCACTGGTCCACGATCATCATCGAGGCGCCTGAAGGTTTCCATCTCCTGAGCGGCGACGATCCGTTGACCGTGGTGGCGATGGCGGTCGGCGGACGCGGCGTGGTGTCGGTCGCGTCGAACGAAGCGCCGGCCGAAATGGCGCAGATCGTCGAGCTGTGCGAGAAGGGCGACTTCGCTGCCGCGCGCAAGCTGCATCACTGGCTGCTGCCGTTGATTCAGGTCAACTTCATCGAGACCAATCCGATTCCCTGCAAGGCGGCGATGGCGGCGATGGGGTTGATCGAGGAGAGCTATCGTCTGCCGATGGTCCCGCCGAGCCCCGGCGCGCGCGAGAAGGTCATGCACGTGCTGCAGCAGCTCAAAATGCTCGGTGCCGCAGCGCGCGTGTAGATCGCGTGTAGATGCAGACGATTGATCCCGTCGAGCTGACACGCAGTCTCGTCGATATCGATTCCACAACCGGACGCGAAGGAGAGGCCGGCCGCTGGCTGGCCCGTCGTCTCCGCGATCTTGGGTACGAGGTCGTCGAGCAGCCGGTCACGGACGACCGCTTCAACGTCTACGCTCATCTCGGCACGCCGCCAGGGGTCGTCTACTCGACGCACTTCGACTGCGTGCCGCCGTTCTATCCCAGTCATCAGGAACGCGGTCTGGTGTTTGGCCGCGGTGCGTGTGACGCGAAGGGGATCCTCGCCGCGCAGGTAACGGCGGCCGAACGGTTGCGCGCGGCGGGCGAGACGCGCATCGCGTTGCTGTTCGTCGTCGGCGAGGAGCGCGGCAGCGACGGCGCCAATGCTGCCAATGCGGCGCCGATCGGCTCGCAGTTCCTCATCAACGGCGAGCCGACCGACAGCCGCCTCGGGCTCGCG